>NZ_JRGK01000361.1 GCF_000764645.1 Aeromonas finlandensis
GGGTATATGCAGATTTGTGATCGAGATCTGCCTGTTGGCAAGGGGGCATTGGGGCTTTTTTACCCCAGTGAGAGACCCGTAACTGACTCTGGCTGAGTGCGAACGACCATTTGATGGCCATTGAATTCGAGATGCTGCAGGAAGGTCCCGCTCTGTTGCTGGGCTGCGCTGTCGAACTGCATGCCGTAGACCGGGTAGTTGTTGATCTGCCGTTGATTGCGCACTGTGCCTGTCAGTTGGTAGGGGACCCCGTTGCTGGTGGGGGCGCTGAGGCGCAGTTCAATGGGGTGGTTGAGGGGAATGGCCGGTGCCTGATGGTCGGTGCTGAAGGCACAGCCTGCCAGCGAGAAGTCCACCAGATGAATGTTGAGCGGTCGCTGGTCAAGGAGAGCGATGCCTTCACAGCTGATCGGGTAGCGAACCTCTTTGCGGATCTTGAACAGCGTGATGGTCTCGGGCTGGCGCATGGTGAAGAGCTGGGGCTGCTTGTTGAACTGATCAATCAACCCTTCGAAGCAGATCATGGCTCCAATGCCCCGTTCACAAATGATGGCCGCAGTGGCCCGGTAACCGGGTTGGCAGTAGAGGGCTGCATCGGCCGGTGTGGTGGCGGGCAGGCTGAAGTAGACAACGCGCGCCTTATCGGCACCAATCAGCACGGCGGGTAGCGAGCGCAGTTGCCCGGTCGGGGTGATGACCTCTATCCCCACCTTGCTGGCGGGATAGAGATAGTCCATCACGTCGGGGCCTTGTATTGAGACCCCTTTCTCCTTGTTGGCCTTGATGCGATCCTTGATCGATTTGAAGGGTGACTGCTGGGTCTGTTGTGTCATGGAGCATGATCCCGGTGAGCCCGTGTTACAGATCCATTTAAGTAGCCATATTCACGAGCCGCAACACTTCTTGAACTTCTTGCCGCTGCCACAGGGGCAGGGATCATTGCGGCCCATTTTGAGCGGCAGGGGATCGATCTCCCCGTCGGTGTAGACCCAGCGCCCCTGATAGCGCGCGAAGCGGGAGCGTTCATGAAGGCAGTGACGCATCTCTCCCTCTTTGAACCAGGCCTTGAACTCCACCATGCCGGTTTTATCTTCCGGGCCGCCCTGGCTGGCGATGATCTCGAGCCCATCCCAGTGAGTATCGGTTTGCGACAACTCTGCGGCGGTCACGCCATTGAGGTGATCAGGATGCCAGCTATGCACCAGATACTCCCCCAGACCCAGCACGAACGCGCTGTAACGCGAGCGCATCAGTTGCTCGGTGGTGATGGCGGGGGCGCCGTGGTGGAGTAATCCACAGCACAGTTCGAGAGAAAGGGATGAGCCGCAGGGACAAAGAGTCATAATGTTTGGTAACTGGCAGATTTGTTTCATGAAATTGTAACGAAAACGAGTTATGAAGCGCCAGCACCTATACTGATTGCTGGGCAAGGAGTTCAAATAAAATAGCTGTAAGGATACAAACGATGACGCTCAAGCATAAAATCCTGTTACTCGGGGCGCTGCCTGTATTGCTGATGGCACTGGCGGTCAATCTCAGCAACTACATGATCTCCAGAAGCGCTCTGGAGTCCGATTTGGTGACTGCGCGGGAAAGCGCTATCAAGGAGCGCAAGGCGCTGCTCAGTAGCTACATCACGATGGCCAAGAGTGCCATTGACGCTGTATATAACAAGCCGGATTCACCTGAAAATCGACAGAAGGTCAAGGATATCCTGAAGCCGTTACGCTATGGCAGTGACGGCTATTTTTTTGCATTCGAGCCCAATGGTGTTCAAGTCATGCATGGCGCCAACCCGGCTCTGGAGGGAAAAAATCGCTGGCAAGAGAAAGATGCCAATGGGAAGTTGCTTATCCAGGACATAGTGCAAACGGCACAACAAAGGGATGGCTTTACCGAATACTGGACCATGAAGCCCTCGATTGGACGGACGGCTCCCAAGCTCTCTTTCAATATCATGCTGGACAAATATCAGTGGATATTGGGAACCGGCTTCTATATCGATGACATCGACAACGAACTGGCCGCCCTGCGTGCCGAGCGCGAAAGCAAGATGAACAGCTCTCTGAAAGTGGGGGTGCTGGTGATCCTGGTGATGTTGGGGATCACGCTGGTGGCAACCGTGATCGTCGGCAACCGGGTCAGCAAACCGCTGGCCGATGCGGTAGTGGCATTGAACGATATTGCCAACGGCGAGGGGGATCTGACCCAGCGCCTCAAGGTGCAAAGCAAGGATGAAATTGGCCAGCTGGCCAGCGCCTTCAACCGCTTTGTCGAGCGGATCCAGTCGGTGGTGAGTCAGGTGGGGGAGACCAGCAACCACCTCTTCAGCGCGGTCGACAAGCTGCACCATCTGAGCGAGCACTATGACCATCAGATGCAGGGTCACAGTCGCGAAACCGATCAGGTAGTCACTGCCGTGACCGAAATGAGCTCCACCGCGCAGGAGGTGGCAGCCAGTGCCTCCAATGCGGCGACGGCGACCAGCGATGCCGCCCGTGAATCGGACGCCGCCCGTGGTGTGGTGAGCGGGGCGATCAACAGTATCAACCGGCTGGTGGGGGAGGTGCATACCGCCTCTGGCGTTATCGAGCAGCTGGCGCAAGAGACCGCCAAGATTGGCTCCGTGGTGGAGGTCATTCGCGGCATCGCCGAGCAGACCAACCTGCTGGCGCTGAACGCGGCTATCGAGGCGGCCCGTGCCGGTGAACAGGGCCGTGGCTTTGCGGTGGTGGCGGACGAGGTGCGTTCGCTCGCGGGTCGTACCCAGCAGAGCACCAAGCAGATCAACGAGATGCTGCAACGGCTGCAGATAGGGGTGAAGCAGGCGGTCGATGTGATGCAGGCGAGCGAGGATCGCAGCCAGGAGACAGTGCAGGAGGCGAGCCATATCGCCAGCTCCCTCGACAGCATGGTGATGGCGGTCAGTACCATCAACGACATGAATATCCAGATCGCCACTGCCGCCGAAGAGCAGCATGCGGTATCGGAGGAGATCAACAAGAACCTGGTGGCCATTCAGCAGATTGTCAGCGAACTGACCAGTGCCGCGGTGGAGTCCAACAGCACCACCCGCGATCTGGCCAATACTGGCGACAAATTGCGCAAACTGGTCTCCCAGTTCCGCTACTGATCCTGCCATGTCAGATGACGAGCACCACAAGATGCGGTCTGAGCCCCGGTTCAGGCCGCACTTTATTTGGGTATTGACCAATAATGTGTGAAAATTGGCGGCCTCTTTTTTTCAGCCTTTGCCCCATACCCTATGAATGAGATCGTGAAAGGTAGTATCGATTTGATCCGGCAGCTCAACTACGGCCTGGTCTACGCCAGCCTGGAAGAGCACAAGGAGCTGTCGCGCACCGATCTCTCCCGCTTGACCGGCCTCTCTCCTGCCAGCATCACCAAGATCACCCGTGAACTGCTCGATGGCGGTCTGGTGGTCACCTGTGGTGAAAGCTCGGTGGGGCGTGGTCGTCGCCAGACCCTGCTGCGCATCAACGAGCGCCGCTTCCAGTTTCTCTCCATGCGTCTTGGTCGTGGCTACGTGGATATGGCGCTGTTCGACTTCTCCGGTCGCTCCTTGTCTCGTCAGCGCCACCTCTTTACCGAGGCCGAGCGCGCCGATCTGCTGGGCAGTCTGGTGCATGCCATCAAGGTATTTCTGCCGAAAAAAGCGCTCAATCTGGCTTGTATCGCCCTCTGCCTGCCCGGTCAGGTAGAGCGCCACACCGGCATGATCAAACACTTCCCCTTCTACGATCTGCGCAACTGGCCGCTGGGGCCGACCCTGCAGGAGGCGTTCGAGGTGCCGGTGCTGGTGAGTGGCGACGTGCGCACCTGGATCCAGGCCGAGCGTGAGTGGGGGGCGGCCAAAAATTGCGCCGATGCGGTGCTGGTGTTTGTGCACAACGACATCGGGGTTGGCATGGTGGTCAACGGGCAACTGATTGAGAGCGAGAGCGCGCTGCTCGGCGATCTCAGTCACCTGCAGCTCGAACCTTACGGCCAGCGCTGCTACTGCGGTGGCTTTGGCTGCGCCTGCACCCTGGTGACCAATCAGGCGCTGGAGGCACAATACCGGGATCTGCGCGAGCGGATGCAGGAGTATGACCTGCCCGAGAGCGTCACCATCCGCGAGCTGTGCGAATTGGCGCTGGCGGGCAACAGTCTCTGTCAGGATATTCTCCATCAGGCGGCGGGCCGCCTCTCCAAGGTGCTCTCCAACCTCATTTGCTTGCTCAATCCGGGCAAGTTGCTGCTCGGGGGCGAGATCACCCGCGCCGATCGACTGCTGTTCCCCATGCTGCACCAGTCGCTGGCCAGCCAGTTGCCCGCCGAATATCTGGTGCGGCTGCAGATTGAATCCACCCACTTCTATGAAGATCCCACCAAGCCCACCTCGGTGCAGGTGCACAAGGCGCTGCGCGATGGCAGCCTGTTGCTGGAGCTGCTGCGCAGCTGTCAGGAGTCGTAAGACAAGAGAGGTTGGCACAGCGTCTGGCGAAAGGGGCAGGGATTGCTGTTCCGCCAGCCTGTAACTCGGTACAATCTTGCGCTTTTCCGGCAGCACCCTGTTATCGGGCGCTTATGGTGCCGTGACATGTTGGCACCGTTGCCGTTCCTGTTTTGACTCCAGTTGTGAACCTAGATGAAGCCTGTTCCTGATCACGCCGTCAACCGCCTGCGGGCCTGGCGCAAGAGTATCTCTACCCGACCATTTCTCGCCCGTGGCGGCACCCTGGCCCGCTGTCCGGCTTGTCAACTGCGCGAAGACTGGTGTGCCTGCGAGTGGCGCCCCGAGCTCAAAGCCGAGGCCGGTTTCTGCCTGCTGATGTATGACAGCGAGCCGATGAAGCCCTCCAACACCGGTCGCCTCATCGCCGATGTGTTGCCGGATACCACCTGGGCCTTTCTCTGGTCGCGCACCCAGCCCCATCCCGAGCTGCTGGCCCTGCTGGCCGATCCTGCCTGGCAACCTTATGTGGTCTTTCCCGCCTGCGAGAAGGAGCCTGCCCGTCTGACCGGCCAGGTGACGCTGGCGCCCGGTAAAAAGCCGCTCTTTATCCTGCTCGACGGCACCTGGCCGGAGGCGCGCAAGATGTTCAACAAGAGCCCCTATCTCGACGGTTTTCCTGTGCTCGCCATCAAGCCTGATGCGCTCTCCACCTACGGCATGCGGGTGGCCAACTGTGACGAGCACCTCTGCACCGCCGAGGTAGCGGCCTGCGTGCTAGAAGTGGCGGGAGAGCTCAAGGCGGGGCAGGCATTGCAGCACTGGTTCAATCTGTTCAGCAGCCGCTACATGGCCGGTCGGGTCAGCCGTTTCCCCGGTGCCGACGAGGATCATCTGTGTGCGGCGCTGGCGGCCATCAAGGAAGCGGACGTCGCTTCACCGGCCCGCTAACGCGCCGTCTGAGGGGCGGGGCAGGGGCGTGGCAGCTCAAATCAATGAAAATCAGGAATCAATTGGCTGCCACTGTTTCGTTAGATTCATCGACTGTGGCCCGCTAGGATAGCGAACAGCTTGTGCCACCCCCTGCACAACCCCGTTTTTGTTATCTCCGGTTGTCCGACCCCTTCGGGCAACCCAATCTCGTGAGGTCTATGGATGGAATTGGAACTGGTTACCCTGTTTGCCCTGTTCGGTGTGGCGCTTGTCGCCGGTTTTATCGATGCCATCGCCGGTGGCGGTGGCCTGCTGACGGTGCCAGCCCTGCTCGCCACCGGCATGCCGCCCGCGCTGGTGCTCGGCACCAACAAGTTGCAGAGCAGTTTCGGCTCCTTCTCCGCCACCTGGTTCTATGCCCGCAAGGGGTTGCTGGAGTGGGCCATGATCTGGCCTGCGGTGATCTGCACCTTTATCGGTGCGGCCATCGGCACGCTGGCGGTGCAGACCATCGACGCCGCCATTCTCGAGCGCCTGCTCCCTTTCCTGCTAATGGCCTTTGCCTGCTACTTCTACTTCTCGCCGCGGGTGAGCGATGCCGAGAGCTCTCGCCGTCTTACACCCATGCTGTTTGCGCTGCTGGTGGGGGGCGGTGTCGGCTTTTATGACGGCTTCTTCGGGCCGGGCACAGGATCGTTTTTCGCCATCGGTTTCGTGGCGCTGGCGGGCTTTGGCATGGCGCGCGCTACCGCCCATACCAAGCTGCTCAACTTCACCTCCAACATCGCCTCCCTGCTGTTCTTTGCCCTTGGTGGCAAGGTGGTGTGGAGCGTCGGCTTCTGCATGGCGCTGGGGCAGTTTATCGGTGCCCGCTTTGGCTCCAAGATGGTGCTCAAACAAGGGGTAAAGCTGATCAAGCCGCTGCTGGTGACCGTCTCCTTGCTGATGTCTGCCAAGCTGGTCTGGAGCCAGTATCCCGAGCTGTTTGCCTGGATCTGAGCTGCGGCGAGTGTGCTGCAAATCGGATGTTTACGGGGCCCTTGGGCCCCGTTGTCATATCGGGTGCGTGGAGACAGTTAGCGCGGCGCGTCGCTGTAGTGGCGAAAGTGTTTGCGCAGGGCGCTCACCAGCTTGGCGATCCGCTCGCGCTTGAGGCTGTTTGGTCGGTAGACCAGATGCAGGGGGCGGCCCAATCCGGGCAGTGGACGCGCCATCTCCCCCTGTTCTCCCACCAGCCCCAGCAGGCCTGCGGGGAGCAGCACCGGGCCAATGCCCGCCTTGGCGAGCTCAATGAGCGCCAGATAGGAGTCGAGCTCCATGGCAGGTTCAAACCCGAGGGCGGCGAGCGGTTCGCGCAGATAGCGGTTGGCGGGGTTCTCCAGATCCATGGCGAGGATCTTGCGCCTGCTCCCTGCGCTGGCGGGTGGCAGGCTCTGCTGCGCCTCACCCACCAGATAGAAGGGCTCCTCCAGCAGCAGCTCGGCCCCGAGGCCATGGCCGGGGGGGAGGCGACCGGCACAGATGCCGAGCAGGGCATCGCCGCTGCGCACCCGCGCCAGAATGACCGGGGTGTGGTGGGTGGAGAGCGCGAGATGCGGGTCGCGGCCAAGGTAGCCGCGCATGAAGTGGGCGAGATAACCTGCCAGCAGGGTTTCGGAGCAGGCGATGGGGAGGGGGCTCTGATCCGCCAGATCTTGGCTGTCGGCCAGCACCCCCTTCATTTCGGCCAGACTTGGCGCCACCCGCTCCAGCAGCTCCTGCGCCTGGGGGGTGAGCCGGATCTGGCGCCCCTCCGGCTCGATCAGCTTCTTGCCAAGGCGCTGCTCCAGCTGGGCAATCCGCTTGCTCACCGCCGACTGGCTGATGTAGAGGCGGCTGGCCACCTTGGCCATGGTCCCTTCGCTCGCCAGCAGGCTCAGCGTCTCCAGCCCTTCCAGTAACATCTCGCCCCCTTGTTTATCGCCGCCAGGATCGTCACAGATTGGTCAGCGCTACCTTAGGGGCTGACTGGCTCAGGAGCAAGTGTCGTTTGCTGCCTTGGCCAGTCGAATGCGCCACTCGTTTAAGGGCAGCGCGAAGATCTCCAGATTGCCAATCAGGCTGATCACCACCCCAGCCCACGGCACCCGCATCGCCAGTCAGTGCGGCTTCTCTTCCCAAGCCCACTGTTCCCAAGCCCACTGCGGCAACCGTTTTTGCGAGGCGTTTGGTTTGATGCCTGGACAGTGGCGGGCGCAGTTGTCATCTTCCTGTCACAGATAACCCTGAGACTTTGGGCAAAAGAGGTGTACTCTCTACCACTTATCCATTGAAAGGAATGCCCATTGAATTATCGCAAACGTCAAATCCGTACCCGTCACCTCTGGTTCAGCCACTGGAATGCTCCGCAAGATCGCGCCGCTGTCGTTACCCCTCCTGAACCTGCAGTGCCTCACAGTTCACGTTGAAAAAGCCCCGCCTCCGATAGGATTTTTCCGGTAACTTTGCCACTATTGCCCCATCACAATGATGTGGACATGGCCGGATGTTTCTGGAACGTATTGAAGTCAAAGGTTTTCGCGGCATAAATCGCCTTTCGCTCGGTCTGGATCACACCACAGTGCTGATCGGCGAGAACACCTGGGGTAAATCGAGCCTGCTGCGCGCCCTCTGGTGCCTGCTGGGGCAGGATGCCGAGCCCTATCAGTTTACCGCCGAGGATTTTCACCAACCGGAAGATCCCGAGCTGGCCCCGGCGCGCCACCTGCAACTGGTGCTCACCTTCAGTGAGCACAGACCCCAGATGTGCCAGCACTCCCGTCGGCTGGCCCGTCTCTGCCCCTCCTGGGTGCAGCACAAGGACAAATTCCACCGCATTCACTATCGCGCCAGCGCCGAGCTGCAGGCGGATGGCTCTGTGCTCACCATTCACGACTTTCTCGACGGGGTAGGCAAGAGCCTGCCTATCGCCAATGCCCACGAGCTGGTTTGCCTGCTCATCACCATGAATCCGGTGTTCCGGATGAGGGATGCCCGCACCGCCCGCAACGGTGTGGAGACCTTGCAGTGGGGGATCCTCTCCGAGCATCGCCTGAGCGAGCTGGCGGACAAGCTGTTCGATGAACCCCAGCGCATCGGCGAGCCGGAGCTCAAAGAGGCATTGCAGGCGGTGCGCCAGCTGATGGATCACTACTTCAACGCCCTCGCCCCCATCAAGAACAAGCCGCGCAGTCAGCGCGACATCATCAATCGTCCCATGACATTGCGCAATCCGGGCAACCTGCACACCCTGTTGCGTGGCGCCGATAACCGTGCGCTGCAACTGGCGATGGCGGGGATGGCGGCCACCCTGCTGCAGGCGCGGGGCAACCGCGAGCTGGAGGAGGGGGCCCGCCCCATCATGATCCTGGAGGACCCGGAGAGTCGGCTGCATCCGACCATGCTGTCACTGGCGTGGGGGCTGCTTGAACAACTGCCGGGTCAGAAGCTGCTCACCACCAACTCGGGGGACCTGCTCTCTTCCCTGCCGCTCAATCAGGTGCGACGGCTGGTGCGTCGTCAGCAGGATATCCTCTGTCACC
>NZ_JRGK01000362.1 GCF_000764645.1 Aeromonas finlandensis
AACGTATGCGTTACCTCACGAAGCGGTAGCTTGACGGGTCGAGCCGCCAAGCGCTTGATGTTATGCTGCAATCACATTCACCTCGGAGCAGGACGCCATGAGCAGCTACAGCCAACTTTTTGCCCAGCACCTCGATACCTTGCAGCAGCGCACCCGCGACATTCTGCAGCAACAGGGGCTTAGCGGACTGGCCATCCACTCCGGCCAGACCCACCGCATCTTCCTCGACGATCAGGATTACCCGTTCAAGGTAAACCCGCATTTCAAGGCCTGGTTGCCTGTGCTGGACAATCCCCACTGCTGGCTGCTGGTGGACGGGGTGAACAAACCAATCCTGCTGTTCTATCGTCCGGTCGATTTCTGGCACAAGGTGGCGGATCTGCCCAATGCCTTCTGGGTCGAGTTCTTCGATATCCGTTTCCTGACCCGACCGGAGCAGGTGGCCGACCATCTGCCTGCCAACAAGCAGGAGTGGGCTTATCTGGGCGGCCATCTGGAAGTGGCCTCACTGCTGGGGCTGACCCAGCCCAATCCGGAGGCAGTGCTCAACTACCTGCACTATCACCGCGCCTACAAGACCCCCTACGAGCTGGAGTGTCTGCGTGAGGCGAACCGGATCGGCGTGCGCGGCCATATCGCCGCCAAGGACTCCTTCATGGCGGGGGCGAGCGAGTTCGAGATCAATCTGGCCTACATGAAGGCGGTCGGGCAGGGGGCCAACGAGGCGCCCTACGGCAATATCGTCGCCATCAACCGCAATGCGGCCATCCTTCACTACACCCACTTGTCTGCCTTGCGGGTGCCGGATGCGGAGCGCTACTCCTTCCTGATCGATGCCGGTGTCGATTTTCACGGTTATGCCTCCGACATCACCCGTACCTGGGCGTGGCGGCGTGGCGAGTTTGCCGATCTGATTACTGCCCTCGACGAGCAGCAGCAGGAGATCATCAAGGAGATCAAACCGGGTCGCCGTTACAGCGAGCTGCACCTGCAGATGCATCACAAGCTGGCGCGCCTGCTGCAGACCACCGAACTGGTGGACATGTCGGTGGACGAGATGATCAACACCGGGGTGACCAACGTCTTCTTCCCTCACGGCCTCGGCCACTTCCTCGGTTTGCAGGTACACGACGCCGGTGGTTTCATGCAGGATGAGCGCGGCACTCACCTGGCGGCGCCCGAGTTGTTCCCCTATCTGCGCTGCACCCGGGTGATGGAGGTGGATCAGGTGTTCACCATCGAGCCGGGGCTCTACTTCATCGACAGTTTGCTGGAGCCGCTGCGTCAGGGCGAACAGGGCAAACGGGTCAACTGGAACAAGGTTGAGGCACTGCGGCCGTTTGGCGGCATCCGCATCGAAGACAACATAGTGCTGCACGCCAACGGGGTGGAGAACATGACCAGACAAGCAGGGCTCTGATGGCGGCAGCGTACTCCATTCCGGCCGCCCCGCTGGAACTGACCGAAGAGATAAAGAAGAGCCGCTTCATTACCCTGATTGTCCACACCCCGACCGTCGAGGCGGCCAAGGGGTGGGTCAACGAGATCAAGCGCCAACATCCGACCGCTCGCCATCACTGCTGGGCCTTTGTGGCGGGCGCGCCGCAAGATAGTCAGGTCTATGGCTTCAGCGACGATGGCGAACCGTCCGGTACGGCGGGCAAGCCGATCCTGGCCCAGTTGATGGGGTCGGGGCTCGGTGAAATCTGCGCCGTGGTGGTGCGCTACTACGGCGGCATCCAGCTTGGCACCGGTGGATTGGTCAAAGCCTATGGAGGCGGTGTCGGTGCCGCCCTCAAGCAGCTGACCACCTTGCTCAAGGTGCCGCGCACTCCCTCTCTCATTCACTGTGATTACGGTGACATGGGGACGGTCGAGTCGCTGATCAGCAGTCACAATGGCGAATTGCTGGCGGCTGATTACGGTCAGCAAGTCACCTTGCAGGTGGCGTGGGAGTCCTCGGTTTGGGCTCAGGTGGACCGTGAATTGACCGACCGGACTCATGGACGGGTATCCCTCAGCCCCTTAGATGGCTAGAATCCATCGCTCTTTAATTGGGGAAAGGGAGCTGTAATGCACATCCTGAGCATCATTCGCATTGTTGGCCTGCTGGTTGCGCTGTTCAGCTCGACCATGCTGTTGCCTGCACTGGTGGCCTTCGGCTACCGGGATGGGGGTGGTGCCGAGTTCATCAACTCCTTTTTTATTGCCCTGCTGCTTGGCGTGGTGCTCTGGTTCCCCAACCGTTATCACAAGAAAGAGATGCGCTCGAAAGAGGGCTTCCTTATCGTGGTGCTGTTTTGGACCGTGCTGGGCAGTGTGGGGGCGGTGCCCTTCATCATTAGCGACGTGCCGGACATGTCGGTCTCGGAGGCCTTCTTCGAATCTTTTTCCGGCCTGACCACCACAGGGGCGACAGTATTGACCGGGCTCGATAATCTGCCCAAGGCATTTCTGTTCTACCGCCAGCTGCTGCAGTGGCTCGGGGGGATGGGGATCATCGTACTGGCGGTCGCCGTGCTGCCGCTGCTGGGTATCGGGGGGATGCAGCTCTACCGTGCCGAGATCCCGGGGCCGGTGAAGGATACCAAGGTGACGCCGCGTATCGCCGAAACGGCCAAAGCGCTCTGGTTCATCTATCTGCTGCTGACCGCGCTCTGTGCGCTGGCCTACTGGCTGGCCGGGATGACGCTGTTCGATGCGGTGTGCCATTCGTTCTCGACCCTGTCGGTCGGTGGCTTCTCCACCCACGATGCCAGTATCGGTTTCTTCAACAGTCCGGTCATCAACCTGATTACCGTGGTGTTCCTGCTACTGGCCAGCGTGAACTTTGCGCTCCACTTTACCGTTTTCTCCCACCGTCCGGTTCGGCTCGGGCGCTACCTCTATGATGCGGAACTCAAGGTATTCCTGGCTATTCAGGTGACTCTGGTGATGATCTGTTTTATCGCCTTGCTGACCCACGGGCACTATGCCACCTGGCAAGAGGCGCTCAATCACGGGCTGTTCCAGGCGGTTTCGCTGGGCACCACCACCGGCTACAGCACCACTACCTATGCAGACTGGCCCTCATTCCTGCCCATGCTGCTGATGTTCTCCGCCTTTATCGGTTGTTGCGCGGGCAGTACCGGCGGCGGCATCAAGGTGATGCGTTTCATGATCCTGTTCATGCAGGGGATGCGTGAGCTGAAGCGGCTGGTCCACCCCAGAGCCATCTATACCTTGAAGCTGGGGAATCGGGCGGTGCCCGAGCGCATCGTCGAAGCGGTGTGGGGCTACTTCGCTACCTATATCATTCTCTTCTTTATATTCATGCTGCTGTTGCTGATGACGGGGCTGAACGAAGTGACCGCATTCACCGCCGTGGCGGCAGCCTTCACCAACGTGGGGCCGGGTCTGGGAGAGGTCTCTGCCAACTTCGGCAATATCTCGCCAGCGGCACAGTGGGTGCTGGTGGTGGCCATGTTGTTTGGTCGATTGGAAATTTTCACGCTTCTGGTACTGTTTACTCCTGCATTCTGGCGTAGTTGAGGTTGTTATGGACAAGATTCTGGTGCTTTATTCCTCTCGGGATGGTCAAACCCGCAAAATAGTCGATGTCATGCTGGAGCAGATGCCGGGATGCGACGTGGTGATGCACGACCTGCACACCTTGCCGATGTGCAACCTTAGCAAGTATGCCAAGGTCTTGATCGGTGCCTCCATTCGTTATGGCAACTTCCACCCCAGCTTGTTCAGCTTTATTCATGCCCATCAGGAGCAGCTGGAGGTGGCCAATGCGGCCTTCTTCTGTGTCAACCTGACTGCCCGCAAGCCAGAGAAGCAGACGCCGCAAACCAATGCCTATATGAAGAAGTTCCTGCGCCTCTCTCCGTGGAAGCCGAAAACCCTAGGCGTGTTTGCCGGTGCGCTGCAGTACTCCCGCTATAACTGGTGGCAGACTCGAATCATCCAGCTGATCATGAAGATCACCGGGGGCAGTACAGACACCAGTAAGGACATTGAATTTACCGATTGGGAAAAGGTGCGCAGCTTTGCACGCGAATTCTGGTCAAAAAGGTAGCAGCCTGATGTAAATTCAAGGTTTATTGCCTGAAACAGCCCCGCTGAAGCGGGGCTTTTGTTCAATTAAACAACGGTTGAACCGGAAAACTGCAAAAAGTGCCATTTTTTGCAGTTTTCCTCTTGTCATCCCGGCGCGGCTCCCTATAATGCGCCCCTACCAGCACGGCGGAACACGCCGAACTGATGAGCCAGCTTCCTGGTGCAGTGGGCGCCGAAAGAAAAGCGAAAACAATCGCTTGACTTTCGAAGTGAGAAGCGTAATATGCGCCTCCTC
>NZ_JRGK01000363.1 GCF_000764645.1 Aeromonas finlandensis
GGTCAGACGAATGGAAGACATATTTACCCCTTATGCAGAGGCTCTGTAGAGCCGTCTTGGTCAATGGGCGGTTCATCTGCCGCCTTGGATAGAAGAAGACAAGAAACCGCAAATAAGAAACCGTGAATAAAGGTGGCCTCGGAGCCCGCGGGGGCAGCGATGACTGGCAGTTATGGGGGGCCGCCAGGCCGGACGGGGAAGAAAAGGGCGACAAGGTACGCCAGCGCAGCCCCGCCAAGGGCCACAGGACGGAGCATTATGCCACAATCGCCCCTTGAGTTTCGAACCGGAATTCACATAAACAGCAGGGAATTGCCCGCACGGGTATGACATTGATATGGCATCCGGCGCGGGTCTTGTGATTGCAGCAGCATTCGCGCAACAAAAAATGCAACAACAAAAGTACAACAAAGAGGGAACCCATAGTGACGACCACATTTTTGATCAACCACCCCATCACCACGGCGCAGTTTGCGGCGCTATTGGCGCAGACCACGCTGGGGGCGAGACGGCCTCTGGACCATCCGGCCACCCTGCAGGGCATGCTGGATCACGCCAATCTGCTGGTCACCGCCTGGCAGGGTGAGACCCTGGTCGGGGTGGCCCGCGCGGTGACCGATTTTCATTTTTGTTGCTACCTCTCGGATCTGGCGGTGGCCGAGTCAGTGCAGGGGCAGGGGATTGGCAAAGCCCTTATTCGCGAGACGTTTTTGCAATTGCAGCCGGGCTGCAAGCTGATCCTGCTGGCCGCGCCGCAGGCGGTGGAGTACTACCCCAAGATCGGATTTAGCCAACACCCGAGTGCCTGGGTGATGAATCGTCTGGATGAGCTGGCATAAGACCGTCAACTCATCCAGACAGGGCGGTATTAACTTATCCGACCCGCTCCAGCGCCGGTTGCCGTGACTTGCCCCAGCGGCGCAGGCGCCGTTGCAGTGGCCGCTCCAGCAGGTTGTAACTCAAAGAAGAGAGCCCGATCAGCACCACCAGCATCAGCAAGGTTGCCACAACCCCCAGCAGCGGGTTGGTCTGGCCATACCACCACTCGGTGAGCCCCGGTGCCAGATAGTGGATCAGCTCGCAGCCGGTGAGCAGCACCAGCGCATGGAGCAGGTAGATGGAGTAGGAGAGATCCCCCAGCCAGTTGGTGAAGCGGTTATCCAATAGGCGCAGCAGCGGACTCTGACGCTCCCCCTGAGCGGCACAAGTCCAGATCAGCAGCACGTAGGAGCTGATCAGCAGCAGAGTCAGCTGCGGCGTCATGGTGAACTGCATCAGCGCGAAGGGCAGCACAAAGGCGATCAAGAGCGGCAGATCTCGCTGCATCATGGGCAGGTGTTGTGCGGCCTTGACCCTCGGCAGCAACCAGAGGCCGAGCACAAATTCACTTACCCCGCGCCCCACCGCCAGCACCCCGCTGGTGACATCCAGCGTGCCACGACTGTGCACGATAAAGGCCAGCATCGTCAGCGCCAGCAGGGGGGCGAGATGGCTCCAGCGACTGCGGGTGACTGCGAGCGGGATAAGTAGCGGGAACAGCAGGTAGCTTATCCACTCCACGCTCAGGGACCAGGCGGCGAAGTTCCAGGTCAGCCCGTGATCGGTCACTACCTGCAACAGCAGGAAGGCGCTGGGCAGCGCCTCGGCCGGGGTGAAGGGGGAACCAAAGGGGGGCATCCCTTCCCACTCCCACATCTTGAACAAGGGACCAGCATAGAAGCCGACCCCGTGCTGCGCCTTGTAAAGCTCCCAGCCGACCAGCAGCAGCAGGGTCACCAGGTAGAGGGGGTAGACGCGGGTCAGCCGCAGCCAGAGAAAGCGGCCATAGCCCACGGTGCGGGGCGTACGGGTGAAGGCCTCCCCATAGACATGGGCCAGCACCACGCCGCTCAAAATAAAGAACAGATCGACCCAGAGGTAGCCGTTCTCGATGAGTTGGGTGTGGCCTGCGATTGACTCCATCCACTGGGGAAAGAGCAGCAAGCGGGCATGGAACAGCACCACCATCAGGGCAGCGATGCCCCGCAGCGGCGTTAACAGCGGCAATGATTGATTCATAACGGGATCCCTTGTGATGTTCAGCTTGGCCTGACATCGATTTTTGTTGTTGTGCCGCCCATCAATCCTGACAGGTCGGCTGCTCCGGCTTGGCTGCCGCAGGCGGGATCACATTACGAAAAAGAGAGTCATACGGGTGTGATTTAAATCATAAATGTGCAGTTATTGTGCAAAGAAATGTAAACAGAGAAGACGTGGAGAGCCGGTAGCGAAAGAGGAGGAGATGGAACGTGAAGAGAATAGAGAGGGGGGAGCGTCAGGATCAGGCCTATAGGGCGCGATGCAAAACAATCAGGCCCGCAAGGGGCCTGATTGATCACAAGGGGAGGGTGGTTGCCGATCAGCGGGCGCGAACCACCAGACCTTTGAGGTAGAAGCCTTCCGGATAGGCGGTGCCGATGGGGTGATCGGAAGCCTGGGAGAGCAGCTCCAGGATCTGGGCATCGCGACCGGCATCGAGCGCCGCATCGGCAACGATTTTCTGGAACAGGCTCTGCTCCATCAGGCCTGAGCAGGAGTAGGTCAGCAGCACGCCACCCGGTGCCAGCAGCTGAAATGCCAGCATGTTGATGTCCTTGTAGCCACGGCATGCACCCAGCAGTTGGGCCTTGCTCTCGGCAAACTTGGGCGGGTCCAGCACGATGACGTCGAACTTCTCGCCCTTCTCGCGGTACTCACGCAGCAGCTTGAACACATCGTGACGGATAAACTGGGTGTTGCTGGTATCCAGACCGTTCAGCTCGGCATTCTGGCGGGCGATATCCAGCGCATTCTGGGAGAGATCGACGTTGACCACCTCTTTGGCGCCGCCCTTGAGGGCATAAACACCAAAACCGCCGGTGTAGCAGAAGCAGTTGAGCACCCGCTTGCCTTCGGTGTAC
>NZ_JRGK01000364.1 GCF_000764645.1 Aeromonas finlandensis
ATGTGGCGCATTATAGGGATCTGGATCACGCTTGCAAGGGGGTTTTCGAATTAAATTCGCATTTTTGCGTAAACCGTTCACTAATCACCCAAAAAGCGCATTTATCCTGCAATAACACACCCGTTTGGCAAGATCGCTATCTTCTATATGGCGTGGCGGTGGTAGCAGATCAAGGTTGTGGCGATTTGGTCTCTCTACATCTATATGCATGGTGATCGAGGTCACGCCTTCGGGTAACATAGCGCCCCTTTGCGATTCACACACTCTTGGGCTTTGGAGAGTTTAATGCCTTTTGCACTTGGCCAGCGTTGGATTAGTGATACAGAGACGGATCTGGGGTTGGGGACTGTCGTTGCTGTTGAAGGACGCATGGTTACCCTGTTGTTTCCGGCTACCGGTGAAAACCGTATGTATGCCAAAGAAGAGGCGCCGGTCACCCGGGTCAGCTTCAATGTGGGCGATCAGATCACCAGTCACGAAGACTGGACCATGACGGTCGAAGAAGTGCAGGAGAAAAACGGCCTGCTTATATATGTAGGTGTTCGCACCGACAATGATGAGCCCGTTGCCCTCAAGGAAGTGTTTCTCAACAACTTTATCAAGTTCAACAAGCCGCAGGATCGCCTGTTCGCCGGTCAGATTGACCGGATGTCCCGCTTTACCCTGCGCTACGAGGCGTTGATCAACCAGCATCAACGTCGTCGCAACCCGACTCGCGGTCTGGCCGGTGGCCGGGTCAGCCTGATCCCGCACCAGCTCTATATCGCCCATGAAGTGGGTCACCGCTACGCCCCGCGCGTACTGCTGGCGGATGAGGTAGGTCTGGGCAAGACCATCGAAGCGGGCATGGTCATTCATCAGCAGCTGCTCTCCGGCCGCGCCCATCGGGTGCTGATCCTGCTGCCCGAAACGCTCCAGCACCAGTGGCTGGTCGAGATGATGCGCCGCTTCAACCTGCACTTCTCCCTGTTTGACGAGGAGCGCTGCATCGAAGCATTTGCCGATGCGGAGAACCCCTTCGAGACCGAACAGCTGGTGATCTGCAGTCTCGACTTCCTGCGCAAGAAGCGTCGTCGCTTCGAGCAGGTGCTGGAAGCCGAGTGGGATCTGCTGGTTGTCGACGAAGCGCACCATCTGGAGTGGAGCGAAGATGCCCCAAGCCGCGCCTACGAAATGGTGGAAGCGCTGGCCGAACAGGTGCCGGGCGTACTGCTGCTGACCGCTACCCCGGATCAGCTGGGCCACCAGAGCCACTTTGCCCGTCTGCGCCTGCTCGACCCGGAGCGTTTCTACGACTATGAGGCCTTCCTCGCCGAGGAGCAGGCCTATGGTCAGGTCGCCAGCGCAGCGCAAGAGCTGCTGGATGGCGAGACCCTGAGCGATGAAGCCAGGCAGATCCTCGCCAGCCAGCTGGAAGGGCTGGATCTGAACGATGCAGCAGCCCGTCAGCAGGCAGTTGCCAAGCTGCTAGATCAACATGGCACCGGTCGCGTGCTGTTCCGCAACAGCCGCGCCAATATTCAGGGCTTCCCCGAGCGTCACCTCAACGTCTATCCCATGCCGCTGCCAGACCAGTACAAGACTGCCATCAAGGTGATGGGCATGATGGGTGGCAACGGTGGTGATCTGCAGACCCGCGCCTTGCGCTACCTCTACCCCGAGAAGATCTTCCAGCAGTTCGAAGGCGATAGCGCCACCTGGACCCAGTTCGACCCCCGCGTCGAGTGGCTGCTGGGGCTGCTGCTCTCCGCCCGTCAGCAGAAGGTGCTGGTGATCTGCTCCGAAGCGGCCACCGCCATCGCGCTGGAAGAGGCGCTGCGTACCCGTGAAGGGATCCGCGGCACCGTGTTCCATGAAGGGATGTCTATCCTCGAGCGAGACAAGGCCTCCGCCTATTTCGCGCAAGAGGATGGTGGCGCTCAGGTGCTGCTCTGCTCCGAAATCGGCTCAGAAGGTCGCAACTTCCAGTTTGCCAGCCATCTGGTGCTGTTCGATCTGCCCCTCAACCCGGATCTGCTGGAACAGCGTATCGGTCGACTGGATCGTATCGGTCAGCAGAATACCGTCGAGATCCACGTCCCCTATCTGGAAGGGACTGCCCAGCGCGCCCTGCAGCTCTGGTATCACGACGGTCTGGATGCCTTCGAGCAGACCTGCCCGACTGCCCGCCCGGTATTCGAAGCGGTGCGTGACGAGCTGTTCGAGCTGCTGGCCGCCAACACTGGCGATCAGGCGGCCCTCGACGCCCTGCTGATCAAGACCCGCGAACTGCACGAGCCGCTCAAGGCACGACTGGAACAGGGTCGCGATCGCCTGCTGGAGATCCACTCCAGCGGTGGCGCGGCTGCCCAACAGCTTGTCGACAAGCTGGCCGCCGAAGATGACGACACCGGCATGATCTCCTTCGCCCTCAAGATGTTCGACGAGATCGGCGTCAATCAGGATGACCGTGGCGAGAACGCACTGGTGCTGACCCCAGGGGATCACATGCTGGTCTCCAGCTTCCCTGGCCTGCCGCAAGATGGCATGACCATCACCTTCGATCGCAACACCGCCCTGTCGCGGGATGATATGGCGCTGCTCTCCTGGGATCACCCCATGATGCGCGGCGGTATCGACCTGATCCTGGGCTCCGAGATCGGTGCCACCTCGGTCGCACTGCTCAAGAACAAAGCGCTGCCCATTGGCTCCATCCTGCTTGAGCTGATCTTCGTTGCCGAGTCTGCGGCCCATCCCCAACTCTACCGTTTCATGCCGCCGACCCCGATCCGTCTGCTGATGGACAAGAACGGCCAGAATCTGGGTGAGAAAGTGGCGTTCGATGCCTTCAACCGCCAGCTGACCCCGGTCAACCGCCATCTCGGCAGCAAGCTGGTCACCGCATCCCAACCGGTGATCCACGGTCTGATTGGCAAGGGCCAGGTCATTGCCGACGAGCTGAAAGCCGGGATTGTCGACAAGGCCCGTGCCCAGATGGCGCAGACCCTGCAGCAGGATCTGGATCGTCTGGAAGCGCTCAAGGCGGTCAACCCGAACGTGCGCGACAGCGAACTGGATTATCTGCGCAATCTGCAGGCAGAATTGCACCACCTGATCGATCAGACCCAACTCAAGCTGGATGCCATCCGCTTTATCGTGGTCACCCATAACTGACAAGGTACCGACCGACAGCGGCCAGACCCAGCTCAAACTGGATACCCAGTGCCGCCTTATCGTGGTTACCCATAACTGATGGGGGCTTGCCCCCACCTTCTGATGCGAGACATTTATGTTTGAATACTCACCGCCTCTGGAACCCTGGCTCGATATCCTGTTCAAGGACAAGGACATCATGGTGGTCAACAAGCCCACTGGCCTGCTGAGCGTCCCCGGGCGCGGCCCCGAGAATGAAGACAGCGTCCTGCATCGGGTGAAACAGCAGCACCCCAAAGCGGCGGCAGCTCATCGCCTCGACATGTCCACCACTGGCGTCATTGTTATTCCCCTCAATCCCAATTCCCACCGGGAGCTGAGCCGACAATTTCGCGAGCGGGAGACCGAGAAGCACTACCTCGCCTGGGTGTGGGGCGAGCCGGAGGCAGACTCGGGTCAGGTTGACCTGCCGCTCTGCGTCGACTGGCCCAACCGCCCGAAACAGAAGGTGGATTTTGAGGAGGGGCGTCACGCTCTGACCCTGTGGGAAAAACTGAAGGTGGAGAACGGCAACAGTCTGATCAAGCTGACCCCCATCACAGGTCGCTCTCACCAGCTGCGCGTCCATATGCTGGAGCTGGGGCACCCGATTCTGGGTGACAACCTCTATGCCCATCCGGATGCACTGGCGGCAGCGCCTCATCTCTACCTGCATGCGGCCATGCTGACCATCAGCCACCCCCGCAGCGGCGAGCGGATGACGTTCGAGGCGCCAGCCCCCTTCCCGCTCTGATCCGAAGGGATGCGAAGCAAATCGCAGATATAAAAAAGCCCCCATCGCGAGATGGGGGCTTTTTCATTAGGGTCAGACGCGAATATCGATCTTGCTTCCCAGAGAAGCGCTGGCCGATGTCGGTGCAACCGGCGCTGACTGCGCTGCGTTTTGCAGCAGCTTCAGCGCAGCTTCGCCCTCTTGGGTCTGCTGTTTCTTGGCCAGACTGGCCGTCATCAATGCAGAACCAAACGACGCATTTGCAGAACTTGATATATCCATAGGGTTCCTCCTGCACTCAACAGTATCGGCCAAGCGGCCCCGAACATAAGCCTGAATGCAAAACAATCTGAAAATGCCATCTCTATCAGTATGAAAGCTCGCGTGCTCAGATTGCCACTTGCAGGGGTTTTCACCGCTCAGACGCAGAACCGGGCACTGATGACGACCTTTATGCTGGCGTAAAAACAGGTCGGTTGGAGTGCCTAAGGCGCTGCCTGGCGGCCAAGATACGGCTCAGCCGCCTCGACGAAATCATTACCAAAGTAAATGAGTAACCATTTAACATTTGAATTTCAAATGGCCTGACACCGCCAGATTGCCCCTTTAAAACCGCTAGATGAGCCCCGCAAGCTCCTCCGCCGTCATCGGCCGCAACACCCGACAGGGGTTGCCTGCCGCCACCACATTGGCGGGCACATCTTTGGTCACCACCGAGCCTGCACCGATGACGCTGTTGTCACCGATAGTGACGCCGGGACAAATCACCGTGCTGCCGCCAATCCAGACGTTGTGCCCAATCCGCACCGGCTTGCCAAACTCCACCCCCTTGATGCGCGGCGCCACCGCCACCGGATGAGCAGCGGTGTAGATCTGCACCCCGGGTGCCAGCAGCACGTTGTCGCCGATGTGCACCTCGCAGACGTCGAGGATGGTGCAGTTGAAATTGGCGTAAAAATTCGCGCCTACATGGATATTTGCGCCGTAGTCGCAAAAAAATGGCGGCGTAATAAAGCAGCGTTCAGCGCGGCTACCGAGCAAACGCGTGAGGCGATCATCCCACCCAGGGGAATTGGTCGACTCCCGGTTCAGTTCACCCAGCAATGCACGACACTGCTCGCGCGCCGCTTTCAGCTCGGGATCCCCCGCATCATAAGGCTCCCCCGCCACCATCTTCTGCCACTCGGGGCCACGCACCACAGCCGTCGCCTTCGTCATTACCTCGCTCATCCACTACTCCATCAGCCAGATCAGGGATTCATAAGGGCGCAGCATACCCGATTGCGGCTGGGCCGGGCTATCTGGGTAGTTGCCCAGCAGTAACCGACCCTTCCCGCTATGCAGCTCGGCAGGCAAGGCAAACTCAACCGGCTCGCCGTAGAAGTTGCTCACGACCAGCAGGGTCTGACCGTTGGCGCGACGGGTATAGGCCCAGATCTGCGGGTGCCCGGTCAGCAGCTCCTGATAATCCCCCTGAGTGAAGATGGGGTACGCCTTGCGAAGACAGATCAGATCCCGATAGTGCCAGAACACCGAGTGCTGGTCGGCCAGCGCCGCCTCGGCGTTGATTTCACGGTAGTTGGCGGCTGGCTTGAGCCAGGGCGTTCCGCTGGTGAAACCGGCGTTGGGGGCGGCGCTCCACTGCATCGGGGTACGGGAGTTATCACGGGACTTGGCACCCAGAATGGCGAGGATCTCGGCCTCGCTCACTCCTTCGGCCTGCTTGATGGCGAAGATATTGCGGCTCTCCACATCCTGATAGTCATCGATGCGCTGATAACCGGGGTTGGTCATGCCGATCTCCTCCCCCTGATAGATGTAGGGGGTACCCTGCAAGCCGTGCAGTGTGCTGGCCAACATCTTGGCGGCCACTACCCGATACTCGCCCTCGTCACCGAAGCGGGAGACGATGCGCGGTTGGTCGTGATTGCACCAGAACAGCGCCGACCACCCCTTGCCGTGCATACCGCTCTGCCAGTGGTTGAAGATGCGCTTGAGTTCGAGGAAATCGAACGGCGCCTTGGTCCACTTGTCGCCGTTGGGGTAATCCACCTTGAGGTGGTGAAAGTTGAACACCATGGAGAGCTCGGAACCATCCAGCGCGCCGTAGCGCTGGCAGTGCTCCAGCGTGGTGGATGACATCTCCCCCACCGTCATGGCACCAACCGGAGCAAAGACATCGCTGCTCACATCCTGCAAGAATTCGTGGATGCGCGGCCCGTCAGTGTAGAAGCGGCGGCCATCGCCAATCTCGTCGTTGGGGAATGCCTGATCCTTGGAGATAAGGTTGATGACATCGAGGCGGAACCCGTCCACCCCCTTCTTCGCCCAGAAGTGGATGATGTTTTTCACCTCGGCGCGCACCGCCGGATTTTCCCAGTTGAGATCCGCCTGCTCGCGGGCAAACAGGTGCAGGTAGTACTGACCGGTGGCGGGATCCAGCTCCCAAGCGCTGCCGCCAAACTTGGATTGCCAGTTGTTGGGCACGCCGCCATCCACCGGATCGCGCCAGATGTAGTAGTCGCGGTAGGGGCTGTTTTTATCCCCCAGCGCCGACTT
Organism: Aeromonas finlandensis; assembly: GCF_000764645.1. Classification (GTDB taxonomy): domain Bacteria; phylum Pseudomonadota; class Gammaproteobacteria; order Enterobacterales; family Aeromonadaceae; genus Aeromonas; species Aeromonas finlandensis. The sequence continues at coordinate 6,464 of NZ_JRGK01000364.1, forward strand.
GAACCAGGCGTGTTCGGTGGAGGTGTGGTTGACCACGATATCCATCACGATGCGGATGTCGCGCGCGTGGGCGGCGGCCAGCAGCGCCTCGAAGTCGGCCATGGTGCCGTAGGCGGGGTCGATGGCGTAGTAGTCGGCGATGTCGTAGCCGTTATCCACCTGCGGGGAGAGGTAGACCGGGGTCAGCCAGAGGGCATCGACCCCCAGGGTCTTGAGATAGTCGAGGCGGGCCATGATCCCCTTGAGATCACCGGTGCCACGGGCAGCGGAATCCTGAAAGCTCTTGGGGTAGATCTGGTAAATCACGGCGCTCTGCCACCAGGGTGTTTGGCTCATGAGTCTTTCTCTTGTCTCGAATAGGAAATGGAGAGGGCGACCCGCGGGTCGCCCT
>NZ_JRGK01000365.1 GCF_000764645.1 Aeromonas finlandensis
TTGTAGACCCGATCATGACCCCCTTCGAGACGCATGCCGCCATTCTTGTCGGCACCGATACCGACGAAGACATAGGCAAAGCCCTGGGCATGCAGCTTGTCGACGGTGAGCGCCGGATCGCAGCCAAACTCGAACTTGACCCCGTGGGCGGCGACAAAGTCGATATCGTGCTGGATAAGCTCCGCCGGAATGCGGAACTCGGGGATGATGTGCTTGACCACGCCACCGGCATCCGCCTCGCGCTCGAACACGGTGACCGGGTGGCCGGCACGGGCCAGGAAGTAACCGGCGGAGAGACCGGCCGGACCTGCACCAATGACCGCAACCGGGTGCTTGTCACCGCTGCCTGCCGGCTTGTGCCAGCGGGCCTTGTACCCTTCCCAACCGCGCTCCAGCGCCACTTTTTTCAGCTCGCGGATATTGAGCGGGCTATCGTAATCCAGACGAGTACAGTTGTACTGGCACTGGTGATCGCAGATATGGCCGGTGATGGCGGGCAAGGCGTTGCGCTGATAGATCAGCTCCAGGGCCGCCACGTATTCCCCCTCGCCCATCAGGCGAATGTACTCGGGGATATCCTGATGCACGGCGCACGCGGTAACGCACGGCGCCACGTAGCAGTCGGTCATCGGCAGACCGCCACCCACTTCGATGCGATCGTCGGACTTCCACTCCTTCTGGGTGTAATCCATGGTGAGGGCCTTGGCGGCAAGCGCTTCCAGCTTGGCCACATCCACCTGAGTCATGGCCCAGCTGCCCGACGCATCGATCTCTTTGAGGCACTCAATCTGGCGCAGGTAGCCACCCGGTTTGAGCAGGTCGGTCGCCATGGTGATGGGACGGATGCCGGTTTCGAAGATCTCCGCGATGTTGAACTTGCTGGCACCGCCCGAGTAGGAGATGGGCAGCTTGCCATCGAAGGCGCGTGACAGCACGGCAGCCACGTTGATGGCGAGCGGGAACAGGGCGCGGCCGGACATGTACATCTCATCGCCAGGCAGTGCACCCTTGCGGTTGATGGTGCCCAGGGTGTTGGTCAGCTTGACCCCGAAGGTGAGCCCCTTCTCGGCCCCCAGCGCCATCAGGCGGGTCAGCATCGCCTTGGCCTGATCCAGCTTGAGGTCATGGTCGAACGACTCTTCGCTCAGACCAATGTAATCAAAACCGCAGGTGTCGAGGATCTCGCGCACCCGCGGGTAGCCCAGCAGGGTCGGGTTGAGTTTGACGAAGGTATTGAGCCCCTTCTCCTCCAGCATGTAGCGGCAGATGGCCTCGATCTCGTTGGGCGGGCAGCCGTGCATGGTAGAGAGGGTGAGGCCGTGCACCATATCGGCCGGAATACGATCCGCCAGCTGTTGCAGACGATCGCGACGGGCACCCAAGCCCAGCTCGGCGATAAACTGCTCGTCGGCCGCCAGTTCGCGCAGCACTTGCTGATACTCGGCAAATTTCGGGCTGGTGCTGGCATCCTTCAAGCTATGGATGAACTGCTGCATCGGCGGCTGTTTGATGCCATCGAGGTTGTAACCCACGCTCATGTTAAAGACGAAGGACTTGGCCTCCCCCTCCAGACGGGGATCAAACACCTCTTCCAGCAGATAGAGGGCAAACCAGGCCTTCAGGTATTCGTCGAACGCCTTGGGCAGGGTGAACTCGGAGGACCACTCGGTGTTGAAGCACTCATCCTCGGCATCGATGCAGGGCTTTGCCAGTTCAAGACGGTCCAGGATCTGCACCGTCTTGAGCTCGATAAAACGACCGCCAGTCAGCCAGGAGGTCACGATATTCTGGGCCAGCTGGGAGTGTGGACCTGCCGCCGGACCGATGGGGGTTTCGCAGGTTTCACCGAACACCTTGATCTTGCGCTCGTCCTGCTTGCGATAGAATTGCGTGGCGGGAATACCGAAAATGCTCTGACTCTCTTTATATTCCGCAAAAATACGGGTCAGCAGGTTCTTGAACGGAACGGGTCGCATAATATCGCCCATGATAATCTCCTTGCAGCTGTTCTGCCCATTGGCAGCATGAATAAATGAGGTATCCCGTACGGGCTTTACCCCTTGGCAAGGAGAGGAGCAACTATCAGGCCACACCGGATGCAAAACTATATTTTAGGGTGAAAGCGTGAGATAGCTCCAATTAATGAGGGTTCTTTGGCAGGTATTCACCATGGCTGTTGAGAGTGGTTATCAATCACTTTGAAAACCATTCCCGGCATTGATTAAAAATCGCGCCAGCTATCAAATCAAATACGATAAATATCACTTTGATACAGCGATGTCGCGCATCATTATCGTAATTAAACCCCGGTAATCATGACCGGGGTTTAATTGAAGCGGCGCTTCTCGCTGTATCAATATAAATAGCAAGGCGGTGCGACTCAGCGCTCACGTTTCCACCGAGTGTCGCCACACGAGACGAGCAGACTCAAGCCTGCGCCGCTCGTGCTCACCTGCCGACGTAGCGCTCACTGCCCCATCGAGCAGCGCCTGATAACGCTCCGGCGTATCCACATCAAACAGGATGGCACGGCTGTCGACCGGCACCAGACGGTGCGGGTGCTGTTGCAGCCAGCGCCGCACCGACTGCTGCGCAGGTGCCACTGCCAGCGCGCTGGCAAGGGATTTTGGCAGCAAGACCGGATGGCCCGCCTCCCCCTTATAGGTGGGGAAGAGTGCCTCCTGGCCCCGTAGCAGCCACAACTGTTGATAGACCTCGCGCGGGATGCAGGGAAGATCACCGTGGCTGATAAAGAGGTAGTCAGCGTCGCTGGCGGCCAGGGCGCAGCGGATGGAACTGCCCAACCCCTGCTGATAGTCGGGGTTGTGAACGATCAGGATATCCGACCGTCCGCGATAGCGAGCCCTGAGCTCGTCGCCACGATGGCCCACCACCAGAATAACCCGCTGGCAAAAGGCCAGGGCATTTTTGAGACTTGCATCAAGCATTGTCCCCTGGCAATAAGGTAGCATCATTTTCCAAGTGCCCATTCGGGAAGATAACCCCGCCGCTGTAATTATACAGTCACACTGCACTTGTCTCGGGTAACGCTGTTCCCCATCCGCTTCGATATTTATTTCGGTCATCATCATGTCGTCACCAAAGCCTATTGCGGTCTCATTTCCCGATATTGGTTCGCTATTAAACCCGCTTGCGAAAAATATTGATAGCCATACCACCTTAATTAGTCTGTGCGGTGCTGGAGGAAAAACCAGCACCCTGTTCTGGCTGGCGGAATATTTTTATAAACAGGGTAAACGGGTGCTAATTACCACCACCACCCGGATGTTTCTGCCTGCCCCGTCACACTATCGGGAATTAATCCTTGAAGCAGATCCCGTCCGGCAACTCACCCGCTGCCAGAGACTACCAAACGGTCCCGCGCTGGTCGCCCTGTTTAGCCATATCGATCAGGCCAGCGGCAAGGTGGCGGGCCCGACACCGCAACAGATTGATCTGCTCAAGGGGCAGCAACGCTTCGATCTCATCCTGGTCGAGGCGGATGGTGCCCATCACAAGTTATTGAAAGTGCCCGCTTTGCACGAACCTTGCATTCCCCAGAGCAGTGACTGGGTGATCGCCCTGACGGGCGGTGCCATGGTGGGAGCCAACGCGGACCCGCTGCAGATCCACCGCTGGGCCGAGCTTCAGGCACTGTGCGGGATTGCGGCCGGTGACCCGCTCGACTGGCCGCTGTTTCACAAGCTGCTCTCCCACCCCCTGGGGGTGTTCAAAAGCACCCCGGCCAGGGCTCGCCGGATCTGGTTTATCAATGGCGATTATCAAAATGAGACGTCATGGCAGCCGCACTTGATAAACCTGTTGGCCCGTCACCCCGAGCTCCACGCCATCTGGCAAGGAGCGGTGCGCGAGCCACACGCCATTCGCCACGTATTCGGCCACTTCTCTGTGGATGAGGCGCCGCAGCCTCACCCATAACGTTTTAAGGATAATAAGAGGTACCTTATGAATCTTTTTTCACACGCAGCCCGGCTGGAACAAGCCAACACCCCGTTCGCCATTGCCCAGATCATCGAGAGCCGGGGCTCCACTCCCCGCCATCAGGCCCAGATGCTGGTGATGGCCGATGGTCAGATCCTCGGCACCATCGGCGGTGGCATGATCGAACGGCTGGTGATAGAAGAAGCCGTGGCCGCGATTGCCGAGCGCAAACCCCGCATCTTCCACGGCCGGATGGCGCGCAATGGAGAAAACGCGGTAGGGTCGGACTGCGGTGGTGCCATGTCGGTCTATATCGATGTCTATGGCCTGCGACCACGGCTGGTGCTGATCGGTGCTGGCCACGTCAACCGGGCAGTAGCCCATGCCGCAGCGCCGCTCGGCTTTGATGTCCACGTGGGGGATTGCTTTGAGGGGAGCCTCAACCCTGACCTCTTCCCTGCCGGCACCCATCTCATGCAGGCCGATACCATCAGCGCGGTGATCGAGGCGCTGGCCATCGAGCCGACCAACTTCGTCATCATCGCCACCAACCATCAGGACAAGGAGGCGCTGGATCGACTGATCACCCGTCCCCTCGCCTATCTGGGGCTGCTCGCCAGCAAACGCAAGGTACAGACCTTCACCCAGGCCCTGCGCCAGCAAGGGGTAAGCCAGGAGCAACTGCAGCAACTGCACGCCCCCATCGGCTACAACATCGGTGCCGAAACCCCCGAGGAGATCGCCATCAGTATTCTGGCCGAACTGCTGCAGGTGAAAAACGGCAAGGCAGGTGGCCTGATGCAGGACGATGTGCGTCTCAAGCGGGATCAACTGGTGGTGATGCGCGGCTCGGGGGATATCGCCAGCGGCGTGGCGCTGCGGCTGCACAATGCCGGCTTCAAGGTGGTGATGCTGGATCTCGACAAGCCCACGGTGATCCGCCGCACCGTCGCCTTTGCCCAGGGGATGTTCGATGGCGAAACCAGCGTCGAAGGTGTGCATGCCAAGCGGGTAGATAACGTCGAGCAGGCATTCGAACAGCTGGAGCGGGGTATTATTCCGCTGCTGGTCGATCCTGAGTGCGCCACCCTGGCGGAACTTAAACCCCGCTATCTGGTGGATGCCATCTTGGCCAAACAGAACCTCGGCACCCACAAGGAGATGGCACCTATCACGGTGGCACTCGGCCCGGGCTTTGAAGCGGGACGTGACTGCGATGCGGTGATCGAAACCAACCGCGGCCACCATCTGGGCCGGGTCATCTATCAGGGCCCCGCCCAGCCCAATACCGGCATTCCCGGGGTCATCGAGGGGCACTCCGGCCGTCGGGTGGTGCGGGCCCCCGTGGCTGGCGTGATGAAGAGCCTGATCAAGCTCGGCGATCTGGTGCAGGAGGGAGATGTGATCGCCCATGTGGGGGATACCCCGATTATCGCGCCGCTCTCGGGCATGGTGCGGGCTGTCTCTTATACACATCTC
>NZ_JRGK01000366.1 GCF_000764645.1 Aeromonas finlandensis
CAGTATGGCTGGCCCGCGGGCAGCCAGTGGCCGGCGCTCAAGGCCGATTTCGTGGCCGATCGGGTGGAAGGGGGCAAGCCGCTCCCCTTCCAGATCCTCAACCTCGATGACAAGGGGCAGCCGGTGGCGGGGGCGGTGAAGGTGCGCCTTATCAACGAGTACCGCGACTACTACTGGCACTACGCCGATGGCGAGGGGTGGAAATACGAGTTCAACAGCCAGCCCTATCTGGAGCAGGAGCAGACCCTGCAGCTGGATGGCAATGGGCCGACCCCGCTCACGCTGCAACTGGTGGCGGGCTGGTATCGATTGGAGGTTGAAAACAGTCAGGGCCATCAATCGAGTCTGCGGGTGGAGATCGGCAGTTACGCCTGGGGCGGCGGTGGCGAGCAGGCACGGCCTGACAAGATTGCCATCACCCTCGACAAGCGCGCCTATCTGGCGGGCGACAAGGCCAAGGTGACGCTGGTGGCGCCGCGTCCCGGCAAGGGGTTGCTGATGGTGGAAGATGGCGATGGCCTGCGCTGGTGGCAGCGTATCGAGCTCAAGGGGGCCGGTGGCGATGCCAAGGATGCCCGCGGCGAGTTCGAGATCCCGGTTAGCCCGGAATGGAAGCGCCATGACTTGCATATCTCGGCCCAGATCGCCGCGCCAGACAGCGCTTCCAAACCGGCTGGCAATCAGCAGGGGCAGAGCCTGCGTGCGGTCGGTCTGGTGCCGCTCACCCTGGACCGGGAAGCGCGCCGTCTGCCGCTCACTCTGAGCGCGCCTGATAAAGCGGTGCCGCTCACCCGGCTGGAGGTGACCGCGACCTCTACCCCAAACAGTCAGGGGCGGGTGGTATTGGCGGCGGTGGATCGGGGCGTGCTCAACATCAGTGATTACCAGCCCCTCGAC
>NZ_JRGK01000367.1 GCF_000764645.1 Aeromonas finlandensis
GTTCAGCAGTGGTGAGATAAACAGGAAGGTGAGGGTGGGGCCAAAGCCAGCCTTGGCCGAGAGCAGCCCTCTCAGCATGGGGATGGTGGAGCAGCTGCAAAAGGGGGTGACGGCGCCGAGCAGGGCTGAGAGCAGATAGCCCTTGCCATGACGGGCCCCCAGCATCCGCTGGATCTTCTCGTCGGGGATCTTCTGGCGGATCAGGCTGACCCCGGCGCTAATGACCAGAAATAGCACCGACAGCTCGACAGCCAGAAACAGAAACATCTGCGCTGCATCGGTCAGCATGGTTAACCACTCATTCATTATCGTATCCTCCCTTGGTTTCTATATTTCCAAAATAATCGAAATGAATGGTCGGTCAAGATATTTCTGGTATTATCGAAATATCAAATTTGTGGAGGGAGCAGAGATGCAACTGGAAGAGGTCGCCAAGGCATTGAAAGAGCTGGGTCATCCGACCCGGCTGTTTATCTTCAAGCATCTGGTCAAGGCGGGAGAGCAGGGGCTGCCGGTGGGTGAGCTGCAAAAGCAGTTGGCGATCCCCGCCTCCACCCTCAGTCACCATATCGCGGCGCTGGTCTCGGTGGGGCTGGTGAAGCAGAACCGGGAGAGTCGCACCCTGCTTTGCGTCTCTCAATACGCGGTGCTGGAGGAGATCATCGCCTTTTTCCGCGACGAGTGTTGCGTCAACAGTCCGGAGCATCTGCCAGAGATGCCTTCCTGAGCGCTGGGGTTGCTGGCTGCTCCGTCAGGTGGGCAGCGCGCAATAAAAAACGCCGATCATCCGATCGGCGTTTTGCATTGATGTCTGCACCAGAGGGAATTAACCCAGATTGGCTGCGACCTTGCTTTGGGCTTGCCCTTTGCGCTTGATGATAAAGCCAATGCCCAACACCACCAGCCAGGCCGGGATCAGCTCGACCGAGATCCGGAAATCGGGGGTGATGTACATGATCACCAGGATACCGGCCATGAAGGCGAGGCAGAGGTAGTTGCCGAAGGGATACCAGAATGCCTTGAACTTGGGTTCAATCCCTTGTGCAACCTTGGCCTTGCGGAACTTCAGGTGCGCGAGGCTGATCATCGCCCAGTTGATCACCAGTGCGGAGACCACCAGCGCCATCAGCAGACCGAACGCCTTGCCCGGCATCAGGTAGTTGATCAGCACGCAGAGCAGGGTGGCGATGGCCGAGACCGAAAGGGCAACCAGCGGCACGCCGCTCTTGTTGGTCTTGAGCAGGGCTTTCGGACCGTTGCCCTGTTTGGCCAGACCGAACAGCATCCGGCTGTTGCAGTAGACGCAGCTGTTGTAGACCGACAGCGCTGCCGTCAGTACCACGATATTGAGCACGGTGGCGACCAGATTGCTGTCCAGTGCGTGGAAGATCATCACGAACGGGCTGCCGCCTTCCACCACTTTACCCCAGGGGTAGAGGGACATCAGGATCGCCAGAGCGCCGATGTAGAAGATGAGGATGCGGTAGATCACCTGATTGGTGGCCTTGGGAATGCTCTTCTCGGGGTTGTCTGCTTCGGCGGCGGTAATGCCCACCAGCTACAGACCGCCGAAGGAGAACATGATCACCGCCATCGCCATCACCAGACCGCTGATGCCA
>NZ_JRGK01000368.1 GCF_000764645.1 Aeromonas finlandensis
CTTTAATGATGTGCTTTATGGCATCGTGCGGTTTAGACACAGGGAAGTACGAGAGCTTCTTGCTGCAGAATGGTTTGATGAGCAATTAAAAAAAGGTTCGTCACGGTATTCCACGGAGGCTTTATTCATTAGGGAGAAATATGGACATTCTATTATCACACCTCGCTTGAGATCAATATTGTCATGGCTGGTCTTGTTGGACAATGAAATACGAAGCAAAGCATTGAATATCGGGCCTGAGGTGGCTGTGGAAGGAGGGGATGCTTCTTATCTCCCATTCGTTGAACGTCAATCTATATTAAACGATATTGTCACGAGGATTGCTGAGGACCAAGATGATCATTCTGTCCGCGATAATCGTGCGATAGCTCGCATTGCCCAGCCTGACTTGAGCGGCGATGCTCTCCATCTTATTACGGAGCATCGAGACAACGACGACGCAATTTTCTTTTTGGGCAGATTGGTTTGGCAAGGAGATATGATAGCATGTGTGCCTATGCTGTCCGAGCTTGCCATTGAGCCTGATAGAGGCATTTACGCACGAATCGCCTCGATACGGGCGGTGATGATGTGTGGAACCAAGCAGCAAAGGGATTACTTGTGGAATCAGATGACTTTATCAGTCCAGATCCTGCCACGTCAGTTATTAGCTGAACTCTTGGAAAACACAGATGCAGACGCCATTTCGGTGGATTTTCTGCTCAAAATAATTGATAAGATAGAAGACTATGAGCGATACAATAATACGGGACTTACTCGTGCGTTGTATGATTTTATCGACCGTTTACCGGTATATGGCGCCATAGATGTTTTGGAGCCTTTAGGGATATTAGTCAGCGGTCTGAATGATTATCTCGACCGACCTCCTTATATAGAGCAACGAGAATGCCACGTTTCGGAAGGGTTCGCATGGTTGATCGGACCTGCCTCCTATGCTGTTGAGCGATTGGTTTCCGAGCGCTCGGAGATAGCTTTTTCTTCGCAAGTGCTATCGATTATGTTGAAAGCACCCGCAGCTCGGTTCTGGCGGGGTGAGGATTACGATGAGTTTAAAACTCACCTCCACGAGGTTATTCCAACTTGGTCGGACTTGAATGACGCCTTGTTCTGGCGGAGTGTTGAAGACACCCGTGACAGACTTGAAATAAAAAAATCCGAGCGCTTGATTGATTATTGGTCTTTGCTATGGATTGGACATTATTGGAGTTTTGGACCTGAACGGTTTCACGATGTGCTGGGTTTTATTACTACTCGTGATTTTCAGGACGATAAATTAGTTGCTTTGTCACTTGCTCTGAAACTATTTAGTCAAGTTGACCAGCCTGACAATTGGCTGCATGAGATTAAAAGAGTTATTAGTGGAAACGCTGATCTGGAAGAAAGCCTTAATACGTTTTTTAACCCCGTGAAGCATCAAAGCATTCTAGATATTGAAAATATGCGGGAATTGGAAGATGAGAGGCGCAAAAAAGAAGAGGAAAAACAAGCACGCGATCGTGCTGAGTGGGTCGAGTCTTTAAAATTGGATCCAGATATCGTCCGTTATCCACCTGGACTAGAGCTAGGCGATTTAAGTAAAAATCAATATTGGCTGTTAAATATAGTCCAAGGTGAAGGAGTTAGAACAAGTCGAGACGGTGGGGCTAACTGGAATTTGTTGATCCCTGAGTTTGGCGAAGAGGTTGCGATAGCCTACAGGGATGCAGCGATAACACATTGGAGAAACTTCACCCCAGGTCTCCGATCTGAAGGACATGACACCAGTTCAATTCCATATTCGTTGATGTTTGCGATGGCTGGCCTTGAGATTGAGGCGAGAGAGATAATGGGCTTTCCTTCAAAGTTAACTGAAGCAGAAATAAAACACGCACTAAGGTACTTTGTTTGGGAACTTAATGGTTTTCCTAGTTGGCTAGAACATTTTTATCGACTTTATCCAAAACAGGTTCTGGAAGCAATCCTTGTAGAATTGCAATGGGAACTAGCGCATACTGAAGATAGTCAGTCCATGCAC
>NZ_JRGK01000369.1 GCF_000764645.1 Aeromonas finlandensis
CAATTGCATCCACAGCAATCAGCACAATGTTGGCCGGAGGCCCTGATGTGACTACATGGTCTACCAGCCCAAAGACACTTGGTGGCAAGTTGATGCGATCGTCAAAGTCCCTGTTGAAATGGCGGTTCATCCGATTCCCTTTTTCAGAATTATTGAGTCATTGAACTATGTCGGACACAGTATGTTATATGTGCTGTACGGCGTCATTTGATAGATGTTGACGCGCCGGGCTTGTCGCAGCGAAATCAGCATAGGCCGTGCTAGGCAAAGCCCTAGATAACTGTCTCTATTGCGGCAAACGTGAAGTTTACGAACGTCCGGCGACTAGTAAACAGAATAACTTCCAGTAATCCGACATTCGCAAATTACAGGAATCGTCGTATACATGCCTTCCCGTTACATAATCTGTAAAAACGCAATCAGTCTGGTCAGGACTTTTGAGCTTTGAATGCGAATTTCCGTCGTTGGTGGACGTGTGAGAACGTATGCCCACCATAAGGCAGGCCACCCATCCGTTATAATGCTGTCCTATCCTTACTGTCATGCGTATTTTTTCATTATGGTATTTTTCATGGTTTTTAATGAAGCATGGATTGCAACGCATTGTTTTATAATTGTTTTTTATTATTATTGATGATTGAATGGGAATGATCACCCGTTAGGTATTAGCTGGTACTAACTGGCACAAAAAGACACTTAAGCCCATGTTTACATGGGCTTTTTTATTTTCATGGCAGCGGTAAGTACCGCGTGAGCATGGCAGCGAACTCGCAGACGGTTAAGACTCTTGCTGATCGATACCAAGTGACGAAGTTTCAAGTCGAGGGACACCCTCTACAAGGTGGCCGGGATGGCCTAGATGTGGTCGTTATCCCAGCCGGTTCTATCCCATTACAACGACTCGATTAATGGCAGGCAAGAGACGATCACCTTTGGCCGCTACATTGTTGGTGGTATCACCCTGGCGGAAGCCCGTGAGCGGCAAGCGAATGGTGGCCGATGGTTACCGGTTAAATGCCAAGCGTTATTGAGCGAGGGGAGCTATAGCAGGCGACAGATGAAGAACAGCTGGTAAGCAAAGGGCCGCAGATAGCAGCCCTTTTCTATATGAAATGTGGATCAATATTGTATGAATGAGGTTTAGCTTGCCCAGGTGATGATGTGATCAATCCACTCACCGGCCTGATCCTCGTGGATCACTTTGCCACGTACGGATTGACCAGCCTGATGCATTGCGGAGCGACTGCCGGTCAGCAGAGGATGCCACTCTGGCAGCGAGTCCCCCTCGGCTAGCAGGCGATAGGCGCAGGTAGAGGGGAGCCAGTCATACTCGGCGATCTTGTCATGGGTGATCTGCAGACAGTCAGGCTCTTTTTTGAAACGATTGGGATAGTCGGAACACTGACAGGTCTTGGTATTGAGCAGGTTGCAGGCGACATTGGTGAACACCAGTTCGTCGGTATCTTCATCAATCAGCTTATTGAGGCAGCATTTGCCGCAACCATCGCAGAGGGATTCCCATTCGGACTCAGTCATCTGCTGCAGACTCTTGGTCTGCCAAAAGGGGGCTTGCATCATACCGCTCACTTAATACACCTGATAAAGCGCGTGGTTATACCCTTTGTTACCCGGTATTTCAAGGAGAGGGTCGCTCGGGTAGGAAAATTATCGTCATCAGGTTACATCACTGCGCCACAGGCGGTACCTGCATGTTGCTCAAGCGGCTCGCATGCTGGCAATAAACTCCCCTGTTGTGACTTACTGGACTGCATATTGGCCGGTTACTGTTTCACTTTCTGCTTCTGCTTCTGCTTCTG
>NZ_JRGK01000037.1 GCF_000764645.1 Aeromonas finlandensis
GGCTTCAGGTGTGGCATATCAGGTATTCAAAAAAAATAATGGCAAGCTAAATCCAGTCGATTTTTCTCAGTCAACCCACTTAGAGCATAAAAATGGTGATATACGTGAGCATAATGTGGAATTTGCTATCAGCCCTATAATGATTAGTAATGAATTTAAGCCTGGAATAATGAACTCTTCTATGACCTTTGAGCTTGAGTACCCATAGCAACATTAATGTCAATCTATTGATTAAATTTCATCGAGCTTTATATATTTCATATTACTTAAAATAAATGTGTCTTCAAAATCTACCGATTACAGATTTTTCTGTTATCACGGGTGGTAAATGGGTCCTTTGTTGCCATGAAACTGTTCTGGGATGTATGGAGATGGTATTCACCTGACTGTTGCCCACAAAAGGGTGTAGTCATACGGGGTGTTGTTGCCCACATAGATGCAGCTTGAATGGAACTAACTGAGGGTACGGTGATCTGAGCATCACCATTCCCTCCCTTCAAGTCTGCATCATGGGCAAGTCTCTTCACCCAATCACCAACTGGCCTCAATACAACATTCTGATACCCGTGATTCACTCACCTTCTGGGTTCATGAGTGAATCGCCTCGGGTTTTCTAGACACTAAGTTGCTGAAAAATAAACTGCCTTTCACACTCTACCGGCGACAGTCCATCATTGGAGCCATGGCCCCTGATGGGGTTGTAAAACATCTCGATATCATCAAATACGTCGCTGCGGGCTTCGTCTCTTGTCGGGTAAATCCTGCGCTTGATCCGATCCCGTTTGAGTAACTGAAAGAAGCTCTCGGCGACAGCGTTGTCGTGGCAGTTACCACGTCGGCTCATACTGCAACTCAGGTTGTGGGCCTTCAGAAAGTCCTGCCATTCACCACCGGTAAACTGACTGCCTTGATCCGAATGCACTAATACCGGCTGCTTTGGCTTGCGCCGCCAAACCGCCATCAATAACGCATCAACCGCCAAGTCTGCCGTCATGCGTGGCTTCATTGCTCAGCCGACGTTCTGACGGGTCATAACACCTCCAATAGTTGCATCATTTTAAGGCTATGGGATGTGTAGGGAACTGGAGCAATTCACAGTTCGATAGGCATATACAATGCCTACTTGGCAAAGACTGGACGTTCGCTTACGCCTCCGCTAGCCTGACAATGTCAGAAGAATTCTTTGACAACATGCTGTGCAGCAAGGAGGCTTTAATGTATTTACACGATTATGCCAGGTTGGGGATCTGCCTACCCCTCATCTTAACTTCCGGAAATTCAGTATCTGCAGCCAAGGAAATCACTACACAATTGACTATTTCTGGGCGAGTTATCAATGCTCCATGTCAAACTAGCCTGGAGCCAGATAATTTAGTGGCAACTTGCAATAATAACGGTGAAATATCAAGAGATACAATAAAGTTAACACAATTTGAGTTAAGAAGAACGAACGAGTTGACCTTTGCCAGACTGGATTATCAATGGGTAGATAAAGCGAACGCCATGGCCATTATAAAAATTAGTTATTATTGAGCAAATAACTGCCAGACTTATCTTTACTCTCTACGCCGGCATTAAGTCGGCGTTTTCCATCCAAATAGCCCGTTGCATGATAAAGGTGAAATGGATGAAAATCCTTGACCATTTTTGCACCAAAGCGATGGGCGATCGAAAAAAAACCAGGGACAAGCCCTGGTAAAAGGTTCAGGTTAACATACAGCACACAATCAAAACTACTTTATAGAATTGACCGATTAATAGAATATAGCATGGCCAGAACACGACTTTTAGTCGTGTAAATCCTCTCCAATCTGTAGGATTAGTCTGACTCAGAGAGATGTGCTCTGGCCGTCATACGATCTTATCAATGCTGCTTTTGCTAGATAACGACAAAAAAAGAAGCCCAGCAACGCTGGGCAAACGCGGTAGGTATAGTACCAAATACTGCCTTGAATGACAGTCAACATCAACACGGGCGGAGAGGATGTTGTATTAGTACAATACCAAATACAGATAGACATGCTCACCAGTCATCGCCTTGGTATAAGGTGGGAAAATTCCTGCATGGCGAGTCAAAATATACTTAATAAATATTCGCGACACGCTCATTTTAAATAGCTCGATTTATCTTCCCGATCATTGTACCAATAATATTGGTAATCCAGTTTATAGCAGCATTACTCGAGGAGCGTCTATGCCTTCCAATGAGCACATCAAACTCTATCGGTGAGTCATTGTAGTGGTCTAATCATCCCAGATACCATTTTAGGTGGTACAGTCGCCACCATAATTTGAGGTGTTCAATGACAAGATTGCGTCGCTCATTTACTGCCGAGTTCAAACTCGAACCCGAACCCGCATCCCTGGTGCTCGACCAGGGATATTCTGTCCCTGAAGCCAGCCGTTCACTGGATGTCGGTGAAACAGTACTTCGCCGTTGGGTTCAGCAGCTTCAGTCAGAACGAACCGGCACCACCCCTATCAGCAAAGCGTTGACTCCGGAACAGCAGAAAATCCAGGAGTTGGAAGCCCGTATCAACCGGCTCGAGCGCGAAAAGGACATACTAAAAAAGCTACGGCTCTCTGTCCTGACAAGATTGGGCGCCCCATGGCTGGTCATGTGCTTGCGCGCCGAAATACTTGCTGGGTCTTGTGCTGGAGGCTGGACAAGCACACCAAAAGCTACAGTTCGTTAAACAAGTACGCCAGAGCCAAAAACGACCAAGGGGTTGGCATCATGATGATGCCAACCCCTTGTTTTATATGGCGCTCCCGACTGGAGTCGAACCAGTGGCCTGTCCCTTAGGAGGGGACCGCTCTATCCTACTGAGCTACGGGAGCTGTGTGGCGGGCATTATACAAGAAGCAACTCCCTTTTAAACCCTTGATTCTTATTCCAATACTGCCAAATCCCCATTCTGGATGTTAAACGGTGAATATTTGTTCTGACTGCTGATGATGGCGCCGTCGTCGAACACCTGCACCACTTCGAACAGGCCGTCAGCCGGGTTGCGCATCATGCGAGACTTGCCATAGGGGTCGATGAAGTCGGCGTTGTGCTGGATGCGGAACTGGTCGCCGAGTTTGACGCCGTTGCGCCGCCCCAGATTGATGTAGGGGCCGCGCTCGTTCTGGCCGACCACCCGGGCAGTGACCGGGGCGCAGGTGAGCTGTGCCACCAGATCCTGAGCGGCCTGCTGCAGCTGGTAGTTGACCTCCTGGCCGTAGCTTGACTGCCAGAACTGGCCACTGCTGCTGCCCACCTGCTCCCGCTTGCCAAAGGTCCAGGTGGCGCGCCCTTCATAGACCTTGCGGTTAACCAGACTGCCGTTGATGCCGTCGAACAGGTAGAGCTGCATGCGAAAGTTGCGCACGGGATCCTGATACCAGCTGGTCAGCTGGTTACCCTGCGGTTCGATGGAGAGATCGTCGATGCTGCCGAGCACCAGATACTGGCTATCGGTGCGCAGGCTGAGCGCCTTGATCTCCTCAAGGGCACTGCGATCCCCCTGTTGCAGATGGAGCGGGTCGATGCGCAGGTTTTCGTCCAGCCACTGGCGCACCGCGACCCCTTGCTGGGCGTTGGCGAGGGTTTCGAACAGCCGGCGCGAGAGGTTCTCCGGCATGTCGTCCATGGCGCCATAGCTGGCCTGATCCGGATAGCGCATCCGCAGCCTGACCAGTGTCAAATCCTTGGCGAAGTGCTGGGTCTGGCAGATCTGGCGCTCGGCCTGAATGTCGGCCACCAGCGTGACGTACATGCGGCCGTTGCGCACCTCTTCCCGCTTGAGGCGGTACTGGCGAATGTCGCCGCCGGAGCGGATCTGGATCTGCTCGGAGCGCAGGCTGCCATTTTCCAGACGCTGGACGCTGGAGACGGCGGCGCCGCTCGCCAGCAGTGCCTGACGCAGGGCATCGCGGGTCGCCTGCTCGCGGGCATAGACTTCATCGCCCCCGATAATGGCGGCGCTGCCCTGCGCTTCGATAAGCTCGGCGCGGGCACTCAGGCTGGCCAGCAGCAGGGTCAACAGCAGCGGTAATTTCATAGCAGATACCTTGATTAGGCGGCTCACAGCCTCTTCTTCTTTTGAAGAGGGCATCGCGGGCCGACATGGCTCACAACAGTCGTTCGAAGATGATTTTCTGACCATCCGCCAGATATTGGCTCAACTGCGAAACTGGCAGCAAGAATCATGCCTCATTCCCGGCTCAAGGTTTGGCAGACGTGTCCGATAACAAATCAGGTGCAGATACAGGAAAGGTATCCATGAACAAACTCATCACGGCGTTGGCGCTTGCCCTGGCATTGACCGGGTGTGGCTCCGACCCTATCAATCGGGATCAGGGTGACCCCCGCCAGGCGGCGCAGGGGATGGAACTCAACTGGCTGGTGGCGCGCATGACCGATCAGCTGATGGAGCGCAAATCGCTGACCACCCTGACCGAGCCCATCGCGGTGGCCTCTTTCGTTGATCTCGACACCCTGCAGGATACCAACTGGATGGGGCAGCAGATTGAGGAGAGCTTTATCTACGAGCTCAACCGCCGCGGCGAGGTGGTGGTGGACTTCAAGCTGACCGGCAGTATCAAGGTGACGCCGCAGGGGGACTTCGTGCTGAGCCGCAACTACAAGGAGCTCTCTTCCCGTTTGCCGATCTCCCGCATTCTGGTCGGCACCTTCAGCCGCAATAGCAAGGGGATCCTGGTCAACGCCCGCGTTATCGACATGCGCACCAAGATGGTGGAGACCACGGCCCAGAGCCTGATCCCGCAAAAATATCTGTTCGGTGCCAACAATTCGTTTGGTCGGGCATCGATCAATCGCGGTTATCTGATGCGTGACAGTCAGGCCCGGCCGGGCGGTCATCTGGTCAACCTGACCCCGTGAGGAGCGAGTCATGAAGATTCTGTTTGGTTGCCTGTTGGCACTCTTGCTCGCCGGTTGCAGCTACAACCGGGTGGTGGATTACACCCAGGGTGGCAAGCCCGATGATTTTCCGGTGCTCAAGGCGGTGGGCTATGCGGTGATCGACATCCAGCCCGGCCCCTCCCAGTCGGAGAAGATGCTGCAAGCCATTCGTGCCTCCAAGATGGATGCTTACCGTGAACTTGCCGAGCAGCTCAATGGCCAGCAGGTGCGCGGCCAGAGCAGCTATCGTGATCTGACCCAGACCTCCAACTCGCTGGATGTGTCGGTCGCCGGTGTGGTGCGCGGTGCCCGAGTGGTGGCCTCCTATCCTCGCGGCAACACCTATGCCACCGAGATGGAACTCGATACCCGCGCCCTCTACAACATCAACCAGCTGATGGCCGGTCAGTTCTGATGTGAATCGGTCAGCAGATGAACCATCAAGGCGAGCCAGTGGCTCGCCTTGTTGTTATCCGGGGGGAGGCATCGTGGTGGAGCGGGAGGCGTGAGAGGGCTTTTGATGGGCGATTTGACCCTCGCAAGGGCAGTTTGATAGTGCAAAATCGTCAAGTAATGGTGTATGACAATAGCCACTCATTTACTTTTTTCGAACAATAAATCGATTCCGGAGCGGCGGATTTCCTTCTCTGATGCTCTTGCTGAGCCCTTGGTCTTGCCCTGACGGCAGAAAAAACAGAGGCGGGCATGATGCCCGCCTCTTGTCGATCCGGCTGCGTTATTTGCCCAACGGCACTATTTACCCATCTTACCCATCACGACTATTTACCCATCAACACGGGTGGCACTGCGGTGGGTTTGACATCCTCGCTCGGGTAGCAGCCAAGCACCTTGATATAGCGGGTGATCTTGGTCAGCTCCACCAGTGCGGCCTGCATCGCCGGGGTCTGCAGGTTGGCGGAGACATCCAGATAGAACATCTCTTCCCACGGGTTGCCCTGCACCGGACGGGACTCCAGCTTGGTCATGTTGATCTCGTGGTTGCGCAGTACCAGCAGCGCCTCCACCAGTGAACCCGGTTTCTGGGAGGTGGACATGATGAGGGTGGTCTTGGCCGGGATCTGCGGTGCCACGTCGATGGGCTTGCGCGCCACTACGATGAAGCGGCTGTAGTTCTCTTTCTGGTTGGCAAGCTGCTCGGCCAGCACGTCCAGGCCATAGAGCTCGCCACCGGCGGCGCTACCGATGGCGGCGGCCTCGGGGCTGGCCAGCTCTTTGACCTTCATCATGGCGCTGGAGGAGGAGTCGCAGATCTCGTGGCGGGCCCCTTCCAGCTTGCTCAGGTAGTGGGAGCACTGCTGGAACACCTGCGGGTGGGCATAGAAGGTCTTGATGCGATCCAGCTCGGTCGGCACGGCGGTGAGGATGCAGTGCTCGATGGGGTAGGTGAGTTCGCCGACGATGGAGAGGCTGGTGTGCTGCATCACGTCATAGACTTCGTTGATGGAGCCCGAGCTGGTGTTCTCGATGGGCAGCACACCAAAGGCGGCGCGACCCGACTCCACCGCATCCAGTACTTCGCGAAAATTCTGGCAGTTCACCTCGATCACCTGATCCTTGTAGCGCGCCAGATATTTGCGGGCGGCAAGGCTGGAGTAGGAACCGCGCGGCCCCAGATAGGCGACGCTGGTCATCGGCTCCTGCTGCTCCGGGTTGAGCAGGCTCTGCAGATAGGCCTGCTGGGAGAGCACCGAGTCCTCGATGATGGTGTGGTAGATGCGGGTGATGTACTGGGCATCCAGCCCCAGCACGCGCCCTTTCTGGATCAGGGCGACCAGCAGCTCCTGCTCCCGCTGATGGTCACGGATGGGGCGCGGGTTGGCTTGCTTGGCGCGGGCAACCTCGATGCTGAGGGTCTTGCGTTTCGCCAGCAGGGCAAGCAGCTCCTGATCCAACCGGGTGATGTCTTGTCTGATCTCGTCGAGCGTTGCCATGATTGTTCCCTATCCAAGTAATCGATTGATATTAATGCAAAAAAAAGCCTCCGCTAGGGGAGGCTCGATTCGTCTTTGCTTGCTGCTCACACGACGACAGGCCTTCCCTCAAGCGGGCCGGATAAACGAGAAAGCAAAGAAGAATGTTGGCTGCATGGTCAGAATCCTGATTGTAATGCCCTAACCATTAAGGGATTTGCCAGTCTGTTGCAAGTAAAACTTGCCCGCGGGCGGGGATGGGGGCAGGGTATCCGGTTAAGAAAATGAGTATGGATGATGTTCCATTGACTCTGTTTTGACGACATCAACAGGATGGGGGAGGTGAAGACGATGGCGATTATTTTCGATCTGGGACGGGTGGTGGTGAGCTGGGATCCGGTGGGTATTGTGCGTTCGGTGCGTGGCCCGCAAGGGGCTGAGTCGCTGGCGGAACAGCTCTTTAACCACCCGGACTGGCTGGAGGTGGATCGGGGCACCATGTCGCTGCACACCATGGCTCGCCAAGCCGAGGGCCGAACCGGCCTGAGCGCCGCAGAAAATCTGGCCATTTTACAGGCGGTTCCCGCCTCCCTGCTGCCAGATCCCGCTATGCTAACCCTGATAGCCGAGCTGCACGGGGCGGGGCATACCCTGTATGCCCTCTCCAACATGGGCCATGCCAGCATCGACTGGCTGGAGCAGCATCAGGATTTCTGGCGCTGCTTCAGCGGCAAGGTGGTATCGGCGCGGGTGCGGATGATGAAGCCTGAGCCGGATATCTATTGCTATCTGCTGGTGTCGTTCGATCTGAAACCGGCAGAGTGCATCTTCATCGATGACAGTCCCGCCAACATTGCGGCCGCCGAGGCCCTTGGCATCAGAGGGATCGTCTTCACCGACGTGGCGAGTTGCCGTCAGCAACTGGGTGCGCTGGGCTGTTTGCCCGCCATCGACAAGGGGTGAGACCCCTGTGGGAGCACTATGGAGCATGGCCGGTTTCGCAACTGGTTGAGTCACTATCCCGAGGCGACCCTGATCATCGCCTGCCAGGATGGTAGCGGTTATCAGCTCTGTATCGAGGCGGAAGGGGAGTGCCTCTGCCTGACCGACAGCGAGGGGGGGCACCTGACCTTTACCTCGCTGGAGCAGGCGCAGGGTTTCTTGCGAGCCCATCAGGTTCATCAGGCAAGATTGCGAATTTATGACGCCCAAAGTGAAGATATGTCGTCAGAATCACAGGAAATAACCATCAAGTTTTAATTTTAACCAGACTCTTTAAGGGTCTATTCAGCTTGTTTCCCCCACAATACCGCACCTGTTCATCATTCGGAGCTGTTTAATGGGTGCCAATGTTGTTGTACTGAATCAGGGATATGATCACTCTTTTCAAGCCAGGGAACTGCAGCTGATTGAGCGGCTGGCGATTTTTGACGAGCTGATTGTCTCTTTTTCGGGACGGTTGGAATCCTGCTACAGCATCGATCTGTGTCGTGCCAGTGGTATGAAAATCCGTGCCATTACCATCGATAACCCGACCCGCAGCCGCCGTGAAGTGGCCCGTGCCCGCCGTTATTGCCAGCGTTATGGTATTGAACAATGGATCATCAAAACCGACGAGATTGTCTTTTGCGATCGTCTTCCTCATATGGAGGGGCTGATCGACCCGGTGCGCCGAGTGTGTGAATATGTGCAGGAGCGTCCAGAGTGGGCTCATCTGCCGCTGTTACTGCCGGCCTCTGTGGAGGAGCGGGACGACTACTTGGCCCAATTCGGCTCTTTGCCAGCTAATACCATCTGGTTTTTTGCCTACAACGGGGTGACGAGCCGCGATTTTCGCTATGGCTTCCACAAGCGCCAGCTTGATCGCTGGGGCAAGGGGGGCAACGGCTGCCTGAGCAATCGCTTCACCAATCCACGCCTGCTCGAGCAGCGCTATCTGCGGATGGTGGATCAGGCCGAGCAGATGCTGACCGACATGGGGCTGGACGAGGCACAAGTCTTTTTCCATACCCTGTGCGACTGCACTACCACCCTGGCCAGAGTGCGCTTGCCTGAGCATCAGCGGGCCCAGGCTTTTGATATGCAATCGGATATTTTGTCTGCGCTCAAAGGGACCGAGTTTGATCTGGTGACTCTGGATATGGTGCAGAAAGAGCGGCACGATCTCGCCATCTAGCTTGCGACTCGGGTGCCAGAACGTGAGTGCTGTCATAGGCAAGGGGCGATGGGACTGTTTATACTGTCGCCCTTTCACCCGTTACCGAGCTTCGCCCTATGAAACCCTTCTCCCGTCTGCTGGTGGCCCTTTGCCTCTCCCCCGTGCTGGCGCAGGCCGCCCCCCTCTCTCAGGTGACCCTGCCCGATGGTCGGCTGGTTCAGCTCAACGATGATTTCACCTGGGAGTATCTGGTGGTCAAGCCGGCCGAACCCGTCAAGGCGGTAGCCGAAGGGGCACAAGCGGGTGCAGTGGTCGCGGTGGCGGCGCCTGTGCTGACCGATCAGGCCAAGGCGCACCCTGAGCTGTTGTCGCAAGCGGCGCGTGACGGGGTTGTGGTCAAGCTGGACAACATTGACGGTGCTGACCCGCTGGCGCTGACCTTTATGGTGAGCAATACCGGCAACCGCAATGTGGTGGGGGTGCGCGGCATGGTGACCCTGTTCAGTGCTGACGGTGTGCAGCTGAGCCGCCAGGAGGCCCGTTTCTGGGTTGCCGAGAACCGTCTGCCGGAGACCTATCTGCGCAAGGGGCAAGTCCGTCCGTCGCTGGCGCTCGAGCTCCCCCGTCCTGCCGGATTGACCGGTCAGCCGCTGGTGCGGGTCGAGATTGACGAGGTGGTCTTCCGCTGATTTTTTCGCTGTTCCGGCCCATTCAATCAGTCTGGGTCGGCAACTTGTTGCCGCCGACACCCCCAGCAATATCTGCTTACATCTGACATGGTTCTGCAACAGCTTGCGGCTCGGCAAGCAGGGAACTTCGCCGCACAATGACTTCATCCCAGCCCGTTAGCAACGGGCTCAATCACATGGAGTCAACATCATGAAAAAAGTAACCGTATCTCTGCTTGTTCTGGCCGGGTTTGTCTCTACTTCCGCCCTGGCGCAAGATGCTTTTAGCTACGCCAAGGGCGCGGCTACCTGGGCTCACACCAAGTCCGATTTTCTCAAGTCCGATCAATTCGGCGGGGAGTTCTCGCGGGATAATGGTGGATCACGTGACTTTGGCGGCTTGACGCTGGATCTCTCCAAATCCTTTGCCGATCACTTCTATGGTCGCCTGCTCTCCGAGGGCACCTCTGCCCAGGACGGCAATGACAGCATGGGCATCGGTAGCCTGGGTGTCGGTGTCTTTACCCCGCTCAGCACTGGCCTGAACCTCTACGGTGAAACCGGTGTGATGGGTTACACCATGGAACGCGAGTGGAAGACCAACGTGGACAACAAGGGCTGGGATACCATTTTGCGTAAAACTTCTGGCAGCATGTACGGTGAAGTGGGCCTGCGCTACGACATCGGTGACATCGAGCTCTCCACCGCCTACCGCTACGCCAACATGACCGGCGATATGCATGACTTCAAGGTGGGCGGCGCCTACAAGCTCAACCAGAACTGGGCGCTGACTGCCGACTACACCTATCGCAAGTGGGATCTGCAACAGGGTTCCATCTCCAGCCTGGGTGTGAAGTACAGCTTCTAATTTCCTGTACCTTAGTGTCTTGTGCTTGCCCATGGCGTTTGCCATGGGCTTTTTTGTTTTCCGGTGATCCGCAACTCTCCCTTGTGCCGTATCAGTCGCCAATAGTTATACAACTTTCATTTCTTTGTATAACTGCTATAACTGAATCAAGGCTTATACAAGGAGCGTCATCATGTACAAGATTAAAGTCGGTATCAGTGCCTGCCTGCTGGGACAAGAGGTGCGTTTCGATGGGGGCCACAAGCGCTCCAGCTTCTGCGAACGGGATCTTGGCGCTCACTTTGACTATCACCCCGTCTGTCCCGAGATGGCCATTGGTCTGGGGGCGCCCCGCGCCGCCATCCGGCTGGTCAAGCGTCACGGCGAGATCCGCGCCGAGGCGAGCAATGGCAGCTTCGATGTCACCGAGAAGCTGATTGCCTTCAGCGAGCAGAAAGCCCGCCAGCTCGACTTTATCTCCGGTTATATCCTCTGTGCCAAATCCCCCAGCTGCGGCATGGAGCGGGTCAAGGTCTATGGCGCCAATAACGAGGGGAGCGCCAAGGAGGGGATCGGCCTGTTTGCCAAGGCGTTGATGGAGGCCAACCCCTTGTTGCCGGTAGAGGAAGATGGCCGCCTGTGCGATCCCATCCTGCGCGAGAACTTCGTGTTGCGGGTCTTCGCCTATCACGACTGGCAGCAGCTCTGTGCCCGTGGCATCACCGCCTCTGCGCTGATCCGCTTCCACTCCCGCTACAAGTATCTGGTGCTCTCCCATGCCACCACCCACTACCGCATCCTCGGCAAGCTGCTCGGCAATCTGGGCAAGTCCGCCAACTTGCAGGAGGTGGCCGACAACTACATCAAGGGGTTGATGACGGCGCTGACCCTGCGCGCCAATCGCCGCAGCCACACCAATGTGCTGATGCACCTGCAGGGCTACTTCAAGCGAGTGCTGACCCCGGCCCAGAAGCAGGAGCTTGCCGATACCATCGACAAGTACCGCACCGGCATCTTCCCCTTGCTGGTGCCGCTCACCCTGATCCGCCACTACCTGCGCGAGTACCCCAACCCCTATCTCGCCGAGCAGGTTTATCTCAATCCGCACCCCGATACGCTCAAGCTGCGTTACGGGCTCTGAATCCGTTCTGTTGCTCCGGCGCATGGTTTGCGCCGGGGAGCCTTACCTCTCTGTTTGATGGACGTTGTCATGTCTGATTTACCGCAAGAAGTTGCTCCTCTGGCTGATGAGGGGATCTACCCCATTCGCGAGGTATCCCGTCTCACCGGCGTCAACGCCGTGACTCTGCGCGCCTGGCAGCGCCGCTATGGTCTGGTGCAGCCGGCCCGTACCGAAAAGGGGCACCGCCTCTACAGCGAGCAGGATATCCGCCAGATCGGCGAGATCCTGAGCTGGCTGGAGCGGGGGGTGAGCATCGGGCAGGTGAAGGGGCTCTTGAGCGAACCTCACGCCCAGCCGGTGAGCGATCACTGGCTGCAAACCCTGGAGCAGTTCAGTCAGGCGCTGCTCGCCTTCAACCAGCGCAAGGCGGAGGCCGAGCTTAACGATCTGCTGGCAAGCTACCCGTTCGAGCTGGTGCGCAGTCGGGTGCTGCAACCGCTGGTGGAGCGGCTGCTGGGACTGTGGCGTGAGCGGCCCGATGGCGAGTTGCTGCAACAGGTGTGGCTGGGCTGGCTGCATACCCGCTTCGCCCGCCACCTGATCGAGCAGGATAAGGGCGTGCCGATCACGCTGGCTAGCTGGGGACAGGTCGGCCCCCTCGATCTGGTCTGGACCGCTTACGAGCTGATCGGTCAGGGCTATGAGGTGCAACTGCTGGGGGCGGTTGAACCTCGCCATGCCAGCCTGCTTGAGGGACGTGCTGCCACCCCCTGGCTGGTGCTGCTGGGGGCAGGGCTTGGCAAGCAGGAGCTGGCCGCCGGCTGGCCCGCCGGCACACGCCTGTTTGGCGAGCTGGGGCGTCTCTACGATGGTGAGTGGCTTAAAGCCCACGGCTGGCAGGCGAGCCTTGCCGAGCTGATGGCAGACGCACCTGCTGCGGCTGGCGCCAGCGGACGCGGGAGGAAAAAGTCATGAAGCTGGTCTGGTTTCGCAACGATCTGCGCCTTGCCGACAACCCGGCACTGCGGCATGCCTGCGCCGATGATGAGCCGGTGGCCGCGCTCTTTATCGTCTCCCCCACCCAGTGGCGGCAGCACAAGATGGCCCCCATCCGTCAGCGCTTTATGCTGGCGCAGGTGGATGTGCTGGGCCACGAGCTGGCGGCGCTTGGCATCCCGCTCCATCTGCTGCGATTGGAGACCTTTGCCGAGGTACCTGCAGCGTTGGCAGAGCTCTGCCGCGAGCAGGGGGTGACCCAGCTCTACGCCAATCAGGCTATCGAGATCGATGAGCAGCGCCGCGACCACGCCGTTACTGCCGCGCTGGCAGAGCAGGCGGTGAGTTGTCACTGGCTCAACGGCTGTTGCGTATTGCCGCCGGGGCGGGTGCTGACCGGGTCGGGGGAGATGTTCAAGGTCTTCACTCCCTTCAGCCGCGCCTGGCTCAAGGCACTCGACGAGGATGGTTTTGTCATTCATCGCGCTCCTGCGCCCCGTGGCGAGCCGTTGCCGTGGCAGCCGCTGGCAAAGCGGGAGTGGGTCGATGAAGCGCTCGGCCAGCTGACGGCAGATCCCCGCTGGCCGGTGGGGGAGGCGGAAGCCCGGCGCCGTTTGAACGATTTTCTGGAGAAGTCGGTGCTCGACTATGGCGAGACCCGGGATTTTCCTGCCATCGCAGGCACGTCCGGGCTCTCCCCCTATCTGGCGGCGGGCATCATCAGCCCGCGCCAGTGTGTGGCGGCGCTCCAGCAGCGTCTCGGTTATCGGCCCCAGTCGAAGGCCCAGCCCGGCTTTGTCTGGCTCAACGAGCTGGTCTGGCGCGAGTTCTATCGCCACCTGCTGGTACTGATCCCGACTCTCTCCATGAATCGCCCCTTCAAGCCCGAGACGGCGGCCTTGCCGTGGAGCTGGGATCCTGATGCCTTCGCCGCCTGGTGCGAGGGGCGCACCGGCTACCCCATCGTCGATGCGGCGATGCGCTGCCTCAACGCCACCGGCTGGATGCACAACCGGCTGAGGATGATAGTGGCGAGCTTTCTCACCAAGGATCTCCATATCCACTGGCGGCTCGGGGAGGATTACTTCATGAGTCGACTCATCGATGGCGATCTGGCGGCCAACAACGGCGGCTGGCAGTGGGCAGCGGGTACCGGCGCCGACGCAGCGCCCTATTTCCGGGTGTTCAACCCCACCACTCAGGGGCAACGATTTGATCCACAAGGGGAGTTTATCCGTACCTGGGTAACTGAACTGGCCGATATTCCCGCCGCTTATGTGCATCAGCCCCACGACTGGCTGCGACTCAAGGGGCGACAGGATTATCCGGCACCCATGGTGGATCACGCCGTTGCCCGGGTGAGAGCCATCGAGATGTTTCGCTCTCTGGAGAAATAGGATGAACGAGCCGCTGGCCCGCTTTATTGGCCTCTATCAGCAACTGGACAAACAGCAGTTGCATCGCTTGCCCGAGGTCTATGCCGAACAGGTGGTCTTTACCGATCCGGCCCACCGTATCGAGGGGCTGGTAGCCCTTGGCGACTATTTTGCCGCCCTCTATCAGCGCCTCGCCTACTGTCGCTTCGTCATTACCAGTCAGCAGCAGCAAGGGCCGCAGGCCTGGCTCGGCTGGACCATGACCTTCTCTCACCCCAGATTGCGTGGTGGTGAGCCGGTGACGGTGGAGGGGGCCACCCGCCTCGAATTCGACGAGGCGGGCAAGGTGTGCCAGCACAGGGACTATTTTGACCTGGGCGCCATGCTCTACGAGCAGTTGCCGCTGCTCGGGCCTGTGGTACGCGCCATCAAGGGGAGGCTCGGCGCATGAGCGGCCGGGTGTTCATCACCGGGGCGACCTCCGGCATCGGTCGCCAGTTGGCGCTGGATTACCGGCGCGCAGGCTGGCAGGTGTGGGGCTGTGGTC
>NZ_JRGK01000370.1 GCF_000764645.1 Aeromonas finlandensis
GTTAGCACCAAAACTGCTAATGCCTTCGCAGCATCTTCCCAATACTCTTTCGCATCGTTACCTAACAATGATACTTGACGTGGTTTATCGTGATTTGATAGAAAGACAGCATTCCAACCACCCTGTTGTTCAATTTCGAGTTTTGTTTTTAGTTGTTCCTTGTAATAAGAGACTAGATCTTCATTAAAAACCTCGATTTCTGGCGGCACAAAAGAGATAGCCATTTGAAATTCACCTGCTGCTGGCGCAACGTATTTCAAAATCCCTTCACTATTTACTTCATTTATTTCACCGACACTAAATGCACCATAGCGATTAATGATCTCCATAAAGCCTTTAATATAACTGTGACCAAGCGCTTTATTTGCGCAAGGAACAGTGGCAAAGTCCTCACTGTCGCATGCGTAGAAATAAACTGGTTTCTCTAAGAATGAAATCGCATCAATGCGGAATCCATCGATACCTTTATCAAGCCACCATTTGATCATCGAATGGATTTCATTGACGAGTTTTGGATTACTCCAATTTAAATCTGGTTGTTTCTTGCCGAATATATGTAAATAGTATTGATCACGTTCAGGCGAATATTCCCAAGCAGAACCACCAAATACTGAACGCCATTTATTAGGTGGATTTCCATTGATACCATCAGCCCAATGGAAGTAGTTGGAGTATGGATTGGTTTTGGATTTTTTGGATTCTTCAAACCAAACATGTTCATCTGAACAGTGGTTAATAACCAAATCCATAATTATTTTAATATTACGACGTTTACATTGCTCTAATAACTGGTCAAAATCGGCCATTGTACCAAACTGTACAAGGATGGATTGATAATCGCTTATGTCATAACCGTTATCATCAAGTGGTGAGTTGTAGATTGGACTAAGCCAAATAGCATTTATACCAAGGTCGGATAAGTAGTCCAGTTTTGAAATGACGCCTTGTAAATCGCCAACACCATCGTTATTGCTGTCTAGAAAACTCTTGGGGTAGATTTGGTAAACGATAACATCCTGAATCGACTTGTTCATTTGTTTGCGCTCTTAAAATATTAATAAGCAGAGCGATAATCATGATTTGCCTCAAGGAGTGATAATCTAGTGATTTGTCTCTATGTCGAGAACCAATATATCTGCAAGACAGATAGAAATACTTTGCATCAGTCGAAAGATTGAGTTAAGTCACGAAAAGCACTTAATTAAATTACAATTTTTGGAGCTTGTCACACTTTTGACGATAGACACTATTGCTAAGCTTTGATCCAAAATACGTGATTCAGCCAGAAAGCCGAATCGCCCAGACTGTTCAATTATTAAACAATACTCAACGCTCTCGGCATACCAAGCTCGTTAAACTTCTTCAATGCTTTAATTGACCATGAGCCAACATCCTGCCCTATTCAAAAACAGAATTTCGGCATAATAATGACTCTGATCTGCGCTCCATTTTCCAGGCCACCAGAACTTGGTAATGCTCATCTATCACAAGGAGATGAACATGAAGAAACGCCTCTCTGAAGAGCAGAGCATTACCATCTTCAAGGAAGCTGGTCTCACCAACATGACATGAGGCGTTCAATGACAAGATTACGTCGCTCATTTACTGCCGAATTCAAACTCGAAGCCAACCGTACACTGGATGTCGATGATGCGAGCGCAGGGGTATCAGATTGGC
>NZ_JRGK01000371.1 GCF_000764645.1 Aeromonas finlandensis
GCATGAGGGAGCAGGCCCAGATAACCCGGGGTGGACTGTTTTGTCGGGATGTGGTGAGTCTCAAGACGCTGTTCAGGAGGGGGAGGCACCGACCTCAGGTCGGTGCCATATTAGATGATTAAAACTTTTCTGCACTCACATAATCAACACCAATTCTTCCACTATGATTATTTGCTATCAGTTGAAACCGCTCAGCATATCCGGTTCTAAGTTGAGATTTTAGTTTCAACGTTATTCTCTCGTGCTCGATAGATGTTCCATCGGCAGATGATTTAAGTAAGACAACATTAGCAAAACGCTCACCACTATAGGTTGCATGATTTAAGATGATAAAATAATCAATCTTGGGTAGCCCTGACTCGGGTGTTAGTACTGAAAAACACCGTCTGGTATTATTATCGTATGTATAAATGTACTTAGAATTCTCTGCTTCTGTCACAGCATCATTATCATTAACTTTAAATAAGCTCATGACTCTAATTAATCTGTGAGGATTTAATCTTTTATGGTATGCATCATTGCCTTGTGAAGGAACCATGTCACATGCAGCTGAAACACATAAAAACCAAGCACTATTTTCACTATCAAATAAGACTGTGCCAGTGGATATATATTGCTCTTCATAATTTCTAGATGATAAGTTCATGTTTAGAGCATGATACATATTTAAGTGATGCTTTGGATCTGATGCAATATTTAATTTTTCCGCACAATAATCAATTCTTCGGCGTGTAGCTGCAGCTGCGGCTTCGACAGCTGCGGCTTCAGCAGTTGCGGCTTCAGCAGCTGCGGCTTCTCTCATTGCAGACTCTAGTTCAGAATTATAATGGTGTATTGTAGTGAAAATGAAGTCTTGTAGGTCTTTAT
>NZ_JRGK01000372.1 GCF_000764645.1 Aeromonas finlandensis
GCGCCGAGGGCCTTGTCCGACATGGAGCGCAGCTCGTCGCTGTCAAGGTACGCCAGCTCGCGCTTATTTAAACGCTTCTCGACGTCGGTCTCCCGCGCCAGCCGCACCACCCGCGACCAACTCGCCTTGTGTCCCACCAGGGATTTACGGGCGCTGTAGTAATCCTTGCCTTCGAGCTTGAGACGACCGCCAAGGGATTCGATCTCGCGCTTGGTTACCTGCAACTGGGCCTCGGCGCTGGTGCGACGGGAACGGGTGCGGATCAGCAGCTCTTCAATCTCTTTCTTGTGGGCGCGCGCCTTCTCTTCCATGTCGTCAGAGAGGGTCAGGCCCATGGCCGCCAGCTCCTGCTCGAACTCGGTCAGGGTCTGACGCTTGGCCTCGACGCTGGAGTTGAGGGCGGTGCGCAGCTGCAACGCCTCGGTGTGGCGCTGGGCAATCTGCTTATGCTGTTCACCGGCGGTGCGGGCCGCCAGCTCGGCAGCTTTAAGCTTCTCTTTGAGCCGCTCGCTCATCTCGGAGGCCTTGCCCAGCAGGTCTTGCGCATCCTGATAGGCAAAGTGCGGCAGACGGGCCACCAGCTGATCGAGGGCGTAGCAACGGCGCTTCTGCTCGGCCAGCAGGTCATTTACCTCATCGAAGGCCGCCTGCAGCGCGGCAAGATCCTGCGGATCCTGAC
>NZ_JRGK01000373.1 GCF_000764645.1 Aeromonas finlandensis
TCAGGGACTTGGCGTGCTCGCCAAACACCGACTTCATGCCACGCAGCTCGGCCACGTCACCCAGCGGGGTGGAGGTGCCGTGAGCATTGATGTAGCCAATCTGCTCGGGGGCAATGCCCGCATCCTTGATGGCATTTTTCATGGCGCGGGCGCCACCGTTGCCATCAGCGGGAGGCGCAGTCATGTGATAGGCGTCACCGCTCATGCCAAAACCGACCAGCTCGGCGTAGATCTTGGCGCCACGGGCCTTGGCGTGTTCGTACTCTTCCAGCACCAGCACCCCGGCACCATCACCCAGCACGAAACCGTCGCGATCCTTGTCCCACGGACGGCTCGCTTTTTGCGGCTCGTCATTGCGGTTGGAGAGCGCCTTGGCCGCAGCAAAACCGCCCATCCCCATCGGGGTAGAGGCTTTTTCGGTACCACCCGCGACCATCACGTCCGCATCACCGTAAGCGATCATCCGGCCCGCCATGCCGATGGCATGGGTACCTGTGGTACAGGCAGTGGTCACTGCGATGTTCGGCCCTTGCAGACCTTTCATGATGGAGAGATGACCGGACACCATATTGATGATGGTGGACGGTACGAAGAAGGGGCTGATCTTGCGCGGGCCACCGTTGACGAGGCTATCGTGGTTCTGTTCAATCAGACCCAGACCGCCAATACCGGAGCCAATCGCTACGCCGACACGCTCGGCATTCTCTTCATTGATGGTCAGGCCGGAATCATCCAGTGCCTGCATACCGGCCGCGATGCCGTATTGAATGAAGAGATCCATCTTGCGCGCGTCTTTACGGTTGATACCGTACTGCTCGGGATCGAAATCCTTGACCAGACCTGCGAAGCGGGTTGCGAACTCGCTGGCATCAAAGTGATCGATAAGGGAAATGCCGCTCTGCCCGTTGAGCAGTGCTTGCCAGCTGGATTCGGCAGTGTTACCCACCGGGGAAAGCATCCCCAAGCCGGTCACCACGACTCTGCGTTTTGACACTGAGGTATCTCCGAGAGGTGATTTGAAAGGGAACAAATACAAAAGAAGCGGCCCTTGGGCCGCTTCTTTCAGAACAGGAACTTATTCCTGATTAGCGGTGATGTAGTCGATAGCCGCTTGAACAGTGGTGATCTTCTCGGCTTCTTCATCAGGAATTTCGGTATCGAATTCTTCTTCCAGCGCCATTACCAGTTCAACGGTATCCAAAGAGTCAGCGCCCAGGTCGTCGACGAAGGAGGCAGCGTTCTTAACGTCTTCTTCTTTAACACCCAGTTGTTCGATGATGATTTTCTTTACGCGTTCTTCGATGTTGCTCATGACCTGAATTTTCCTTTAAAAATACGCTATTTGCGTCTGGTTGGGGTAGTTTATTCAATTGACGTGAGTTTGCAAGTAGCTTGCCGCTGGTCAAACCACGAAATGTGCCAAACTTCGGCGTACTATCGCAAATTTGAACAGATCTCACGACAAATTGATTACACCATGTACATCCCGCCATTAACATGCAGGGTTTCGCCGGTGATATAGGCTGCTTCATCAGAAGCCAAGAATACCACAGCTGCGGCAATTTCTTTTGGATCACCCAAACGGGCGGCAGGCACCTGACTCATGATGCCTGCACGTTGATCGTCATTCAGGGCACGGGTCATGTCGGTTTCGATGAAACC
>NZ_JRGK01000375.1 GCF_000764645.1 Aeromonas finlandensis
CGATTATTTCTAGGATGAAATACATTGACATCGATAGGATTTGGCAATAAAAAAACATTGGCATTTTTCAAGATAAAACTGCTTTTAGCCCTTTCTAGCATCCAATTGGAGGGGACGGTGTATATAATATCATGTCTGTTTTTTAACTTGCCCAGTTTAATTTTCCAGACAATATACCGCCAACCAAATCCATAAGAACCTGGAGAAAAAAATTTATAACCGCTGACAAAGGCTAGTTCATTAACATTTACGTCATAACAATGTTCACTTCCACAATATAGCCACTCATCATGCATTGTTACAATAGAGCCTTGTGGTATTTTATCCAAATCGAATATGCTGAGCGTGTCATTATTAAACCAGTGTAAATGAAAAACCTCTCCTTTTTTGTTTTTGAATGCAGCAATTACAGGTCGATATGAAAATAAATTCAATGAATGTTTTATAGGATTTTGGTTGATTTGAAATAAACCTATCCCCCATGATAACACACGTTTTATAAATTGTACTTTATTTGCATTATCTTGATTTATTGTATTAACACATCTAACGCCAGCAAGGAGAGCTGTAAATTTCCTTGCAGCAATAGCTGCACCACCTTTTGAAAGTGAAAAGGAAACTATATTTACTTTTTTCATAATGAATATCTATTTATCTGAGTTCGGTCTTTTTCTTTGACGCTGAAATTTGCAACATTATTTAAAAAGAAAGAATATTTTTTTGTCATTTCATCTATTGCATCAGAAAGTGATTCAATAGATGAATCAGCATAAATGATACCAGTACCAGGCTCTTCAACTAATTCGATATTACAGCCGACATAAGATGAGCAAATTATGGGAAGGCCAAAATAAAGGGCCTCCTCAACTACCAACCCCCAAGGCTCGCTATGTGATGGTAACAAAAAGATATCATGTGATTTATAGATGTCAGCAAGATCTCTATTGTTAACGGCACCAACTAAAGTCACATTATGGGGTGACATATCTGCAACTTGATCTCTTAATGGTCCATCACCGACGACTGTCAAATTTAGTTCAGGATGCTCTTTGAAATATTCAATAGCAAAAAGCAATCCCTTCTCGTGTGCTAACCGCCCGACATACAAAAAATTAACTGGCTTTTTAATTTTTCTTGGTTCCGTGCACGTTTTTTCAAAATCTGAGTTAGTGACATTAATTATCCCGACACCTTTAGTGAGAGGCACATCCCCTTTGAAATCTAGAGCCTTGAGCAGATCATAATGTGG
>NZ_JRGK01000376.1 GCF_000764645.1 Aeromonas finlandensis
CTCTGGGATGAGGGTAAACCCATACCGCCTGTATGCAAACGAGTCATGAGGATGGCAGTTGGACGGGAGCTGCCAACCGTTTTCACCCGCTATTGGGATGGCTGGCGTATGTCCGGACATCACTTAATCACCCCAGCTGGCACCTATCTCACCCGCCAGCGTCTGGAAATCATCGAGTCGTTCGGGAGTGAAGACCTCAAGGCTCTGAAAGACAACGCGGCAATAAGAAGATCACCTGACCGCACCCCTTAGCCTGCAAGGTCTCGTCCTCGCTTCGCTCCTTCCTCAACCTTTACGGCTGGGTGCTGGATTGGGTTGTTGAGGTTAGAAAGAAATAACACCCCGAGACCTTAGCATGGGCTTGTCTTCGACCATTAAGCATCGCAGATACCACACGCGCCCATGGCCTACAAGGTCTCGTCCTCGCTTCGCTCCTTCCTCAACCTTTTCGACCGGCGCTCTGTAGTCACAGCTAAAGATTTGGTTTTGCAGGGAAGGGGGGGGGACGTCCCTCGGGGAAACATTCCAAAGAAGTTGCGGCCGACCAACCGATT
>NZ_JRGK01000038.1 GCF_000764645.1 Aeromonas finlandensis
GTGAGCTGAGCGCCGCCCAGCGCGCCGCCATTGCCGCCGTGCTGCATGATCGGATGATGGAAGTGGTGTTTGCCGACATGGATGCGGCGAGCGCTCTGTTTGCTCACCATGAGCCGCGCCCCTTCACCCAGGTAGACGTACTGGGCGGTGGCCGTGCTGCGCTGGCCGAGGCCAACGTGGCGCTGGGTCTGGCGCTGGCCGACGACGAAATCGACTATCTGGTGGAGAACTTCACCAAGTTGGGCCGCAATCCCAATGACATCGAGCTCTACATGTTCGCCCAGGCGAACTCCGAGCATTGCCGTCACAAGATCTTCAATGCCGACTGGACTATCGATGGTGAGCAGCAGCCCAAGTCGCTGTTCAAGATGATCAAGAACACCTTCGAGCAGACGCCGGATCATGTCCTCTCTGCCTATAAAGACAACGCCGCTGTGATGGAAGGGAGTCAGGGTGGCCGCTTCTTCCCGAGCCCGGCTAACGGCGAGTACCAGTATCACCAGGAGCAGGTCGACATCCTGATGAAGGTGGAGACCCACAACCACCCGACCGCCATCTCCCCGTTCCCGGGGGCGGCGACCGGCTCCGGCGGCGAGATCCGCGACGAGGGTGCCACCGGTCGCGGTGCCAAGCCCAAGGCGGGTCTGGTCGGTTTCTCCGTCTCCAACCTGCGCATCCCCGGCTTCGAGCAGCCCTGGGAGCAGGATTTCGGCAAGCCGAGCCGCATCGTCAGTGCCTTTGACATCATGCAGGAGGGGCCGCTCGGCGGCGCCGCGTTTAACAACGAGTTTGGCCGTCCGGCCATTCTCGGTTACTTCCGTACCTTCGAAGAGGAGGTACCGAGCCACAACGGCGTCGAGGTGCGTGGCTACCACAAGCCCATCATGCTGGCAGGCGGTATCGGCAACATCAGAACCGAACATGTCCAGAAAGGGGAGATCCCGGTCGGCGCGGCGCTGATCGTGCTGGGCGGCCCGGCGATGAACATCGGTCTGGGCGGTGGTGCGGCATCGAGCATGGCCTCCGGCCAGTCGGCAGAAGATCTCGACTTTGCCTCGGTGCAGCGTGACAACCCCGAGATGGAGCGCCGTTGCCAGGAGGTGATCGACCGCTGCTGGCAGCTGGGGGATGAGAACCCCATCGTCTTTATCCATGACGTGGGGGCGGGTGGTCTCTCCAACGCCATGCCGGAGCTGGTCAACGACGGTGAGCGCGGCGGTCGTTTTGATTTGCGCGCTATCCAGAGCGACGAGCCGGGCATGAGCCCGCTGGAGATCTGGTGCAACGAATCCCAGGAGCGTTATGTACTGGCGGTGGCGCAAGATAAGTTGCCGCTGTTCAAGGCGCTGTGCGAGCGCGAGCGCGCCCCTTATGCCGTGATCGGTACCGCGACTGAAGAGAAGCATCTGACCCTCTCTGACAGCCACTTTGACAACCAGCCCATCGATCTGCCGCTGGACGTGCTGCTGGGCAAGGCGCCCAAGATGCACCGTGACGTGGTGACCCTGCCTGCACAGGGCAAAGCGCTCCAGCTCGATGGCATCACTCTGAGTGACGCGGCCGAGCGGGTGCTGCGCCTGCCGACCGTGGCGGAGAAATCCTTCCTTATCACCATCGGCGATCGCAGCGTGACCGGTCTGGTTAACCGCGACCAGATGGTTGGCCCTTGGCAGATCCCGGTGGCCGATTGCGCCGTCACCGCCGCTACCTACGACAGCTATCACGGTGAAGCCATGTCGATGGGCGAGCGCACCCCGGTTGCGCTGCTCTCCCACGCCGCCTCTGCCCGTATGGCGGTAGCGGAAGCGCTCACCAACCTGGCACCAACCCACATCGGGTCACTGAAGCGGGTCAAGCTCTCCGCCAACTGGATGGCTGCCGCCGGTCACCCGGGTGAAGATGCCGGTCTCTATGAGGCGGTCAAAGCGGTGGGTGAGGAGCTCTGCCCGGCCCTTGGCATCACCATCCCGGTGGGCAAGGACTCCATGTCCATGAAGACCCGCTGGCAGCAGGATGGCAAGGAGCAAAGCGTCACCTCGCCGCTCTCCCTGCTCATCTCCGCCTTTGCCCGGGTTGAGGATGTGCGCAACACAGTCACCCCGCAGTTGCGTACCGATCTCGGTGAGACCGACCTTATCCTCATCGACCTTGGCAACGGCAAACAGCGCCTCGGCGCCTCTGCGCTGGCGCAAGTCTATCGCCAGCTGGGTGACAAGGCGCCGGATCTCGACAATCCGGTTCAGCTCAAGGGCTTCTTCAACGCCATTCAGGCACTGGTGGCCGATCGCAAACTGATCGCCTATCACGACCGCTCTGACGGTGGCCTGTTCGTTACCCTGACCGAGATGGCGTTTGCCGGTCACTGCGGCCTCGACATCCAGCTCGATCGCATCGGCGGCGAGCTGCTGCCTGCGCTGTTCAACGAAGAGCTGGGCGCCGTCATTCAGGTGCGCCGCGAAGATAAAGAGGCGGTGATGACCCTGCTGGCCGGTCACGGTCTGGCAGCCTGCTCCCATGTGCTTGGCACCGTGCGCGAGGGGGATCTCATCACCTTGCAGCGTGCCGGTCAGGAGGTCTATCGCGCCAGCCGTACCGCGCTGCGCACCATCTGGGGCGAAACCAGCTGGCAGATGCAGCGCCTGCGCGACAACCCCGAGTGTGCGGATCAGGAGCACGCGGCCCGTCAGGACGCCACCGATCCGGGTCTGCATGCCAAGTTGACTTACAACCTGTCCGAGGATGTGGCTGCACCTTATATCGCCCGCGGGGTTTCCCCCCGTCTGGCCGTGCTGCGCGAGCAGGGGGTCAACTCTCACGTGGAGATGGCGGCGGCGTTCGATCGTGCCGGTTTCGCGGCAGTGGATGTCCATATGAGCGACATTCTCTCCGGTCGCATCAAGCTGGAGGAGTTCCAGACCCTGGTGGCCTGTGGCGGCTTCTCCTACGGTGACGTGCTGGGTGCAGGCGAAGGCTGGGCCAAGTCCATCCTGTTCAACGACAACGCCCGCGAGCAGTTCCAGCGCTTCTTCGAGCGTGGCGATACGCTCTCCCTGGGTGTGTGCAACGGTTGCCAGATGATGTCCAACCTGCGAGACCTCATCCCGGGCGCCGATCTGTGGCCGCGCTTTGTGCGCAACCGCTCCGAGCGCTTCGAGGCGCGCTTCAGTCTGGTGCAGGTGCAGGAGTCCCCGTCGGCCTTCTTCGCCGGGATGGCGGGCTCTGTGATGCCCATTGCCGTCTCCCACGGGGAAGGGCGTGTCGAGGTGCGCGATGCCGCTCACCTGAACGCACTGCAAGCCAGCGGTCTGGTAGGGCTGCGCTTTGTCGACAACCGCGGCAGCGTGACCGAGCAATACCCGGCCAACCCGAACGGCTCGCCGGACGGTATCACCGCCGTGACCACGCAAGATGGCCGCGCCACCATCATGATGCCGCACCCGGAGCGGGTGTTCCGCACCGTTGCCAACTCCTGGCACCCCGACAACTGGGGCGAGGACGGCGCCTGGATGCGGATGTTCCGCAACGCCCGGGTCCGTCTGGGTTAATAGAGACGGCGCCAGCGCATAAAAACAGAAACCGGCCACTTGGCCGGTTTTTTTATGGCATCGTGCGACTTCAGGCTTGGCCGTGGCCCAACTCATGGGGAGTGAAATCCCCGCGATCCAGAATGCGCAGGCAAGCGTCCACTACCGCTTCATCCAGCTTGGTGCCGCGCAGATCTATGATGTGGGCCCTGGCCTGAGGAATGCCGAGGGCGGCGCGGTAGGGGCGATCAGAGGACATGGACTCCACGATGTCGGCCACCGTGAGAATGCGGGCCTCCAGCAGGATCTGCTCACCCTTGAGCCCCGCCGGGTAGCCGGAGCCATCGAGATACTCGTGGTGCTGGTGGATCATCTGGGCGATGGGCCAGGGCAGAGCAACATCCTTGAGCACCTGATAACCGGCAATCGGGTGCTCTTTGACCAGATTGAACTCCTGAGGCGTCAGCCTGCCCGGTTTGGTAAGGATGTCGACCGGCACCTGGATCTTGCCGATATCGTGCACCATGGCCCCCAGATAGAGTCCTCGCAGCTGTTTCTCATCCAGCTTCAGCTCGCGCCCGATGGCCAGCGCCAGGGTGGCGACGTGCTTCTGGTGGCCGGCGGTGTAGGGATCGCGCTGCTCCAGCACGGCAGCAATGGCACCGAGTGCATCTTCCAGTGCCAGCTCCAGCTGACGGGCGTGCAACACTTTGTCGCGCTGGGCGGCGAGATAGGCCTGCTGGGTGCTGCGGGCCTGCAGACCGTAGGCAAGGTAGTCGGCGAGTTGGTTGAAGAGGCGCATCTCTTCATCGGTGAAGGTACGGGCCTGTTCGCTGTGGATGAGCAGTCCGCCGCGCAAGGTGGCGTGCCATTGCAGCGGCAACAGCAGGCGGGCGCGCAGGGTGGCGGAGTGGTGAACACGTTCGGTGTTCAGCATCTCGTTGCACGCGGTACCTTGGTGGATGAGATGGTGCAGAGATGGATCCCGGGTGAGCCACTCATCGTTGGAGAACCAGACCGCGTTGCCCGCCTGTGCCAGCACCTGCAGTGCGTTCTGGCCAGCCACCTCTTGCAATACGGTGACGAGGGGGAAGCGGTCATCAAAGGTGATGGCGTCGCAGATCTCCTGCAGCAGTTTCTTCTCATCGTCCTGCTCCAGCATGGCGTGGTGGGCGCGGCCGATGGCCTCCAGGGTCCAGGTGTATTGCTGCAACCGTTCCTGCTGCTGCTTGGTTTCAGTGATGTCTTCGAAGAAGACGCCGACACCCACCACCTCGCCCAGCTCATCGCGCAGGGGAAACTTGGTGGTGCTGAGCCAGCGGGCCTCGCCACCTCTGAGATAGGGCTCCTTGTGGTGCTGGGTCGTGCCGCTGGCCATGACCCTGAGATCATCATCCCGATAGCGTTGGGCCAGCTTGGCCGGGAAAAAGTCGATGTCGCATTTGCCGATGATCTGCTCCGGAGGGAGGGCAAGATCGTCGGCCACCAACCTGTTGCAGGCAATGAAGACGGAGCGGGTGTCTTTGAGCAGGACACGATAAGGCAGTTGATCCATCACCTGGCTGAGCAGAAAAGCATCCCGTGGCAGGTTGATGGCCTGTGGTGAGGTTGGGCGAGTGATGTGCTTGGATGTCATCGGGGGCCACCTGGATCAGTTGGTAAAGCAGTCGCCCGCCTGCCACACGGTAAAGCAGGCGCTGACTATCTGTTCGTCATA
Source organism: Aeromonas finlandensis (assembly GCF_000764645.1). Classification (GTDB taxonomy): domain Bacteria; phylum Pseudomonadota; class Gammaproteobacteria; order Enterobacterales; family Aeromonadaceae; genus Aeromonas; species Aeromonas finlandensis. The sequence goes on from NZ_JRGK01000038.1 coordinate 5,242, forward strand.
GCGAACGCCGGCATAGCGCGTCAGCTCGGCGAAGGCCTCGGTGAGGGACATGGCTCGCCGGAAAGGACGGTGGGCCGTCATGGCGGCGAGGGAGTCGGCCACCCGGATGATCCGCGCCTCCAGACAGATGGCATCGCCCTGCAGTCCCTGCGGGTAGCCGCTGCCATCCATGTTTTCATGGTGCTGCAGCACTATGGTGGTGATGGGCCAGGGGAAGTCTATCTGCTGCAGGATCTCGCAGCCGGCCTGTGGATGCTGCTTGATAAGCTCGAACTCCACGGGCCTCAGTTCGCGGGGGCGGGTGAGGATCTCTGCCGGGATCTGCAGCAGGCCGATGTTGTGCACCATGGCCGCGAGGCCAAGTCCATCCAGCCGCTCCTGAGAGAGTTGCAGATGCTGGCCGATGGCCAGCGCCAGATCATGCACGCGCCGCTCATGGCCTGCTGTGCTGGGATCCTTGTGGGCAATGGCGGAGGAGAGGGCGGCTATGGTCTGGAACAGCAGGGTGCGTTGCTGCTGCTCGCTCTCCTTGATGCGGGTGATATCGACCAGCGCCCCTATGATGCCGGCCACCTCGCCCTGATGGTCATAGAAGAGATCCTTGAAGTTGAGCACCTGATAGCGTCTGCCACTGCGATCCAGCAGAAGGTGCTCGAAATATTGCGGCTGCCTGCTGCGCAGCACCGCCAGATCGCGCTGGATGTACTCTTCGGCCAGCTCGGGGGGGAGGATTTCATCCACTCGCTTGCCCAGCAGATCGGCCTTGCTGATGCCGGTGATTTGGGTGAAGGTCGGGTTGCAACTGATGAAACGTCCCTCGACATCCTTGTAGAACACCGGGATGGGGATCGCCCTTAACAGGGACTCGTTGAAGCGTTGCATGTCGACCAGCTCTGCCTGCTGGCGCAGTGCCAGCTGCTCGCTGTCCCGGCACAACTGGATGGCGCGGGCCAGGTTACCAAGGATGGGGCTGAACAGTTGGCAGAGCGGCTCGCCCTGATGCTCCGGATTGGGGGAGAGCAGCAGCATCAGATATCCCCCCTCGATGTTGAGGCGATAGGCAAATGGATAGGTGCGGGAGCCGGGCAGGGGCAGCGGCGCACGCAGGATGCATTGATCGCCATCGATGACCCAGGAGGGGAGGCTCACAGATTGCCCTTGATGCTGGAGCAACTGTTCGTCCCCGATCGCCTTGATGATCCTCTGCTCCCCTTGCGGCAACTGCTGCAGCACCACGCCGACCGGGCAGGCACAGTGAAACAGGAAGCGCTGCAGCACCTTGGTCAGCAAGGCATCAAGGGTGACCTCACGACCGATACAGAGAGAGAGGTCGCAGACGATGGCCATGGCGTGATCGTTGTTCATCGTCTTCCCTCTCCGTTGCAGAGGATGGCGCCATTGTGAAACAGGGGATAGTCCCCCGGTCGCAGGCTGCCAATTTCGCCAAGGGAGAGGGCGCCGACCAGCTCATGTGCTCCGCTGTGGGTGAAGAGGGTCTCCAGCTCAAGCGCACTCTGCGTACCGAAGTGCTGTTGGCGCCCGGCGCAGTAGTAGAGCTCGATGCGTTCAGGCACTCCGTGCTGGCTGAGTTTTCCGGCCAGCTCGATGGCATGGGCGGTCGCACTTTGTGGCGCTTTGAGCAGGGTAAGGATGCTGTGATCAGGCACTTCCCCGACGCAGAGCAAGGCCCCCTCTGCGGTGACGGCGACCGGAATGCGCACGATCACGTCGCCATTGGCTCTGAGCAACCCGAGCGGTAGGTGGACGCCGTATTGGTAGAACTGATCCGGCGTGATGCTCTGCTGGAATTGCTGCCGGATCAGCGACTGATAGCGGCTGAAGGCGGGCTCCCAGTCGATAAAGGAGATCTTGTTGCCATCGCTGCTGGTGGCAAGCATGGGTTGGGCAGTGAGTTGATAGCCGTGCTCGAGCAGGGAGTAACTGTGGTGGGGAAGCAGTGCGCAACTGACCCCGTGATCCAGCAATGTCTGGTTGTCGAACAGGCAGGGCATGGCCGTGAACTGGCCGCTGCCGGCATTGACCCCGGCATAGTTGACCCTGTCCGCCAGTCGCAGATAGATCCCTTCAAGAATGGAGGCAATATTGGGGATCATGGCATCGAAGGTCAGGAAGAGCGTGGGGGTCTTCTGTGTATCCGGCCATTGTGCAAGGCGGGAAGCCAGCTGTTCGCAGATGATACCTGCCAGTGCATCGGCGTTTTCGGTAGAAGAGAGCGGGATCAGCAGGGGATTGTGGGATGCGGGACGAGGCAGTAGCCAGGCTCCCCGATCATGAAAACCATGCTGGCTGACCAGGCTTGGAAAGATGGCGCCACAGAGTTGGATGTCGAAGTGGTGACATAGCAACTGCAGTTCGGCAACGCGCGCGGCATCCTGCTCGGCCAGCAACACATCGAGTCGTTCCCCTCGGTAGGGAAGCAGTGCGTCGCTCAGTGGATGCGCATCAAATTGATGAAAGGAGGGCTGCATCATCGCGTGGAACTCCATTCCTGCCAGTCATCAATATATCAGCAAGGGGGCTGAATGAATACCAGGCAATCTTTGATGGAGTGCGATAAGTCGTTATAACGCCGAACAATTTGGGTAGGGGGGCATGCATCCATTCTGACGGATATGAAAAACCGGCCACAGGGGCCGGTTTTGATTGGGAAGCTGTTGGAGTTACTGCAGAACGACGTTCTGCAAGCCCTGCACCAGAGAGATGACCGGTTGCGGGTAGAGCCCCAGCAACACCACCAGGGCGGCAGAGAGCAGTACTACCACGCCGCCGGAGGAGAGTGCCCAGTCGGCGCTGGCATCCCGCTGCTGCATGCCCGGTTCGCGCAGATAGAGGGTCACCATCACCTTGAGGTAGTAGTAGAGACCCAGCGCGCTGCCGAGCACGATGGCGCCGGAGAGCCACCAGAGCTGCGCCTCGACGGTGACGCCGATGAGGTAGAACTTGCCGATAAAGCCGAGGGTCATCGGGATGCCCGCGAGCGACAACATCATTACCGTCATCACGGCGGTGAGGTAAGGGCGTTTCCAGAACAGGCCGCGATAGCTGTGCAGGGAGTCTGCATCCTTGCCGCGATAGGGGCTCGACATCATGCTGACGACACCAAAGGCACCGAGGCTGGTGAAGAGATACATCAGCAGGTAGACCCCGGCCGCTTCCACCGGCATCTGGCCGATGCGGCTCGCCACGATCACCGCCAGCAGGTAGCCGAAGTGGGAGATGGAGGAGTAACCCAGCATCCGTTTGACGTTGGTCTGCACCAGCGCCAGCAGGTTGCCGACGAGGATGGAGATGACCGCCATGGCGGCCAGCAACCAGTGGATCATGGGATCGGCTGCAGCCGGTACGGCCAGATAGAAGCGCAGCAGTACGGCAAACACGGCGACCTTGCTGACGGTTGCAAGGAAGTTGGCGACCGGGGCCGGGGCGCCTTCATAGACATCCGGGGTCCAGAGGTGGAAGGGGGCCAGGGAGAGTTTGAAGGCAAAGCCGACCAGCATTAACCCCAAACCGCCCATCAGCAGCGGATGGTGAGCCGGGCTCTGGGCCAGGGTCTGCCCCAGGGCGGCAAAGCTCAGGCTGCCAGCCTGCGCGTAGAGCAGCGCCATACCAAACAGCAGGAAAGCGGTAGCCGCGGCAGAGAGCACCATGTACTTCACTGCGGCTTCCAGCGAGTGGCGCTCGCGGTAGGCGTAGCCCACCAGACCGAACATCGGCAGGGTCAGCATCTCGATCCCGATAAACAGGGAGGCGAGATGGCGGGAGCAGGCCAGCACCAGTCCACCGGCGGTGGCGATCAGTAGCAACAGGAAGAACTCTTCCCGATTGTCCGGGTAGGCTTTCAGCCAGGATTGGCCAAAGGTGCAGGTTGCCAGTGAGCCTATCAGTACCAACCCCATGTAGAAGACGGCATAGCCATCAACTTGCAGCAACGGGGTAACGCCTTGCTCCCCCTGCGCCATCACGATGGGCAGGGAGAAGAGCGCCAGGTTGAGGCCAACAATGGTCACGGTAAAGGCGGTGGTGACACAGCGGCGCCAGGCGATGGCCAGCATCAGGGCCGCCATGGCCCCGGTGGTCAACAGCAGGGGAAGCAGTGCCAGCAGTTGGGAAGCGGAGAAGGTCATTGCAGGGCTCCAGCAGTCGGCAGCAGATACCAGTGCAGCACGTTGATGAGGCTGCTGCTGGCGGTATCAATCACGGGTTGGGGATAGAGGCCAAGCAGTACCAGGAGACCGGCGATCACCATCATCATGGTCAGCTCGCGGCGATCCAGTCCCTTGAGCACGCTCTCATCCTTGGCGGGGCCAAAGCAGGCGCGCTGCAGCATGATGAGGGAGTAGACCGAGGCCAGCACCAGACCGAAGGTGGCGACCGCCGTGATGACCGGGGCAACCTGGAAGCTGCCGACCAGGATCAGGAACTCGCCGACGAAGTTGCCGGTGCCCGGCATGCCCAGAGAGGCCACCGAGAAAAACAGCATCACGCCGGGCAGATAGCGCAGACGTCCCCACAGGCCGCCCATCTGGCGCAGATCCCGGGTGTGCAGCCGCTCATAGAGCTGACCGCAGAGGATAAAGAGACCGGCAGCAGAAAGACCGTGGGCGATCATCTGCACCACGGCGCCCTGCAGGGCCACTTCGCTACCCGAGTAGATGGCGATCATCACAAAGCCCATGTGGGAGATGCTGGTGTAGGCCACCAGCCGTTTGATATCGGTCTGGCCGAACGCCACGATGGCGCCGTAGATGATACCGATCAGGCCCAGCACCATGGCGTAGGGGGCGAACTCTGCAGAGGCTTCGGGGAACAGCGGCAGGGCAAAGCGCAGCAGGCCGTAGGCGGCGGTTTTCAGCAAAATACCGGCCAAGTCCACCGAGCCTGCGGTCGGCGCCTGACTATGGGCATCCGGCAGCCAGCCGTGCAGCGGCACCAGCGGCATCTTGACCGCGAAGGCGATAAAGAAGCCCAGCATCAGCAGCCACTGAACGCCCTTGCTCATCGGGGTGTTGAGCAGATCCAGATAGTTGAAGGTGAAGACACCGGTAGCATGCTGGTGGGTCAGCACCAGCCCGATGATGGCCACCAGCATGATCAGGCCGCTCACCTGGGTGTAGATGAAGAACTTGGTCGCCGCGTTGATCCGTGATTTGCCGTCAGTGACCGAATGGCCCCACAGCGCAATCAGGAAGTACATGGGAACCAGCATCATCTCCCAGAAGAAGAAGAAGAGGAACAGATCCAGCGCCATAAAGACGCCGAGCACGCCACCCAGGATCCAGAGCAGGTTCAGATGGAAGAAGCCGATGCGTTGCACGATCTCTTTCCACGAACAGAGGATGGCCAGCACCCCGATAAAGCAGGTGAGGATCACCATCAACAGTGACAAGCCATCCACCGCCAGATGCAAAGAGATGCCAAAGCGGGGGATCCACGGCAGGCGCCATTCGGCAGCCCATGGGGAAGCGGCACCAGTGACGCCCGCGCTATCGAGGCCGGTGGTGGCAAGAGAGAAATCACCACTTAGCCAGATGGCACAGGAGAGCAGCAGGCTGGCGCTCATGGAGAGGAGGGCAACCCAGCGGACAAACTGCCCGCCGAGACGCTCCATCTGCCAGCAGAGCAAGCCGCCGATAAAAGGAATTAACAAGATCCAGAGTAAGGTCACGGTATCAGCTCTCGTTCAAGTTCATATGAGATTGCACGCCCTGTTCCATCAAGGTCGGCAAACAGCCCGGCTGTACGATCTTCGTGTTGTTCATCGCGTTTACCCCAGTAGCAGCAGTGCCAGCACCAGTGCGGCACCGATCCCCATGGAAGCGGCATACCAGCGCAACTTGCCGGTCACGGTCCAGGCCAGCAGCTGGTTGCCACGCAGGGCAAACCAGGCGGGCAGGCCCATCATCCAGTCCAGCGGGTCGCGGGCCAGCAGCCGGGTGGCCAGCAGATAGGGTTTGACCCACAGCTGGTCATAGAGCCAGTCAAAGCCCCAGGCGTTGAACCAGAGGGTGCTGAGCAGGCGACCCGGCGCACTGTTGGCAATGGAGGTGGCCAGTCGGCGCTCACCGAGGAACAGCAAGGCGGCCAGTGCAATGCCTGCAATGGCGATGATGCCGGAAGTGATCTCCAGCGCATGGCGACCCTCTTCGATGTGATCCCCCGGGCCTGCGGGCAGTACCCCAGCCAGCGGCGGGGTGATCAGCGCCCCGATGCCGGTAGAGAGCACCAGCAACACCAAGAGCGGCAGGTGGTGAGCCAGACCGTGGCCCGCATGGGCTTTGGTCTGCTCTTTGCCATGGAAGGCGATAAAGATCAGCCGGAAGGTATAAAGCGACGTGAGGAATGCCCCTACCAGACCTGCCCACAGCAGCGCGCTTTGGCCAGAGGCTTCTACTTGCCACAGGATGGCGTCCTTACTGTAGAAACCGGAGGTGACCAGCGGCAGCGCGGCCAGCGCCGAGCCACCCACCAGGAAGCAGGCATAGACCAGCGGCAGACTCTTGCGCAGGCCACCCATCTTGAAGATGTTCTGCTCGTGGTGGCAGGCGACGATGACGGCACCGGCGGAGAGGAACAGCAGCGCCTTGAAGAAGGCGTGGGTCATCAGGTGGAAGATGGCCCCTTCCCATGCGCCGACACCGAGTGCCAGGAACATGTAGCCAATCTGGCTCATGGTGGAGTAGGCGAGGATCCGCTTGATATCGGTCTGAACCAGCGCCGCAAAACCGGCCAGCACCAGCGTGATGGCGCCAACCAGCCCGACCAGATGGAGGATCTCCGGGGCGAGCAGGAACAGGCCGTGGGTACGGGCAATCAGATAGACACCGGCGGTTACCATGGTAGCGGCGTGGATCAGCGCAGAGACCGGGGTCGGGCCTGCCATCGCATCC
>NZ_JRGK01000039.1 GCF_000764645.1 Aeromonas finlandensis
TTTCTGATTACAAAGTCATCATGTAAATCACAATATACTCTATCAATTTCATTACCTTCTAGAATGGATAGGGATGCAATACCGGCAGATCTGATTTGAGCCTTATATCGACTAAATGAATCTCTACCACTTTGTTCTCTAGGTTTTTTAGTGTGAAGCATAACTATTCTCAATAGGCATAAAAATAATTAGTCTCTAAATTAACGAAACATAATCGAGAGTTCGAGAGATAAGGTGTTATTTCGGTGAAATACTCACTGTCGGGCCTTCAATATAAAACCGGGATATCTGCCGCTTGCTGTTGTACCCACCATGATTTTTTCACCTGTGCAACCATATCGATAATGTCTGTTGCATAGGCGCGATAATCTGGTCTCACCATGGGGTGGGTGAGGGGGTGGCTTTGAGATAACAACCCGCCCGATCTTTGCCCCGAATAGACAGGGGACTGTTGCCGCGGACGATTACGCTTCGCTAATCGACCCTACTGGCGAAGCCATGCCAACGCTGTTGGCGACCCCTCACCCTAACCCTCTCCCGCAAGGGGAGAGGGGATCGTAACCCGAGGGGAGGGGGCGACCCCTCCTGTTGCTTGGTGCCCCATCCCCCTAGATGCTAGGATGCCCAACCGTTTTCTTATCCAACCCTTATCAGTTATGGCAAACCGGCTCGTCGACAGTAACAACAGGATCACCCGGGCAGGGCGCTGGCTCGCGACTCGCGGGGCCGCGCTCTTTGCCGAACTCTCGGAGTTTCAGCAGCGCATTTGGGTGGTCAGCATAGTGAACGACACCTACACAGATACCTTTATCGTCAATGAGGGCAGCTTCGAAGAGCCCATGCAGTGGATGCGGCGCAAGCAGTACGACCCCGATATGCTGCAGCGGGTAGATGCCATGGAGCGATCTCAGGTGATCCAGTTCGAGCTGGGTGACATCCGCCACCGCCTGATGCGGGTCAAATAACGCTGAGCATGCCCAGTGGCGACGGGTGTTGAACCAAACGGCATCGACATCCGGCCAGCCAGTGACCCGTACCGTAGGGTGCAATGAACGAAGTGAATTGCACCGCTATTCGACATGGGTTGGATTGCTGCGCAACAGGCTGTGCGGATTGCGCCATGCGTCTTACCCGCATGGGGGAGGGGATGGTTACCGCGGTGCAATGCGCTGCGCTTATTGCACCCTACCGCTCTCCCGCAAGGGGAGGTGCAATGCGCTGTGCTTATTGCGCCCTACCCGCTTGCCGCAGGTGCGGGAGTTCGGCTGGACGCCGTTAAAGTTGCTACCGCCCCTGACTGTCGCTGCCACATTGCGCCGTTGACCATTGATCACGAAAAGGGGTCAACAGACGCCCGCCGCCATCTTACGGAGCCAGAGTGGTCTTATCTATGGTTTTGGTGAGTTAACTATCAGAAAAGAGTGATTTTTTGCGCTGACACACGCTTTTGTTAATTACTGATTGATTAATTGTTGGGTAAATCTTGTGCGGTTGCCCGCGTTGGGCAATCCGTGGTTATCACCTTGATTCAAAACGGGGATCACAGATTTTTTGGCGCCGCTCGGTAGACTGTGGCCACTGCGGCGCAGCGCCGCCTCTGGATCAGCAGACAGGGTATAACTGAGCTGGCTCACCCCTATGTTGCACTGATGGAGGCGCCGGCCATGTCCGCTACCCGTATCTGGATCAAAAACCCCCTTGCCACCTTTACCCCCGAGGCCGTCGATGGTCGCGGCGGGCTGGTGATTGAAAACGGCCTGATAAGCGAGGTGCTGGCGGCAGGCCAACAGCCTGCCAAGCCGTGCGAACAGCTGTTCGATGCCCGCGACCATGTGGTGCTGCCGGGCCTTCTCAATACCCACCACCACTTCTACCAGACCCTGACCCGCGCCTGGGGGCCTGTGGTCAATCAGCCGCTCTTCCCCTGGCTCAAGACGCTTTATCCGGTGTGGGCCAGATTGACGCCGGATGCGCTGGCGCTGGCGAGCAAGGTGGCGATGGCGGAGCTGCTGCTCTCGGGCTGCACCACGGCGGCGGATCACCACTACCTCTTCCCGCGCGGGATGGAGGAGTCTATCGATATTCAGGTGGCGGCGGTGCGTGAGCTTGGCATGCGCACCATGCTGACCCGCGGCTCCATGAGCCTTGGCGAGGATGAGGGGGGCTTGCCGCCGCGCCACACGGTGCAGGGGCAGCAGCAGATCCTCGATGACAGTCTGCGGCTGGTGCGCCAGTACCATGAGCGGGGCGCCGGGGCGCAGATCCAGATTGCGCTGGCCCCATGCTCCCCCTTCTCGGTGACCGAGGAGATCATGGTGGAGAGCGCCAGACTCGCGGCCGAGCTCGATGTGCGGCTGCACACCCATCTGGCGGAGACGCTGGATGAGGAGGCGTTCTGCCTTGCGCGCTTTGGCCTGCGCACCGTCGATTATCTGGAGAAGGTGGGCTGGCTTGGGGATCGCACCTGGCTGGCCCACGGCATTCACTTCAATCCGGACGAGATTGCGCGGCTGGGGGCGGCGGGTACCGGGGTGTGTCACTGCCCGGTCTCCAATATGCGGCTCGCCTCCGGCATCTGCCCGACGCTGGATCTGGAGTCGGCCGGTGCGCCGGTGGGGCTCGGGGTGGATGGCTCGGCCTCCAACGATGCCTCGAACCTGATGCAAGAAGCCCGTCAGGCGCTCTATCTGCAGCGGCTGCGCTACGGCGCCGAGCGCATTACCCCGCGCAAGGTGCTGGAGTGGGCGACCGCTGGCTCCGCCAAGCTGCTCGGGCGCAGCGATCTCGGCGAGTTGCAGCCCGGCAAGCAGGCGGATCTGGCGCTGTTCAAGCTCGATGATCTGCGCTTTAGCGGCAGTCATGACCCCATCGCGGCGCTGATCTTGTGCGGCGCCGAGCGGGCCGATCGGGTGATGGTGGGCGGCAAGTGGCGGGTAGTGGATGGCGCCATCGAGGGGCTCGATATCGAGGAATTGATCGCTCGTCACAAGGTGGCGGCTGCGGCGCTGGTGCGCGGCTAGGGGATAGCAAATGGCTAAAAGAGAAGGGGCCCACGGTGGGCCCCTTCTTGTTGATTTATTGCGCTGCGCCGCTATTTGGCGGCGGGGGCGGGAAAGTATTTGTTGTGCAGCAGTGGGTATTCGCTGCCTGCCAGCACCTGGGTCAAGCCATTCTGGAACTCCTTGACCAGATCGTCGCTCACCGGATGGCTGAAGGCGTAGCAGAACTGCTCCGAGCTCAGCTGCCACTGCTCCTTGAACTTGGCGGGGTCGAGTTTTTGTTCCTGAATTTGCTGCTCCATGGTGGTCTTGTTGGTGGAGACCATGTCCACCCGGCCGGAGGTGAGCATCTTGAGCGCCTGGGAGAGGCGGTTGGCGGCAATGATCTTGGTCTCGTCAAAGCCGTTGTTGAGCAGCAGCTGCTCGCCCACATCGGCCCGTACCGCCCCGATATTGAGGGTTTTGGCATCGTCGAGCTTGGTGATGTTGATATTGCGATCCGCCAACCCGACCAGCACGATTTCGGCGTAACCGATGGGGCAGGCCCACTTGAACAGGGGATCGCGCGCCTGGGTGCGGGCGGTGGAGAAGAGCACTGCGTTGGGTTTTTGGGTCAGCAGGTAGTAGCCACGGGCCCAGGGCATGATGGTGACGGGCTGCTCCGGGGTGTTGGTCTTCTGCCACACCAGCTTGAGCAGCTCCACCGCAAAGCCGGTCGGATTGCCGGACTTGTCGGCGTAGTTATAGGGTTTGTAATCCTCGGTCAGGTAGTGAAGCTTGCCCAGCTCAGGGCTAGCCTGGGCAACGGTGGCAAGGAGAAGCGCGGCCAATCCAATCCATGGTTTCATTTTTTCCATCCTGCTCAGGGGAATACTTATGCTCAAGTGTGACCAAGCAGGCCAATTTCGCCAAGGTCCGGCGCCATGTTTGCCCACATTGCGCGGGTGGCGCGAAAGGAGTCAGTGCATTGGCAGGTATTTGGCCTGCAGCGTCACAAACTCGGGTGAGGCGACGACGTGGGTCAGGGCCTGTTGAAAGAGGGCGATCTCGCTGTCAGGGACCTGACGGCTGAAGGCGTAGCAGAGCGGTTTGGCATCCAGTACGAAGGCGACGTTGAAGTCGTCAGGCTTGAAGCCCAGTTGCAGCAGGGTCTGGTAGCCCACCAGTTTGTTGGTCGCAAACAGCGTGGCGCGGCCGGAGGTGAGCATTTTGGCCGCCTGAGTGAGCCGGTTGGCCAGCATCAGGTTGCGTTCATCGATACCGCGATCGAGCAACAACTGTTTGGATACGGTGGAGCGCACCACCCCGACCTTGTAGTGGCTGATCTCCGCCTCCGAGCCGAGGGTGATGTTGTCGGCCTTGCGTCCCAGCAGCACAAACTCCGAATGGTCGATGGGGCAGGCCCACTTGAAGAGCGGCTCCCGCTGCGGGGTACGGGCGGTGGCAAACAGCACCACATTGGGTTGTTGTTGCAGCAGGTTGTAGCCCCGGGCCCAGGGCAGGATGCGGATCGGCTGGGGCGCAACGCCGCGCGCTTTCCAGATCATCTGCAGCAGTTCGACCGACAGACCCGTTGCCTGCCCCTGTTCATCGCTGAAATTGAACGGGGGAGAGACTTCGCTGAGGTACTCGAGCTTGCCCGGTTCTGCCTGCGCGAGGGAGGCCAACAAGAGCAGTAGCAGAGGAGGTAAGTGCCATGGCCGCACGGGAAAGATCCTTCACAATCAATTATGTAGACCAGTTTGACTGCTCGCGGCGGGAATAGCCAGCCACCTCTATTGCTTCTTTCGCCAATAAAATGGGCAGCGTCTTGCTGCCCATCGGGTTGGTGAGTGCTCAGCGCAGCGGCAGGTATTTGGCCTGTAATGTCCGAAACTCCTCTGAGGCGAGGGCGAGGGTCAGCGCATGCTGGAAGCGGCTGATCTCGTCATCATCCACTTGGCGGCTGAAGGCGTAGCAGAGCTGTTCGGCGCTCAGCACCATGGCCACGTTGAAGTCGTCGCTGCTGAGCTTGAGCTCGCGGATGGCGTCGTATCCAGCCAGCTTGCTGGTGGCAAGCAGGTCGGCCCGACCGGAGAGCAGCATCTTCACCGCCTGATTGAGGCGATTGGCCGGGATGATGTTGTTGTCATCCATGCCATTGTTGAGCAGCAACTGCTCGGCCGCATCGGAGCGTACTGCGCTTATCCGGTACTTGCTCATCTCATCGACAGACGTGAGGGTGATGTTCTGGGTCTTGCGGCCCAGCAGGATGTACTCCGAGTAGCCGATGGGGCACACCCATTTGAAGAGCGCCTCTCGCGCCTCGGTGCGGGCGGTGGAGAAGAGCACCACGTTGGGCTTCTGGGTTAGCAAGTAATAACCCCGCGCCCAGGGAAGGATGCGGATGGGTTGTGGTGTGACCCCGCTGTTTTTCCAGATCATCTGCAGCAGCTCGACCGCAAGACCGGTGGGCTGGCCTTGCGCATCGCTGTAGTTGTAGGGGGGATACTCTTCGGTGAGATACTCGAGCTTGCCGAGATCGGCCCGGGCCGCCGAGGCCCAGCAGAGCAGCAACAGATGACAGATCAGCCATATCCTCATTGGGAACATCCTTAGCGATCAACCTTCTCTTGAGTGTGACCATGAACAGAGTAAATAGCCACTCACTGCCATTACCAGCGGGTGCGGCCCTTCCCTACGGGTTGGTAGGCCTCGTCCCGCAGCCCTACCAGCAGGGTCTTGCCATCCCCTTGTAGCCGGAACTCGCCGTAGCGGGCCACTTGGTACTGATCTCCTGTACCCTCTTCAAAGAAGTAGGCATCGGGGCCGATCTGCCACTGCCGATCGCTCTGGTGCACCTGCAATAGCCGCTCATCGCTGGCGAGCTGATCCGGTTTGCCATCGGCCACCAGGCTTGCCACCTGATGGGCATTGAGGCGGATCACCAAGGGGTCGTGGCCCTTGTCACGGGCGCTGCTGCTGGCCAGCTCGCGGGCAATTTCATAGTTCAGCCGCATGTAATCCCCCTGCATCAGGGAGCGGGGATCGACCGGAGCGAGTCGCAGCAGCACCATTTCGCCGCTGGTCATGGCGCGCTCATAGCGCCAGACGGTGGCATTGATGCCCGCCACAATGGCGAGGCCGCTCAGCAACAGGGCGAGCTGTCGGGTGACGGGTTTCATGAGTCGCTCCTTGCCGCGAAGGTGGTGAGCAGTTGGCGGGCCCCCAGTAGCAGGATGCCAGAGCCCAGCAGTAGCCAGGATTTGGTCATCAGGGTAAGCCCCAGATCGTAGTAGTAGAGGGCGCCATAGCCCAGCAACAGCAGGGCAGAGAGGGTCATCAGGCCAAGGCTGCCGGCATGGAAGCCGAGGATCAGCACCAGTGCGCCAGCCCCCATGCCGGGGATGATGGCGCTGATCAGCACCAGCGGCAGGCCAAACAGCAGGGGGAGCTTCAGTTTCACCATCACCGCCAGCAGCAGGGCGGCGCAGAGCAGCGGATTGAGCCAGAGCGGCAGGCGTGAAAGCCCCAGCTCGTCGAGCACGCTGCTGCCGCCATCCCACAGCGGGTGGTGCAGACGGCCCAGCACCAGCAGGGAGAGGGCCAGCCCCAGGGTGATGGAGTGGTAGAGCTGATGGCGCTCTGGATCCTTGTCTGCCTGTAGCCAGCAGACGGTGATGGCGGTCATCACCAGCGGCAGCGCCAGCAGTTGCAGCCCGAGGCAGGCAAGGCCAAGGGTGAGCAGCAGGGCCGCCGCCACGCTGTGAAACAGCCGCACCAGCCAGTGATCAAACAGCACGGCGATAGCGAGCGACAGCAGGCACAGACCAAACCAGAGCAGGGCGTGATGGTGATCTATCTGATCGATCAGGCCATAGAGCAGCCAGGCATCGGATGCCAGCGTGAGTGCCAGTACGAACTGATCCCAGAGATCGCCGCGCTGGCTGCGATTGAGGGCGTAGGCCCCCGCCAGCAGCACGGCCCCCAGCAGCAGGGCGCTGTTGGCCTCGCGGGTCAGCTGATCGAAGGTCATAAAGAGAAAAAAGAGCAGGAACAGGGCGGCAATCCAGCCCACCAGCCCGAGCAGAAAACGGCTCGACCAGTGGGGCTGGGTGTCACGGGGCATCTCCCCTTCCACCAGATTGGCCTGTTGCAGCGCTTGCCAAAGGGTCAGATCACTCATGAGACCTCCGTTGTTGTTGTAGCCAGCGGGCGGCCGCGACCGAGAGTCCGATGGCGATGAGGCTCAGCAGCAAAAAGCCGTTGATATCGGGCTTCATCCATTTACCAAGGGCGGCGAGGATGACGGCAATCAGGCTCAGGCACCCCATGGCGAGTCCTGCGATAAATCTGTGGTGCCACAGGGCATAGGCCGCGGCCAGCCAGCCAAGCCAGAGCGGCCACACCAGCGGGGAGGCAGCATCAAACAGTGCCAACAGGGTGAGCAAAGTGGCCCCCAGACCCGCAGCCAGGCCCGCCAGCCAGCTCGGCATCAGGCGCCAGCGGGCGGGGGCGAGCAGCAGCAGACCCCAGAGGGCGGCGTTGAGCAGGGTCAGGCACCAGCCCAGCCCCTCCTCATCGAAGGTAAAGAAGATCGTGAACAGGCCGAGCCGCCAGTAGAGCACCAGCGCCAGCTGACCGAGCAGCCAGCTTAAGGTCCAGAGCAGCGGGCTTTGGCCAAATGCCGCCAGTGGCACCAGCATCAGTGCCCAGGTGGCGAACAGCTGCCAGGGATCGGCACCGGTCTGGTAGGTCTGGCCCACCAGCGCCAGCAGGGCGCCGATATTGAGGGCGATAGCGATCAGTAGCGCCTGACGGGGGGTATCCCCAAGGGGTTTGCGCCACAGCAGAAGCAGCATGGCGAGCAGTGGCGCCTCCAGCAGGGCAAGGCGGGAGACCCGGCCCAGCTCCTGCCAGTTGAAGGCAACAAAGAAGACCAGTCCGGCCCCGATACAAAGGGCACCGAGCCAGAGCAGCAGCCGGTCAAACAGCCACTGCCAGCGCGCCGGGGCAGGCGGCAAGTCAGCAAGGGTGCGAGCGGCAGCCAGCTTTTCTGGTGCCAGTCGTCCCTGTTTGACCCATTCGAGTAGCGTCTCTCTTGATATGTTGTGCATGGGGGGGCTCCACGAGGTTTGCCCCATTATGGCATGAGGCACCCGCAACCGTGCACTGCCCCCTACCGCGCAGCTGCTGCGCTGCGACGCCGCTCTGCGCAGCAAACAAAAAAGCCCTCCACAGGGGAGGGCTTGGGCACAGCGCCGGGGCGATCAGGCAAAGATCAGGGTGCTCACCCCGAGGCCAACGAAGAGGATGGCGCAGGCGATGCGGATCCCCTTGAGCGGCAGCTTGTCCGCCCCCAGTTTGCCGATCAGCACCACCGGTACGTTGGCCAGCATCATGCCGAGGGTGGTACCGGTAATGACCTGCACCAGCGAGTCATACTTGGCGGCCAGCAGTACGGTGGCGATCTGGGTCTTGTCACCGATCTCGGCGATGAAGAAGAGCACGAAGGTGGCCATAAAGGGGCCGTATTTATCCAGCGAGCTCTCCTCGTCATCCATCTTGTCCGGCACCAAAATCCAGATCGCCATGGCAATAAAGGCCACCGCCACCAGATAGGTCATCACCTTGGGATCGAGCCAGCGGCTGATGAACTCGCCAATCCAGGCGGCGCCCGCATGGTTGAGCAGGGTGGCTGCCAGCATGCCGGCGATGATGGGCCAGGGCTTGCGAAAACGGCAGATGAGCAGCAACGCCAACAGCTGGGTTTTATCGCCGATTTCGGCAATGGCGACGCTGAGGGTTGAGGTTAACAAGGCTTCCATAAATATGACCGGGGGACGGAATTGTTATAAACCAAAGACAAGCCTGCGCCATCCGTCCCCGGTTTTGGCACTGGCCCGTCAAAGGTCTTGTCAAATCCATGACTGGCATGGATCACCCTGACCATGGTGAGTTGGCACCAAGTATGTTGATCAGGGTCGCAGACCGATGTGGATCCGGTATGCGAGACTACTCCCCCTCGATGGGAGCGGGCATTCTAGGGAAAAACAGTATGGGTGACAAGGGGGTCAGCCACCCACCAGCTTGACGCTGAAACCGGCGTTCTCCAGCTCGGCCTTGATCAGGTCCCGTTTATCCCCCTGGATCTCGATAACGCCCTCTTTGATACCGCCACCGGTGCCGCACTTTTTCTTGAGCAAGGTGGCCAGGGATTTCTGCTGATCGGCGGGCACGCCGTGGATGGTGATCACCCCGGCGCCCTTGCGCCCCTTGGTCTCGCGGCGAATGCGGACGGTGCCGTCAGCAGGGAAGGGGGAGGCGGATTGCGGAGCGCTCTGCTCCTTGATCATGCCGCCATCTGTGCTGTAAACGAGGCGGCTGTTGTGGTCGTGACTCATGGCAATACTTTATGGGTTAGCTAAGCGGAGTTTGATTTTACTCAAATAAAAGTTGAAGACACAGCTTATAATGCCTCAAGTAAAAGCGAATTATTATTGTTTAACTTCAGGAGTCAGTCATGGTACTCACGCAGTTGTCACCGGGACAGAGTGCTCGCATCAAGAATATGAACCAGTTGTCCCGGCCGCTGCGTCGCAAGCTGATGGTGATGGGCTTGTTGCCCCAGACTGAAGTCATTTTCCTGCGATCCGCCCCGCTGGGGGATCCGCTCCAGATCCAGTGTCAGGGGATCTGTCTCTCCATGCAAAAGAGCCTGGCACAGCAAATCGAGGTCGAACCGGTATGAGTCACTTGTCCAGCCACAAGCGTCCGGTTCCGCAGAAAATAGAGGTAGCGCTGGTATGAATTTTTCCCTGGTTACGGTCGGCAACCCCAATAGCGGCAAGACCTCCCTGTTCAACGCCCTGACCGGTGCCCGCCAGCAGGTGGGCAACTGGAGCGGGGTCACCGTCGACAAGAAGATGGGCGAGTTTTCCGCCGATGGTCACGACTACAAGCTGATGGACCTGCCCGGCATCTACAGTCTGGCCAATCAGGAGAGTAGTCTGGACGAGCAGATAGCCAGCCGCTTCGTGCAGGGCCAGCAGCCCGATCTGCTGCTCAACGTCATCGATGCCGCCAATCTGGAGCGCTCCCTCTATCTCACGCTGCAACTGCGCGAGCTGGGGCTGCCGATGATCGTGGTGCTCAACAAGATGGATATCCTGAAAAAGCGCCGCATCATCCTTAACGAGACGCTGCTGGGTCAGGCCCTCGGCTGCCCGGTGGTGGCACTCTCGGCCCACAATCGTCAGCAGGTTGCTGCCTTCAAGAGCCAGATCCACGGCTTCATCGGACAGTCCCAACAGGCGCTGATGCTGGACTACGGCAGTGACCTTGAAAAGGATCTGGCAGAGCTGGAGACCCTGCTCGCCCCGCACCACCTCACCACCCGCGGTCGCGCCCTGCGCCTGCTGGAGGAGGATACGGTGATGCAGGAGACCCTGTTGCCCGGCCAGCAGGCCGCCGCCAATAACGTGGTCACCCGTGCCCATCAGGGGCAGGATATCGATCTGCAACTGGCCGACATTCGTTATGGCCACATCCATCTGTGGGCCAGTCAGGCCTGCCAGCAGAAGGGCAAGCTCACCATTGCCCAGAGCGAGCAGCTCGATCGGGTGTTGCTCAACCGCTGGATCGGCATCCCCTTCTTCCTGTTTGTCATGTACCTGATGTTCATGTTCGCCATCAAGGTGGGCAGCGCCTTTATCGATTTCTTCGACATCATGGGTGGCGCCCTGTTTGTGGACGGGGTTCACCACCTGCTCGGGCTGGTCGACGCCCCCGACTGGCTGGGCGCCATTCTGGCTGACGGCTTCGGGGTCGGTTTGCAGACCGTCGCCACCTTTATTCCGGTGATTAGCTGCCTCTATCTGTTCCTCGCGGTGCTGGAGAGTTCTGGCTATCTGGCCCGTGCCGCCTTTGTGGTGGATGCCCTGATGCGCCGCCTCGGCCTGCCGGGTAAGGCGTTTGTGCCGATGCTGATGGGTTTTGGCTGTACCGTACCGTCGGTGATGGCGACCCGTACCCTCAACTCCGAGCGCGAGCGGTTGATGACCTCCGCCATGGCCCCCTTCATGTCGTGCAGTGCTCGTCTGCCGGTCTACGCCCTGTTTGCCGTGGCCTTCTTCCCCGAGTCGGGTCAGAACCTGGTATTTGGTCTCTACCTCATCGGCATTGTGGTGGCGGTGCTCACCGGCCTGTTGCTGCGCAGCACCCTGCTGCCGGGCAAGAGTGACTCCATGCTAATGGAGATGCCGGATTACGAGGTACCGCGTCCGATCAACGTCGCCATCAAGACCTGGCAGAAGCTCAAGTCTTTCGTCTTTGGCGCCGGTAAAACCATCGTGCTGGTGGTCGCCGTGCTGAGCGTGCTCAACTCGCTGGGGACCGATGGCAGCTTCGGCCATCAGGATCAGGAGAGTTCGGTGCTGAGCAAGTTAAGCCAGGCGGTGACGCCGGTGCTGCACCCCATCGGTGTGCGCGATGACAACTGGCAGGCCACGGTCGGCATCGTCACCGGCATTTTTGCCAAAGAGGCGGTGGTGGGGACCCTCAACAGCCTCTACGCCGGTGGTGGCGCAGATGAAGAGCAGGGCGAGTTCTCCCTTGTCGCCAGTTTCCATGAGGCCGTGGATGCCGTGGCCACCAATCTGGCGGAGATCAACCCGACTGACCCGATGGGTCTCGCGGTGGGCAATCTCGACGACCAGCAAGCGGCAGCCGCGGCGCAGGAGGTGGATGTCTCCACCTACGGCAACATGCAGGCCCACTTCGACGGGGCGGCCGGTGCCTTTGCCTACCTGCTGTTCGTGCTGCTCTACATGCCTTGTGCCGCCGCCATGGGGGCGTTGGTGCGCGAGACCGGTCGTCAGTGGGCGCTCTTTACCGCCGCCTGGTGTAACTACATGGCCTTTATGTGCGCCACCATCTTCTATCAGCTGGCGACCTTCGCCGCTCACCCCGAGCAGAGCCTGTTCTGGGTGGCGAGCTACTGCCTCTCCCTGTTACTGCTCTGGTGGGCGGGTCGTCGTCACGGTGACATCGTCGCCCGCAAGGTGGTGGCATTATGATCCTGCGTGAGCTGGGGGATTACCTCGCCGCGCAGCAGAAGGTGAGCCGGCGTGAGCTGGCTCGCCACTTCCACACCTCGGAAGATGCGGTGGAGGCCATGCTCGGCGTCTGGATGCGCAAGGGGCGGGTCATCAAGCGCGAGAGTCGGGTCTGTAGCGGTAGCTGCTGCGGCAAGAGTGAGGAGGTGATGTTCGAGTGGTGTGCACCGGGTCAGATTGGTATTAAGATCCGTTAAACGACCACTAAACCTCATCACGGAAAATCGAACAATAAAAAACGGCAGACCCTGCATAAAATGAGGGGCTGCCGTTTTTATTGCTGCAAACTGGCGGGATCAGACGCTCTGGCGAGCCTCGCTCAGCAGTGCCAGCGCCGGTTGGGCGTTGTCCGGCATCAGCCGGTAGGCCTTGTGGTGCTTGACCAGGGTGGTTTTCTTGTTGCCCTGGCTCAGCAGCAGACCGTGCTTGAACGCCGCCTCGGCCAGCACCTTCTCGTCACCGCGCACATAGAGGGTGAGGGGCTTGATAAGCTCGCCCGCCTCGATATGGCCCTGATACTCGCTATGACTTATCACCAGACTGGCCTGACCGCCCGATTGCAGGCGCAGCTTGGCGTTCACTTCGCTCTCGGTCAGCACCAGCCAGCCTGCCGCTGCCAGCTCTTCCAGCAGCGCCGCCAGCTTGGCGCCCAGTTGCTGTGGGTGGTTCATGGCGCACTGGTATTGGAAAGCTATGCGCTCCAGCAGCCCCTTGAGATCGGCGCCCGCACCCAGGGTGCGGCCCAGCTGCACCCAATCTTTCAAATCTTCCATCACCAGGCGGGAGAAGCGCTTCTCCTTGAGGGAGTCGGCCATCCAGGTGCAGAGAAAGTGGCTCTCTTGCGCCGGGGTGCGCTTGCCAGCCTTTTGTTCGGCGGTGCGGGCCAGTTCGGCCAGGCTCTGGGTGGCCATCTCGAACAGGGCCTGATTGTAGGTAGGAGAGGTCATAAGCAATCCTTGAGTTGACCACCACAGGTCAACACCGATGACAGAGATGGCAAAGGCGCCAGTGGCGCCTTTGCGGTTCAATAAAGCAGCCTGCGCGCCTTATTTCGGCTGACGGGGCTTCTTGGCCGCAGCCAGACGCTTGAGGCGCTGACCCTGCAGCTTGGCTTCGGCCATCACCTGGGCCACGGCGTTATCTTCACGCTGCGGGCGCTTGCCGAAGCGACGACGCTCTTGCAACTGCTTGATCAGCTCGTCACGGCTGCTCACCTCGTAGCCCGGCACCATGATGCGGCGGATCTTCTGGCCGATCAGGGCCTCGATCTCCAGCAGGGTACGCTCCTCTTCACGGCTGACGAAGGAGATGGCCATGCCGCGCTGCCGGCACGACCGGTACGGCCGATGCGGTGCACGTAATCTTCCGCCAGGAACGGCAGATCGTAGTTGACCACGTATTCCAGATCCGGGATGTCCAGACCACGGGCGGCCACTTCGGTGGCGACCAGTACCCGCACCTTGCCTTCCATAAACTCGCGCAGGGCGCGGCGACGGTTGCCCTGGGCTTTTTCGCCATGGACCACGGCGGACTTGATGCCGTCGAGGTTCAGCTCCTCGACCAGCAGATCACAGCTCTCGCGGGTACTGGCGAACACCAGCACCTGCTGCCAGTTCTGCTTGCCAATCAGCTCGGAGAGCAGCTCGCGCTTGCGCTTCTGCTCGACCGGATAGACGGTGTGGCTGACGGTGTCGGCAGTGGAGTTCTGCTTGTTGACGCTGACGATCTGCGGGCGGTCCAGCATCAGGTTGGCCAGCTTCTTCACCGCGTCGGAGAAGGTGGCGGAGAAGAGCAGGTTCTGACGGGTCTTGCTGACCGCTTGCAGGATCTTCTGCACATCGGCACTGAAGCCCATGTCGAGGATGCGATCCGCTTCATCCAGCACCAGACACTCGACACCGGAGAGGCTGAGGTTGCAGGCGGTGAGGTGCTCCAGCAGACGGCCCGGGGTGGCCACAATGATGTGGGCGCCCGCTTTCAGCTTCCGGGCCTGCACGTCCTGCTTGCCACCGCCAACGATGGTGATGGTGGTGATATCGAGATACTTGGCGAAGTCATTGATGTTGCTCGCCACCTGAGCCGCCAGCTCGCGGGTCGGGGTGAGGATAAGCACCCGGGCGTTGGAAGGCTGGGCCGGAGCCGGATTGTCTACCAGACGCTGCAAAATGGGCAGGGCGAAGGCGGCTGTCTTGCCGGTACCGGTCTGGGCGCTGGCCAGCACATCGCGGCCACGGCGAATGGCCGGGATCGCCTGTTGCTGCACAGGGGTCATCTCCTGATAACCGCAATCTGAGACAGCACGCAAAATCTCGGGGGCAAAATCGAACGATTCAAATCTCATAATGGGTTCCTGTGTTCCAGCTGGGCTGTGTTTGGCTTGGTTAGCTCGGCATGAGCGAGACGGAGGTTGTAACCACCGACGGCTGCGCCTGACATCAAGTCAGAGAGTGAGCCGGAAAATGGCGGGCGCGAAGTGTAACAGATAGACGTCACAAATTCTGCCTCAAATGGTTGTCCTTTTCTCATCCTTGCGGTCTGAATGGCGTGTAAAAGCAATCATTTGACTCCCAAAGGCCAAGCCAAGAGGAGTGGGCGAGCGGTTTTGGCAAAGGATGAAAGGGGATATCGATGGAACTGGAACAGTTAAAACGCCAGCTGGAGCAGCTTGGCGAGCGCAATGATAGCCAGCAGCAGGAACGTAGCCGCAAGCTGCTCAACATCACCCGTGACACGGGGGAGCTGCTGGCAGTGCTGGTGCACACCCGCGGGGCGCAGGCCGTGCTGGAGATCGGCACCTCCAATGGTTACTCCACACTCTGGCTGGCAGAGGCAGTGCGTCGGCTGGAGGGGCACGTTACCACCATTGAGCTGGATGAGGATAAGCGCGGGCTGGCCCATGACAATTTTCAGCGGGCAGGGCTGGCCCCCTGGATCACCCTGCTGGCAGGGGATGCGGGCGAGCTGTTACCGACCTTGCCGCAAGCCGGGTATCAGCTCATCTTCCTCGATTCGGATCGTCAGCACTACCGGGCATGGTGGCCGCAGATCCGCCGCCTGTTGGCGCCTCGCGGCCTGCTGGTGGTCGATAACGCCAACTCCCATCGCAGCGAGATGGAGGATTGGATGAACGAGGTTGCGCAGGACTCTGCTTTTGCCACCTCGCTGGTGCCGGTCGGCAAGGGGGAGTGGCTGGTGGTGCGTTTGTAACGGTGGTGCGTTTGTAACAAGGTGATGGATCGAATTTGGTATCGGGCTGGCAGTGTATTTTGTTCGTCATGAATGAGCGGTGTGCCCCGC
>NZ_JRGK01000004.1 GCF_000764645.1 Aeromonas finlandensis
CGCAGAGTATCCAGAATCAGCAGGCGTCGGCCATCAGCAACCTGTCTGAGTCCGTCGAACCACGCCGAAGACATAATGTCAGGACACCGACCGATTAGCGGTTCAATCAGTAATCCATCAGCTACCGCCTGCTGTTCTGTAAGCGTGAGATGTGCACCCAATACATGTAACCGATGATGAATTGTGGCTGTCGGATCTTCAGCTGGCAGGTAAGCCACAGCCCCTGTGAGGAATTCACCGATCTTCAGTAGATCTGGGCCTCCAGCAATCTGTGTCGCAAGCTGTAAGGCCAACATGGACTTACCCGCCCCACCAGGTGAAACAATTGCGCCTACAGTTCCCGCAACCATATTCGGTAGGACGTAATCAATAGGCGGCGGCAACTCAGTAAAAGCGGCCATGAGATCGAGGGCCATGCTATTAACCCCCAATCGTCTGGCCGGGGCGTGAAGCATGGAATCCTGAAGATTTTCGCTCTTCAATCCATTTTTCGACTTCCGATAGATCCCAAGCAACATTTCTGCTTGTCAGCGCAATACGACGCGGGAATTCTCCCCGCAGTTCCATGTTGTAAATTGTTCGCGCAGAAAGTGGGATCATGTCCAAAAGTGCTTTTCTATTAATCAGAGTCTTGAATGCCATTGTTTGCATGTGTTTGCCTCCAGCAACTAGTGAAGGCTTGATAGTGCCAAGCAATACAACTTGAG
>NZ_JRGK01000040.1 GCF_000764645.1 Aeromonas finlandensis
CTGCTGACGTGCGCTATGTGCTGATCGGCCGGGAAGATGGCAAGGCAGAGTGGCTCGATACCCAAAGCGGCCGTCGCCTGCAGTTTCTGGGGCACACCGAGCAGGTCAATACAGTGGATCTCTCCGCCAACGGTCGCTATGCCCTGACCGGCGGCAACGACTACAGCGCCTATCTGTGGGATACCCGCAGCGGGCAGGTGATCTGGCGCTTCAACCATGGTGGCCGGGTGATCATGGCCAGACTGGAACCGAGCGGCCGCTACGCCTTCACCGCCGACAGCAGCCGGGCCAGCATCTGGGATCTGAAAACCGGCAAGGAGGTAAGCCAGCTGCAATATGATCACCGCTTTGAGGTCTACACCAGCGCCCGCTTTGCCAACGATGGCAAGTGGCTCATCACCGGCGCCCCCTCTCGCCAGCTCTCCTTGTGGCAGGTGAGCGATGGTGCCCTGCTGCAGAGCTGGCGCGTCTCGCCCCATCCCAAGGTGAAACCGCCCAGCGCAGTGGTCTACGGCGTCGCTTTGCGCGACAATAGCCACCTTGTCAGTGCCAGCTCCAGTGGTCTGGCCGAAATCTGGACAATCAAGTAAGGACCCGAAGGCCCATGAGTCAGCAACTTAACGATCGCATCGAAACCCTGGAAACCCGTCTCGCCTATGCGGAGTACACCATAGAGCAACTCAACGACGAGGTAACCACCCAGGGCCGTGAACTCGATCGACTCAAATACCAGATCCAGCTGCTGATCGACAAACTGCAAAGCGTACAGCCCAGCCAGATTGCCAGCATGGCTGAAGAGACACCGCCGCCGCACTACTGATCCGGCGCTATCTCTGGTCAGGCAAGATGGCCCCCAGTCATCAGCCAATAAAAAACCCGCGATTATCGCGGGTTTTTTATCATCGGCATGGCCGTGATCAGTGGTGATGGCC
The DNA here is from genome assembly GCF_000764645.1 of Aeromonas finlandensis. Classification (GTDB taxonomy): domain Bacteria; phylum Pseudomonadota; class Gammaproteobacteria; order Enterobacterales; family Aeromonadaceae; genus Aeromonas; species Aeromonas finlandensis. Next base: position 933 of record NZ_JRGK01000040.1, read on the forward strand.
CTTGCCACCACAACCGCCACCACCGCAGCAGCCGCCCTTACCCTGACCATCAGCATGGTCGTCACCGTGGTCGTGGCCATGATCGTGACCAGCACCACCACAGCAACCGCCCTGGCCGTGATCGTCATCATGGTCGTGACCGTGACCGCCACAGCAGCCACCGTGATCGTGGTCATGACCGTGATCGTGACCACAACCACCTTCACCGTGAACGTGGCCGTGAGCCAGCTCTTCGGCTGTGGCAGCGCGCACATCCTTGATCTCGACCTTGAAGCCCAGAGTCACGCCAGCCAGCGGATGGTTGCCATCCACTTTGACGAACTCTTCGGATACTTCAACCACGGTCACCGGACGGTGGCCATCGTCGGTTTCAGCCACAAAAGTATCCCCTTCGGAGACTTCCATGCCGTCGAACAGCTCGCCCGGTACTTCTTGTACCAGCGTCTCGTCATATTCGCCGTAGGCTTGGCTCGGTGCCAGTGTCACTTCGAAGGCTTCACCTACCGCGCGACCTTCCAGCTCGGCTTCCAGGCCAGAGACCAGATAACGGGTGCCGTGCAGATAGACCAGCGGCTCTTTGCCGACAGTGCTGTCGATGACTTCACCGTGCTCGTCGGTGACTGTGTATTCCAGCGTAACCACGCTCAGAGGAGCTACTTTCATGTCAGGATCCTGCGGATAGAAAAAAACGGGCTCAGAATACCCTAAAAAGCGGGCCGCGCATATGCCGTGCCACGCCACAGGGTGATGAAAAAAACGGCAACAGCATCAGCGCGGATACTGGCATCTCGCCAGCCGTTGCGTCATCAGGGACGAAACACCCCGATCACCTCTTCCGCCTCGCGGGTCAGCTTGTCGACCTCGGCAGGCGTTTGCACCTGGGTGTCACCACAGGCGACGCAGGTCACCTTCTCGACTCCATGCTCCAGATACAGCATCATGTTGTCCATCTTGCCGCACGCCGGGCAGACAGCACCGGCAATGAAGCGTTTTTTACGTCTGGTTTCCATATTTGTTACCTCCAGGCAGCATCATATCAGGGTTTTTACATGCATCACGCCATCGAGTACCACCATTTTTCCTGCCAGGGCCTGCACGCCGGCAACCGCAAACGGACCCCGATCGGGCAGCTGTTGCGGATCACCCGGGGCGCCGCGCTGCTGAGACTGGGCCAGCATGAGCTGTTATTGCCTGCAGGCAGCAGCTTCTGGCTCTGCGCCGATGCCCTGGCCGCATTCAGCCCTCTCAGCGGTTGTCACTACGATCGGCTAAGCGTTTCGCTGCGGGTTGATCAGCCGCAACAGGCCGGGTGGCTACAGGCAACACCGCTGCTCAATGCCCTGCTCGATTCGCAGGCCCGGTGGCAACGACCACAAGAGTGGCAAGGGGCCTACGGTCAGCGACTGCAGGTGATCCTGGATGAGCTGCAACAGTGCGCCATCAGCCAGCAGGGACACAGTGATCTGCAAGCACGCTGGCAAGCGCTGGCCAATGGCCAGCCAGAGGGTCTGCAACAGTGGACACAACTGGTCGAACCGCCTGTGGAAGGGTCTGCACTGCAACAGCAGTGGCAACTGCTGCAGGCACTCAGACTGCTCAAGGGCGGCAGCAAACCCGCCCAGGTGGCCGGCAAGCTGGGCTATGCCGATGAGGCCGCATTGCAAGCCGCCAGCCAGCAGTGGGGCGTCATTCTGGATAGCGACAAATAGCCGAATGTCGGGGTGAACGCGCCAATGAAATTGGCTGAATGAGTCCAGTTTTTTGCCTGCGGGCCGTTAACAAGGGAGGGCCATTCCCCCTGTAATCCTTTATGCTAAAGACTTGAAGTGACTGCCAACGTTTCGACCAACAGGACATCTGCCATGACGAGCAAAGCCAATCAATCCCAGGGCATGTTGCTGTTCCATCTTTCAGCCAAACAATCCTTTGCCATCGGCACCCTCAAGGTAAAGGAGATCGTCCCCTACACCCAGCTGACGGCGATGCCGCACTCGCACCCGACCGTGCTGGGGGCCGCCAATATGCGCGGCTCCACCATTCCGGTGATCGACATGGCGATGGCGGTGGGTTATCGCCCCATCAGCAAGGAGGAGATGCCCCACTGCTTCATCATCATCACCGACTGCCGCCGCACTCTGGTGGGCTTTCTGGTACGGGGCATCGACAAGATCACCGAGTGCAACTGGCGCGATATCGGCTCTCCTCCCCCCGCCCTCGGCCAAAATGTGTTCGTAACCGGTGTCACCCGGGTCAATGATCAGCTGATCCAGCTGCTGGATGTGGAGCTGATCCTCTCCCGGGTCTATCCGGATGACCCGAGCCACCTCTATCCGGTGCTGACCGATGTGCAGCGTGAGCGGATCAAGCCAATGCGGATCCTGCTGGTCGACGACTCCTCGGTCGCCCGCCGTCAACTGATGGCGGCGCTGGACTACATCAATATCCCCTATGAGGTCTGCACCAATGGCAAGGATGCACTGGCCCTGATGCAGGAGCGGGCGAGCCAGAAGACCCCCATCGACATTCTGGTGAGCGATATCGAGATGCCGGGACTCGATGGCTATGAGTTGGCCTTCGAGGTGCAAAGCGACAGCAAACTGGCGGGGGCCTACATCATCCTGCACACCTCGCTCTCCAGCGAGATTAGCGTGGAACGGGCCCATCAGGTGGGTGCCCATGAGGCGCTGACCAAGTTCGAGGCCAATGAGCTGATCCAGGCCATGCTGCGCGGCGCCGAACATCACGATCATCTGCTCAAATAAGCAAATCAATGACTGGCGAGAGGAGAGGTCCTCCCGCCCTCTTTTATCTTCGACCCAAACCGACTGACGCCATGCTGACCGAGAGCCACTTCCACGCCCCCTGGTGGGCACGCAATCCTCATCTGCAGACCATATTGCCCAAATGGTTGCGCCGCACGCCTGCCCGTTTTGTGGCGGAGCGGTTTGAACTGCAGGATGGGGACTTTGTCGACCTCGCCTGGAGCGGGGAGATCCGTGTTGATGAGCGGCCGCTGGTGGTGGTGTTTCATGGACTGGAGGGGAGCATTCACTCCCACTATGCCAAGGGATTGTTCGCCCATCTGCAGCAAGAGGGCCGGGAGGCAGTGCTGATGCACTTTCGCGGTTGCAGCGGCGAGCCCAATCGCCACCTGCAGGCCTATCACTCAGGCGCCATCGGGGATGCACAGGAGCTGATTGCCGAGCTGAGCCAGCGCTTCCCGGGCAAACCGCTGATCGCCATCGGCTTTTCGCTCGGTGGCAATATGCTGGTCAATCTGCTGGCGCGAGCCTGCCCTGCGGCACTGCAAGCGGCGGTGGTGGTCTCTGCCCCGCTGCAACTGGCGAGCTGTGCCGAGCGGGTCAATCAGGGTTTCTCGAAGGTCTATCAGAACTACCTGCTGCGTACCATGCGCCGCAACCTGCTCAGCAAGATCCGCCACCAGCAGAAAGCGAGCGAACGCTGGCAACCCGGACAGGTGGAGCGCATTGCCACCCTGCGCGAATTCGACGAACAGGTCACCGCGCCTCTGCACGGTTTTCACAACGCCAGCCACTACTACCAGAGCTGTTCCGGTCTGCCCCTGCTGAGCCAGATCCCGATACCGACCCTGGTCATTCACGCCGCTGACGATCCCTTTATGTCACACGCCGTCATCCCCCGGCCGGAACAACTCTCGCCCATGGTGCGCTATGAGCTGAGCCAGCGCGGCGGCCATGTCGGTTTTCTGCACGGCACGCCTTGGCGGCCACGCTTCTGGCTGGACGAGCGGATCAGTCGCTGGGTTGCCGAACAGAGTCACTCTGCAACACAGAACTTATTGCGCCCCGACTCCTTGGCCCGATAGAGCGCCTGATCGGCCCGCTCCAGCAGCTGGTTAGCCCCTTCGCCGGACACAGTGCTGGCAATCCCCTGACTCACAGTCACCCAGGGGGCAATATCTGACGCCAGATGTTCCAGTTGCAGGCTGGCCAAGCCGTCTTGCAGCCGCTGCGCCACGCTGGCCGCTGCCTGACGGTCTGTGTTGGGCAGTAGCAGCACAAACTCCTCTCCGCCATAGCGGGCCACCAGATCAAACGGCGTGCGAACCGCACGGTTGAGCGCTTGTGCCACCTCCTTGAGGCAAATATCCCCCACCTGATGGCCGTAGTGGTCGTTGAAGCGCTTGAAATAATCCACATCGATCAGGATGAGCGAGAGCGGGGCGCCGTTTTCCTGGCTATGGGCCTGCGCTCGCTCCAACTCGATATTGAAATGCCGTCGGTTGGCGACACAAGTCAGAGGATCTTGCTTGGCGAGCTGATCAAGTTGGCGCAGCAGCGTCAGATTTTCATGCTCCCGCACGATCGCCAGCTCAAACCAGCGGTGCAGCATGCGGCGGCCAACCTCCAACACCACCAGACCACAACCCAATCCCAACATGTATAACTGCGGAAAATCTACTCGCAGGTAAAGCTCATTCCATATCCCTAACAGCAATGAGCCAAACACGTACCCGTAAAATACCTTCCACGAAGGATAGAAAGCGATCATCGCGGCTAACAGGTTGAGGCGCATGATGCCATTTGAAAAACTGAGCCCGCCTCGCAGCTCGACCTGCCCCAACGTATAAAGATGAACCGCCCACACACAACCCCAGCCAAGGTTGATCAGAGAGGCTGCCCGCAGCCAGGCCCTGTCATTGAGATAATCGCAGAACAACCCGATGACAGGCAGCAGCAACAGCACCACCATGACAAAGCCCAACTCACTCTGAAAACGCCATGGAAGAGAGCTATCACTGGCCAGACCGGCCTGTCGATAAACCTCGTAGCGTATCGCAAGAAACATCACCATCAGCCATTGCAATAACCAGAACCACACCATACCGCGCGCAATCGCGTGCCGGCGCGCCTGATCAAGGTGGGCAACCAGCGTTGGCGGTGTACTCAGTTGCGCAGCAGACAGCATGCACGGACTCCAAAGAAAATAAAAAGGTTGCACTGACGGGATTCAACACAACAATAGCCTGACGATCACCTCTTTTGCTGTGAGACCTTTAAATGATCATTCCCTGGCAAGAACTGGACGGCGACACCCTGACCAACCTGATCGAGCACTTTGTGCTGCAGGAGGGAACCGAGTATGGGGAGCAGGATGTGCCGCTTGGCGTCAAAGTCGACGCGGTAAGAGAGCAATTACAGCAAGGCAAGGCGGTCATCGTCTATAGCGAACTGCATGAATCGGTGAATATCGTGATGAAGGATCGCTTCATCGACCAGCCTTGACCAAACCGAAAGTCTGACCTTATAACGGAACTCCCAAGGAAGAGAGAATCCCATGTCGGCCAAGCACCCTATTATTGCAGTCACCGGTTCGTCCGGTGCCGGCACCTCCACCTCTACCAATGCCTTTCGCTCCATGTTTCATCAACTGGGTTATACGGCGGCGGTAGTGGAAGGTGACAGTTTTCACCGCTACACCCGACCGGAGATGGATGTGGCGATCCGCAAGGCGCGCGAACAGGGGCGCCATATCAGCTATTTCGGGCCGGAGGCCAATGATTTCGGGCTGCTGGAGAGCTTCTTTCAGGGCTATGGGCATGATGGCACCGGCCAATATCGCCGCTATCTGCACAGCTTCGACGAAGCGGTCCCCTTCAACCAGATGCCCGGCACCTTTACCCCCTGGCAGCATCTGCCCAGCGACACGGATTTGCTGTTCTATGAAGGGCTGCACGGCGGTGTGGTCACTGAGGATCATAATGTGGCACGCCACGTGGACTTTCTGATCGGCGTGGTACCCATCGTCAATCTGGAGTGGATCCAGAAGCTTATTCGCGATACCTCGGAGCGGGGACACTCCCGCGAGGCGGTGACCGACTCCATCGTTCGCTCCATGGATGACTACATCAACTTCATCACCCCGCAATTTTCGCGCACCCATATCAACTTCCAGCGGGTACCAACGGTAGATACCTCCAACCCCTTCAGCGCCAAGGTGATCCCGAGTCTGGACGAGAGTATGCTGGTGATCCGGTTTCGCGGCATCAAGCAGGTCGATTTTCCCTACCTGCTGTCGATGATCGACGGCTCATTCATGTCGCGGATGAACACCATCGTGGTACCGGGCGGCAAGATGGGCTTTGCGATGGAGCTGATCCTCAAGCCTCTTATCCAGCAACTGCTCGAAACCGGCAAAATAACCTGACACAAAGGAGCTCACAATGCGGTTTGCCTCTCTCTCTGTGGTGCTGCTTGCCCTGCTGGGCGGTTGCAGCAGCGGACCGTCAGCTCCCACGCTGGAAGCTGGCACCATGGTGGTGCGCTCATTGGGCAGCTGGACTTATGGCGCCACCCCGCGTTATGCCCTGGCCGAGCAGTACCAGTTTGCCGGCGAACGGGCTGAAGGGTGGCTGGAGCCGATGCAACAGGCCGTCAGCCAGCAGCTCAATGGTCGGGGATGGCAGAGCGTGCCTCTTGATGAGGCAGATCTCTGGATTGCCATCGGCGTGGCGGGTGGCAAGGATATCAGCGATGACCAGATATTCTCCCGCCTCGGCATGACCCCGGGGGTACAAGCCTCGCCCGATGAGCACAAGGGCACCCTGGTCATTGCGTTGCTCGACCGGAAAACCCAGAAGGCCGTCTGGGGCAGCGTCATCTCGCTAGCCAGCGATGCGCCCGTTGCCGAGAGCCAGCGCCAAGCGCTCAGCCACCTATTGGCAGCAAAACTGCTGGGATCTGTGCCGACCCACTGATGCTGCCATCATGACGTTGACCAGACGACATCAATAAAAAGAGCGGCTTGCCGAATGACAAGCCGCTCTTTTTGATCTGCTACTCCTTGCCGGAGCGGAGAGGGATGACTCACCCCATCATGACAACCCGGCGATTTATTTGAGCTTGCAGGTCAGTAGTGTGACCCCTTTCTGGCTCAGGATCGCCTGCTTGTCCTGATTCCAGAAGGTGGTGACGCTGTCGGAATATTTGGCGCCAGACTCCGACTCTACCCGAGCCAGCTTGTGATAAACCCCGGCATAGGGGAACTGCACCATGTCAGCCTGGGCATCATAGGTGATGGCCAGCACCTCTTCGCCGCACTGGTATTGGCTGTACTGATACTGGGTGGGCTGTGGACTGGTACATGCAGCCAGACCCAGCAGGGGAAGCAGAGCGATCATTTTTTTCATTGCACTTTCCTTATGTAATGGCCTTGTGCAGTGGCCTTGCGTGACGGCCTTATGCCAGGGCTCCAACGAAACAATCGTCAGTTATCAAGCTTCAACAATTTGATAACTATGAGTAATTTGTACCGCTTTTTCCAACATCAGGGACACAGAACAGTATTTATCCATCGACAGGTCCACCGCTCTGGCGACCTGCTTATCCGCCAAGTTGCTGCCCGTCACCACAAAGTGCAGGTTAATCTTTTCAAACACCCGGGGCACACTCTCCACCCGCTCGCCACAAACGTCAACATGACAAGCGGTCACCGACTGGCGCGCCTTCTCGAGGATGGAGACCACATCGATGGAGCTGCAGCCACCGACCGCCAGCAGGATCATCTCCATCGGGCTGGCCCCCTCACCCGGATTGGCGCCATCCAGGATCACCTGGTGACCGGACTCGCTCTCCCCCACAAATTTCATCCCTTCGACCCAGCTGACCTTGGCTTTCATCTCACTCATCCTCGTGTTATCGCCATGTTTATGATGTACCTAGCATACCCCAGCCATCCGGCAAGCGGCATCTCCCTGCCACCCGTTTCATGAGGAGGGGCGCGATAGTTGGGATGGAAATAGATCAAAATCAACATCTCCGACCTCTATCTTCCCTAGAATGGCCAAAGCGGCGCAGTAGGCATTACTCAAAGGGCTCTTCCAAAAGCCCGCAAAGCCTTGTCAGCACAGGCAAAGGCTCTTATCCTACTGCGACTAATACAAGGAATGGCAAGATTGGCAGCTTGCCCGGACGCACAAGTCCATAAAAAGACACTACAGAGGAATTCTCATGGTTATTGGCAAACCGCAAAGCGATCCCACCCTGGAATGGTTCTTGTCGCACTGCCACATTCATAAGTATCCCGCCAAGAGCACCCTGATCCATGCGGGTGAAAAAGCGGAGACCCTCTACTACATCGTCAAGGGCACTGTGGCCGTCTTGATCAAGGACGATGAGGGCAAAGAGATGATCCTCTCCTATCTGAACCAGGGCGACTTCCTGGGCGAGATGGGGATGTTCGAAGAGAACGAGAATCCGGAGCGCTCCGCCTGGGTTCGTGCCAAGGGCTCCTGCGAAGTCGCAGAGATCTCCTACAAAAAGTTCCGCCAGCTGATCCAGGTCAACCCGGACATTCTGCTGCGCCTTTCTGGTCAGATGGCCAAGCGCCTGCAGCACACCAGCCAGAAAGTGGGTAACCTCGCCTTCCTGGATGTGACCGGCCGGATCGCCCAAACCCTGCTCAACCTGGCCAAGCAGCCGGATGCCATGACTCACCCGGATGGCATGCAGATCAAGATCACCCGTCAGGAGATCGGCCAGATCGTCGGCTGCTCCCGTGAAACCGTGGGCCGCATCCTCAAGATGCTGGAAGAGCAGGAGCTCATCTCTGCTCACGGCAAGACCATAGTGGTATTCGGCACCCGCTGATGACCCATCCGATGGCCTGATAAAGGCCACGGGACAAAAAAGGCTGCTACGGCAGCCTTTTTTGATCCTCTTCCCTATAATACCGAACGCCCTTCCCCGTACCTGCGTTCGCCAAGAGAGTTTCTATGCACCTTCAATGTCCACGTTGCCGCAGCCCGCTCCACCTTCATGAAGCGTCCAAGGGGCACTATTGCGACAACAAACACCACTTTGATCCGGCACCGGAAGGTTATCTGGATCTGATCCCCGGCAAGAAGAACCCCAAAGACAGCGACAGTCGCGCCCTGATGCGTGCCAAACACCATTTTCTGGAAGCGGGACATCAACTGCCGTTGGTCGAAGCGATCACCACCCTGCTGGCGCCTCTGCCGCCACAAGAGCTGATCCACCTGGGATGTGGTGAAGGGTACTACTGTCGGGCACTGTCGGCACGGCTGCCCGGCTGGCAATTTGCTGGCATCGATATCGCCAAGAACACCATCTTCGCAGCCAACAAGGCCCAACCGGATGCCAGCTTTGTCATCGCCGATCCGGCCAGAGCCCCGCTGCAACCCGGCACTGCACAGGTATTGCTGGTCAACGATCTCAAGATCAGGAGCGAACAGCTGGCCGACTGGCTCGCCCCCGGTGGCTATCTGCTCTATCTGCAGCCAGGCCCCCGTCATCAGTGGCAACTGCGGGTCAGCCTGAACCCGGTGAGTATGGAACACCCCCTCAGCTGGCCAACCCTCGCAGGATTGACAGCGCTGGGACAACAACGCTGCCAATTCTCCCTCACTCTGGATCAGCACATGCGCAGTTTTATTCTGGACACCAGCCGCCTCGGCTGGCGCGCGACCGCTGAACAACGTCACGCCTTTATCCAGCAGGGCCCGGATGAGCTGGAACAGGATCTGTTGCTGACCCTGTGGCAAAAGCCCGCCTGAAATCTGATAGCCGGTGGTCACCTGATGCCAGTGTGACCACCTAACGACAAAAACTAACACTTTGATTATTAAATAAAAAACAAGACAACCTTCATGCTCGCCAATGATGACAATATTGTCATCAACTGGTAACCCGCCCCTGATTCAGCTCCAGTCAAGGTTAATGCCTCTACCTTGTCCCCATCGGCTCTAATCCGATCACGAACCAACAAGGACCGGTACAGGTCCAAGTGTTTACATCAGAGGAATAAAGCATATGAAAAAGTCTGCACTGACTATTGCCATCTCCAGCCTGCTGCTGGCCAGCGGCGCCCATGCTGCTACCGTCTACAACCAGAACGATACCAAGCTGGAGATCGGTGGCCGTGCGCAAGGTGCTTACTACGGTACTGACAACAACGCAGCCGAAGGAGATCAGAGCTATTTCCGTGTAAACATGCGCGGCGAGACCAAGATTGCCCCCGAAATGAAGGCGTTCGGTTTTGCCGAGTACAACCTGCCGACCTCCGGTTCCGATAACGATGAACTGCGTTATGCCTACGCTGGCATCAAGCACGACCGTTTCGGCGCATTCAGCTACGGTCGTCAGGATGGCCTGTTTGGTATCGTGAACGACTACACCGACGTACTGCCCGAGTGGGGCGGTGACGGCCTGGGTAAAGGCACCGAAGTATTCGGTACCGGCCGCACCAACGGCGTAGCCAAGTACATGTTCAACCAGAACGGTCTGACCCTGGGTGCCCAGTTCACTGGTAACAACACTGCCCAGAATGCTGATCGCTCCCTGACCTCTTGGTCAAAAGGTTCCAAAGAAGGCTTTGCAGTAGCTGCTGCTTATGACTTCGATATGGGCCTGGGTCTGTCCGCTGCCTACAACCAGGCTGGCAAAACTGCAGACCAGGTTAAATTTGCAGCCTTCGGTGCTGACAGCGATGCCAAACTGATGGGCTTCGGTGCCAAATATGCATCTGGCAACCTCTACCTGGCTGCTACCTATGCTCACGGTGAAGATCACATCTTCGTCAAGAACGGCTATGCCGAGAAGAGCGATGGTTACGAAGCGGTAGCCCAGTACACCATCGGCAAGTTCAAGCCATCCCTGGCTTACCTGCGCACCGACGTGAAGAATGACACCAATATCAGCTTCGATGACACCCTGACCGAATACGTATCCATCGGTGCCTGGTACAACTTCACCGAGAACTTCAATGCCTACGTTGACTACAAGGTCAACCTGCTGGACGACGGTGCGGTTTCCGGCACCAGCAAACTGGGCCAGAACACTGACGACGTAGTTGGTGTGGCTCTGCAGTACAACTTCTAAGGATTTAGAAGTCAGTTATACCCTGTGATACCAATGTCTACTGTTTGAATTACTTCCGGCCGCTCTGCGGCCGGTTTTTTTATTGCGCCTTTTCAGCACCTTGCATATAACTATCGAGCGGATTGCTGGCAATATCTGCACGTTTGGCAGAGATGGCTCAAAGGAGTAATTCACGGATGACACGACAGCGCAGGAATAATATTGGCTTGCAAGGATGGTGGTTACTGTGGAGCTTGCTGCTGGGCACCCTCATAGCGAGCGCTCCGGCCCACGCCAGCGGGGATCAGACGCTTTACCGTCAGCTGGGTCTGGCGGGCAAACTCGACAAACAGACCTTTCGTCAGGCACTCAACAGCTATCAAAGCGTGCGCCACAAGCGCAAATCCATTCTCACCATCATTGACTACAGCAAGCCCTCCACCCAGCGCAGGCTGTTTGTCATCGACATGAAACGCCACAAGCTGCTCTATCACACCTGGGTCAGCCATGGTCGCAACTCCGGCGAGCTGGAGGCAGAACGCTTTTCCAACCAGCTCAACTCCCGGCAAAGCTCCCTCGGGGTCTATCGCACGGCGGAGACCTATCTGGGCAAGCACGGTTACTCCCTGCGACTGGATGGCCTCACCCCCGGCCAGAACAGCAATGCCCGCAAACGTGCCATCGTGGTGCATGGCGCCACCTATGCCAGCCCGACCCATCTGCGCAAATATGACAAGCTGGGCCGCAGTTGGGGCTGCCCCGCCCTGCCTCAGGAGCAGGCCAGAGCCATCATAGATACCATCAAGGGGGGGAGTGTCATCTACGCCCACGGTTAGAAAAGGCAAGGCCAGCTGTCGCTGGCCTTGTTTATTACGCTTATCGCACTAAACGGGGCGCGTTATTGACGCACCACCAGTACAGGGCAGGGTGCATGACGCACCACAGATTCTGCAACACTGCCGACCAGCAGATGGCTGATCCCGGAGCGACCGTGGCTACCCATCACAATCAGCTCAACCTCATCCCCCTTGGCCTGAAGGATGATCTCATCTGCCGCACGGCCAAACCGGATATCAAAGGTTGCGGGGATGGGAAGCGTGGCGATCAGCTCTTTCAGCTGGGCTCTGGCCTGGCGTTCCATTTCATGGGTGATCTCGACTGCGGTCATATGAAGAATTTTGTAGCTGTCAAAACCGTGCAGTTGATCAACCACGTGGATCAGCTTGAGCTGGGCCTGATGGCTCTGCGCCATAAATACGGCATAGTCGAGTACTGCCCGGGACATTTGGGAAAAATCGACAGGACATAGCAGAGTTTTTATCGATGGCATAATGCAGTCTCCTCTACTGATTGGGGTACTATTGAATCTTTCCCCGATCATAACAACCCGACTGCAAATAACCCTCGACCCTGTCGCAAAATAAAGCATTAGCGCTTTTTTCTATAGGCCACCACGATAGAGGCCATGGTATAAAACAGGTTATCTGCTTCTTCACTCCTGCTTGCGCGAGGCCAGCACTGACCATGCTACGCATCGGTTGTCTGTTGCTCTGTTGTTTGTGCGGCGCTGTTAACTGCCGCGCAGAGTCCATCCAGGTCTATTGCGATGACTGGCCCGGCTTTTGCCAACCAGATGGCAAGGGCATTTATCTCGATCTGGTGCGCGCTATCTACCAACCCCACGGTTATCAGGTCATCCCCCATATCGTGCCTTATAAACGGGCTCTGGCGGTGATTGCCCAACAAGGGGGGGATATGGCGATGGGCGTCTATCAAGACGAACTGGCAGGTGTGCGGCAACCTGATTATCCCGCCTCGGCCGACGATCTGACGGTACTGATGCTCAAGCAGTGGCAACCCCAATGGCAGGGGGAAAAGAGCCTGCAGGGACAATCTGTACTATGGCGACGTGGCTGGGCGTTCGATAAATATATTCCGGTCACCATGCAGTGGCATGAAGTCGACAGCCATGAACTGGCGCTCCAATTGCTCGACAAAGGGCGCTATCGCTATTACCTGACCGCTGGCGTGCTCTACGCGGCCGATGACACCCCAGCCAATATGTATCGTACCTTCCTGCGCTGGATCCCGACCTACCCTATTTTTGCCGACACCCAACAAGGGGAGAGAATATTGCAACTCTGGGATCAAGGGATGGTGAAGCTGATCCGCAATGGCACCCTGGCCGATATCTATAAGCGCTATCAGCTCTATGACTACTATCGCGGCTTTATCGACGCGCAAGAGCAGAAAGTCAGGGAAGATCGCAACTAATGCAGCGATAGCAAGAAACGTAGTGAATTGTCCCGAGGGTTGGCCGATAGCAGGAGTCATTCATAAAAATCCTCAAGGAGACGGCATGCAAATTTCCTTACCATCCTCCGCTATCGGTCACAGCGATCCAGCCGCCATAGGCAGCAAGCAATCTGGCGAACCCCAAGGAAAAATTGCGCAATTGCAGGCCAGGGCGGCAAAAATTCAAAAGCAGATCAGCGCCCTGACAAAACCCAATGGGGATGATGCGCCAACTGATAAAGAGTCCGCAAAACTCCGACAAGAGCAGATAAAAGTGCTGCAACAACAGTTGGCACTGATCATGGCTGACATCGCTCGGCTGCAAGCTGAAAACGCCAAGAAAGCAGGAGCAGACGGCAAGGAAGAACCAGAGCTTCCGGCGGCATCTGCCTCCAGCAAGCTGCCAATGAACAGCACGTTCTCCATTGCGGTTTGACGGCCCTTGACCGTTCCACGGCTCAGGGCTGCCGGTATCCCTTCGCCAACCGATCATAGAGGATCACATTGACCGAAGCGGCCAGATTCATGCAGCCCTGGGTCGGCACATAGACCACATCTTTTACCGCCCCGTAGAGCGCGGGATCCAGGGTGCCATCCTCAGGCCCGAAGATATAGAAGGCGCGCTCGGGATGCACATAGTCAGGGAGTGGCGTGGCGCCGTCGATCAGATCAACCACCACGGGGACGCACCCTTCCGGCATGAATGCCAGCAGATCATCGACGCCGAGCAACGGGATCTTCTCCACCATCTGCTTGGTGTCGGTAGCAAAGCGACGCGCCAGCTCGAAGCGGTTACCTGTGTAGTAAACCTCGTCCACGCCGTAGCAACCGGCCGCCCGCATCACGGAACCGACATTTTCCGGGGACTTGGGATTGACCAGCCCCACGCAGCACAAACCTCGCGTTTTCATCACTTCTCCTTATGTTACGACGGCCATTATAAGCAGCAATACTGAACCCCACTCGCAAAAAGTCCGCAATCCATCCTGAACTCAACATCCCCGGTCACAGATGATGATTTTTTGTGCGCCAGCAGACAATTTTTATACAACCCGATAGCGGGCAAACGTTTACCTGAAATAATAGACAAACGTTTGCAAATGGATGTTTGTCTATGACTGAGCGTGAACAAGAGATCCTCGCCCTGCTGCGTCAGGATCCCATGATTGCCCAGCAGGATCTGGCCGATCGCCTCGGCATCAGCCGCTCCGCACTGGCCAGCCACATCTCCAGCCTGATCCGGCAGGGGTATGTGCAGGGCAGAGGTTATGTGTTGCGAGAAGGCCCCTACGTGGTGGTGATCGGCGGTGCCAATATGGATATTTGCGGCACCAGCCACGACAACCTGCTGCTCGGCGACTCCAATCCGGGCAAGGTGCGCACCTCGGCGGGCGGTGTCGGCCGCAATATCGCCGAGAATCTGGCGCGGCTGGGCAGCGATACCCGGCTGCTGACTGCGGTCGGCAACGACCAGTATGGCCACCACCTATTGGAAGTGAGCCAGCGGGCTGGCGTCGATGTACGCCAGACCCTGGTGCTCGATGGCCACACCACCTCCTGCTATCTGAGCCTGCATGATGGCAGCGGCGAAATGAGCTGCGCCATCAACGACATGGCCATCATCGAGCAGCTCACCCCTGCCCGCCTGACCCCGCTCGGGGGCTTTCTCGGCGGAGCCCGACTCTGGGTACTCGATACCAATCTGGCCATCCACACTCTCGACTGGCTGTTCGAGCGGCAGGGAGAGCACGTCATCTTTGTCGATACCGTCTCGGTGGCCAAGGTGGAGAAGATCCGCCCCTGGCTTGGCAAGATCCACACCCTCAAACCCAATCGCAGCGAGGCAGAGCAGCTGTGCGGTATGACCATCGCCGGGCCCGAAACCTGGCCCATGGCGGCCGCCTGGTTCCACCGCGCCGGGGTCAAGCGGCTGTTCCTCAGCCTGGGTGAACAGGGGATCTTCTACAGCGATGGCGAGCAACAGGGCCACCTGCCGGTACTGGGCAGTCCGGTGCTCAACGTCACCGGCGGCGGGGATGCCTTTATGGCCGGTCTCGCCCACGCCTGGCTGCAAGCGCTCGACATAGCCCAAACCACCCGCTTTGCCCTGGGCTGCGCCGCCCTCACCGTCAATTGTTCCGATACCGTGTTTTCCGGTCTGAGCAAGACCGCCGTTGACCGCATACTGGAGGAGTACTCATGCTGAACCCTTACCTCGATATCCAACCGGAAGTTGCTGCCGCGCTGGCCGCTGGTAAACCGGTGGTCGCCCTCGAATCCACCATCATCTCCCACGGTATGCCCTATCCGCAGAACGTGGAGACGGCCCGTCAGGTGGAGCAGGTGGTGCGCGATAACGGCGCCATTCCGGCCACCATCGCCATCCTCGACGGCCGCCTCAAGGTGGGTCTGGATGCAGGGGCGCTGGAAGCGCTGGGCCGGGCTGGCCACGACGTGACCAAGTGCAGCCGTCGCGACATCCCGTTCGTGCTGGCGCGCAAGGGGATGGGGGCCACCACGGTCGCCTCCACCATGATCATCGCCGCCATGGCGGGGATCCGGGTCTTTGCCACCGGTGGCATTGGCGGGGTACATCGCGGCGCGCAGGAGACCTTCGATATCTCGGCGGATCTGCAGGAGCTGGCGCAGACGCCGGTCGCCGTGGTCTGTGCGGGGGCCAAGTCGATCCTCGATATCGGGCTGACCCTGGAATATCTGGAGACGCAAGGGGTGCCGGTGATCGGCTATCAAACGGGCGAGCTGCCCGCCTTCTACACCCGCGAGAGCGGCTTCAAGGTTGATTATCGACTGGAGAGTCCGGCAGCCATCGCCGAGGCGTTGCGCCTCAAGTGGGAGCTGGGACTGGCGGGCGGCGCCGTGGTGGCCAATCCCATCCCGACCGCACACGCCATGCCTAAAGCCGATATCGACGCAGCCATTGCCCAAGCGCTGCATGAAGCGGATGAGCAGGGGATCAAGGGCAAGGCATCTACCCCCTTCCTGCTGGCCCGCGTCTGCGAGCTGACCGGCGGCAACTCACTCGCCGCCAATATCCAGCTGGTGCTGAACAACGCTGCCCTCGGCGCCCGCATCGCCGCAGCATTGTAAGCAAGCCCAAATGAAAGGAGGGCCCTGTTGGCCCTCCTGATGTCACATGTTCTTGATCTCGTTGCCGATGCCCTTGACGGTATCGCGCGTGCCGTGACCTATCTCCTTGGTCACATCTCGGGTCGTATGACCTATCTCCCGGGTGACATCGCGGGAGGTATGGCCAATCGTTCGGCCAACCCCCTTCATCTCGGCACACCCCGCCAGCAACACACCTGCAATCAACAGAACGGTTTTCATCTGTACAGTGCTCACGTTTGTCACTTCTCCTGGCGTTATCACAATGGCTTGGCAACCAGCAGGGTATGGCCCGGTCCCGGAATGTCGTGATCATCCTCGACATGGAACTCGGCTTCACGCAGGCACTGGTACAACTCCTTGGAGTGGTAGAAGCGGCTGTTGCCATTAGCCAGAGAGGTAAAGTAGAGGGAGGTAGCATTGAGACTGAAGCTCGCTGCCTCGAACGGCTGTCGATCCCAAAAGAGCTCCAGGATACACAACCTGGCCCCCTCCTTCATGTTGCTCCGTATCCGCCGCAGCATGGCGACAATCTCGTCGTGGCTGAAGCAGTCGAGAAACTGGCTCATCCACCAGATGTCCGCCTCACCGGGCAGCGCTTGCTCCGACAGCAGATTGACAGGATAACCGTGCACCCGCTCGGCCAGCCCGGCAGCCCGGATCTGCTCGCTGGCCATGGCGATCTGCTCGGGCAGATCGAGAATGGTCACCTGCAACTCGGGACTGCGCTGGGCGCACGAGATAGCCCACTTGCCGGTATTTCCCCCCAGATCGTAGATATGGCTCGGCTCATATCCGAGTACCAGATCCTGCGCCTGCTTGAACGCCCAATCCGAATAGAAGTGATCAAAACGGAACCAGCTGCTTCGTGCCGGCTCCGGCAGATCCTTCAGGTGGGCATAGAGATTTGACCAGTCGCCAAACTCCTTGAGCCCGGCAGGCGTGCCGCTTTCGATGGCCTGTTGCAGATGGGCAAGGGGCTTGTAACAGACGTGCTGGACAAAATCCATGTTGACCCGGGTCATGGGGTCACTCAGCAGATAGTGGCCCACCTTGTCCAGCTGGTAGCACTCTCCGTTGAGGTGACAGATGCCGCCACCCAGCCCCATGTCGAGCAGCACGCTCACCGCATACTCGGTCAAGCCGGTCGCCTCGGCGATCTGCGCTGCGGTCGCCCCCTGCCGCTCTTTGGCAAGAAACGCCAGAATGCCAAACTCGCGCAAACTCCAGGCAGCCTGAAACAGCATGGGAGCAAAGGCGATACGCTGGGCCTGGCTGATGGCATCCAGTGCGTTATAACGATCCGACTGATAGTGATTCAAAATAAACCGACCTTACTTGTTACTGCTGGCGCGTTTCAGCTCAAGTTGAATTTCCTGGTTCAGACCGTTAATCCAGCGGTTATAGGTACGGTGGATTTTTCCTTTACCTTTGTCATTTAAATTGACACTGCTCACATAATTAATGGAATAGTTAGTGGTGTTATAAGGAATGCTGATATTAGCCTGATGCTGACGAACCTGAATATGACCCGTAATTAACCCTGGACGCTCTTCACGCATGATCCAGGTCTTGCTCACACCGGCATTAATAATGGCGCGAGAAACATCCTGTTCGCTGAGGTTGGGCGGAACCAGACTATTGGTCATATTCATGACCGGCCGGGAAGTTGAACAGCCAGCAACCAGCACCAGCGTTAATGCGCCAAGAATAATTTTGAGCATCTTCATTTTTTGTAACCTTTTGTAATTGGAACCTGTCAAAGCCGACCCAATGAGACAATAAAATGTGTGTCCTTTCAATAAATAAAGGTGAAGGTGAATACTTTCTTTATAGTTGCAACTTGCGTCACTGCTTGCCCCTGTTCTTGATGTGAAATGGTGGTAATATGCACATCCTATTCAAATCCTTAACTGGAGCTTAATCGCCTCTGCGAACGTGATCGAGCCTCCCTGTTAGCATCATCCTGTCAAGGTCATTTCGTGTACAAGAACCCCTCTTTTTCCATCGTTGAAAGCTGCGCGCTGGCGCCGGGTCTCTCCACCCGGGAGCAGTGGCTTGCATGGATGGCGGAGGGCACCATGCCAGCACAAATGCCATTGACCACACCCCACATCCCGATGATGGTGGCACGGCGTATGAGCCTGGGTGGACGCCTCGCCGTGGAGGTGGCGCTCGATATGATGTCGCGCCATGCCGTCGAGGGGGCCGTGTTTGCCAGCCGCCACGGGGAGCTGGAACGCTCCATCGGCTTGCTGACGGCACTGGCACAGGCGCGCAGCCTCTCTCCTACCGATTTCTCCCAATCCGTACACAACACGGCCGCCGGACTCACCTCCATTCAGGGCAAGCACGCCATCCCCATGAGCTCGCTGGCAGCCGGTAGCGGCACGTTTGCCGCCGCCCTGCAGGAGGCCATCGGCATGCTCGCCGACGGTATGGAGCGGGTACTGGTGGTGGCCTTTGAGGGGTCGCTGCCGACATTTAACCAACCCTGGCTTGGCGATGAACCGCCGCCCCATGCGGTGGCGCTGTTGCTGAGTCAGGGCGATGAATGGCAGGGGGACGCAGTGGCGACGGACGCTGGCGCAACCGGCAAGAGCGGCGCGCTCGATTGCTGGCGCGCCTTGCTGACCGACACGCCGCAATTTCGGATTTCCGACGGTCGCAGGGAGTGGCTATGGCAGCGAAATTGAATCAGTGCTGGCGCCTGTTTGGCACCATGCTGGGTTTTACTCTGTTCGGAATTGGCTGCCTGTTGCTGACGCTGGTCTGGTTTCCACTGCTCTGGTTATTTGTGCGCGGTGAAACACGTCGCCACCTTGCCCAGAGCACCATCAGAATAAGTTTTCGTTTCTTCCTTAATGTGCTCAAGCAATTAAGGGTGCTGGATTATCGCTTCACCAATATGCCCCAACAATTGAGCGGCGTATTGGTATTGGCCAACCACCCCAGCCTGCTCGATTATGTATTGCTGGCAGCCCACATGCCGGAGTGTGACTGTATTGTCAAAGAGGCGCTCTGGCATAATCCGTTTGTCGCCGGTATCGTGCGGGCCGCCGGTTATATTCCCAATGCTGCGGCCGAAACATTATTGCCGGTCTGTTGTGAACGCCTGCAGCAAGGCGCGGTATTGCTGGTCTTCCCGGAAGGCACCCGCACAACCCCCGGCGAGCCGCTGCAACTGCAGCGCGGCGCCGCCCATCTGGCGGTGCGTTGCCAGGCCAAGCTGCAACCGGTTCGCATTCACTGCTCGGCCCCGTTTCTGACCAAACAGCACAAATGGTTCAAGGTGCCGGAGCACAAGCCACTCTTTACGGTAGAGTTTCTGCCTCAGTGTCTGGCTCGGGATCTGCTCCCGCGCGAAGAGAGCCCTTCGCTGGCCGCGCGCCATCTCACTCACTATTTCAAACGGGTATTGAGCCCGGCCCAATCAGCCCCTGTATGGACTCAAGATGCAACAAACATTAACTGAAGAAATCAAACAACTGATCATCGACAGCCTCAACCTTGAAGGCATGACGACTGCCGATATCGACACCGACGCCCCGCTCTTCAACGACGGCCTCGGGCTCGACTCCATCGATGCGCTGGAGCTGGGACTGGCTATCAAGGGACGCTACGGCATCGTGCTCTCGGCTGATGACGAGAATACCCGTCGTCACTTCGCCTCTGTTGCAGCCCTGGCTGCCCTCGTCAACCAACAGCGGGGATAATCACCATGACCAGAGATGAGATCTTCAACGAAATTCGCCGCGCCCTGGTCGAGCTGTTCGAAATCGACCCCGAGGACGTGACCCTGAATGCCCAGCTCTACCAGCAGCTCGAGCTCGACAGCATCGACGCCATCGATCTGGTGGTGCACCTGCAAAAACTGACCGGCAAGAAGATCAAACCGGAAGAGTTCAAGTCGGTACGCACCGTCGCCGACGTAGTCGACGCCGTCGAACGCTTGCTCGCCGAGTAATGGGTCGCATCAACCTGCTGGCGGGTGCCCTGCTGCTGCTCTATCCCCTGCTGGTCTACCTCGGCCTGTCGCACGGGGAAAAGAGCTGGCTGGCCCTGCTGCTGTTGCCGCTGTTTGCCATTCGCCTGTTTGCCGGTGCAGCCCTGCCGGGCACATGGCGCTGGGCGACCCGCTGGCTCGGCGCCGTCGGCCTGTTGCTGATCGGCCTCAACCTCTGGTTTCGCGAGCACGACTGGCTGCTTTACTACCCCATTGCCGTCAACGCCACCCTGCTGGGGGTATTTGGCTGGAGTCTTGGTCAACCTATGACCCTGGTCGAACAGCTGGCCCGCCTCACCACCCCGGATCTGCCCGAGCAGGGGATCCGCTACACCCGCAAGGTGACCCGGGTGTGGTGCCTCTTTTTTATCGGCAACGGCCTCTGCGCAGGCTGGACAGTCTGGCACGGCGATCTGGCGCTCTGGAGTCTCTACAACGGGCTGGTCAGCTATCTGCTGATGGGCGTACTGATGGGCGGCGAATGGCTGGTGCGCCAGCGCGTGATGAGACGGGGTAACATATGACCCTGTTCGATGAACTGCTGCAGGCAGATGGCAACCGCGTCGTCACCTTTGACGGCCAACGCGCGTGGACGCTGGCGCAGTTGCGCCAGAGCGCCGGGCTGCTCGCCAGCCAGCTCGCTACACTACCAGCGCAGCGCTGGGCCATTTGCACCAGCGACAGTTACCACTTTTGTCAGGCGCTGCTCGCCTGCGCCATAGCTGGACGAGCCATAGTACTGCCCGGCCACCAGCGTCTCGCCGGCTTGCAGGAGCTGCTGGATCAAGATGCCTTCGATGGGCTGCTCTGCGATGAGCCGCTGCAGCTCCCCTGCCCCATGCTGCCCATCGACGCCGTCACAGCCGCTGAGCCATTGCCAGTCGCAGAACCGATAGCGACGCAGGCCCCCGAGATCACCCTCTACACCTCCGGTTCGACTGGCCAGCCCAAGGGGATCACCAAACGCTGGCCACTGATCGAGGCCGAGGTGCGTACCCAGACCGCCCTGTGGCACGAACACCTTGAGGGAGCACGACTCTTCTCCTGCGTCAGCCACCAGCACATCTACGGCCTGCTCTTTCGCATCCTGCTGCCGCTGGCGCTCGGCATTCCGTTTGCCCGCCGCCAGACCGACTACCCGGAGCAGTTGGCCGACCAGACAGAGCCGTGGGCGCTGGTCAGCTCACCCGCCTTCCTGTCGCGGCTCGACCCGGCCCTTGATACCCGCGGCTGCCGCTTGGTCTTCTCCTCCGGCGGCCCGCTCGCCTATCAAGATGCTCGCCACTGCGCAGCCCTGCTCGGCCCCTTGCCGGTAGAGATCTACGGCAGCAGCGAGACTGGTGGTATTGGCTGGCGCCAGAGCCATGCCCCCGATTGCCCCTGGACGCCCTTTGCCGGTGTCACCGTCAGCTGTGACGAGGAGCAGACCCTGCTGCTGCACTCCCCCTTTATGGATGAGGCCGAGCCCTGGGTCGGCAGCGATCGCATCACCCTGTGTGACGATGGCGACAAAGACGCAGCTGGCCGCTTTCACCTGCTTGGTAGGCGCGATCGCATCGTCAAGCTCGAGGAGAAACGCATCTCTCTGGATGATGTTGAGCAGCGCATCAAGGCGCTGGAGGGGGTGCTCGATGCCGCCGTGTTGCCCCTTGAGCAGGGCGGACGTCAGGTGCTTGGCGCCGCACTGGTACTCAGCCAGCAGGGGATGCAAAGCTTCACCCACCTTGGCCACGGCGCCTTCTTGCAACAGTTGCGTCGGCAGCTGCGCCCGTGGCTCGAGCCGGTGGCACTGCCGCGCAGCATCAGACTTTTTCCGGCGCTGCCCCTGACCGGCGCGGGCAAACGCGACGGTGTGGCGCTGCGTCAGGCGTTTGACCAGACGCCATTGCAACCGCAACAACCCGGAGCCTTTACCTGATGGATAGTTCACTGCTGCCCGCCCTGCTGGCACGTCAGGCCACCTCCGATAGCGTGCAGCTACTGTTGCACCTGAATGCCGATCTGCCCTGGTTTGCGGGCCATTTTCCCGGCGCACCGCTGCTGCCCGGGGTCACCCAACTGCAACTGGCCATTCACTTCGCCCGCGCAGAGAAGCTGTTCGCAGGCGAGTTTCAGGGGATGGACCAGCTCAAGTTCCAGCGCCCGCTGCGCCCGGATGACGACTGCTGGCTGGTATTGCGCGCCCATGGCGACGGCCAGCTGCGCTTTGAATATCGCCTCGGCAGCGCAGAGGATATCGATACACTGCCGCTCGCCAGCAGCGGACGGATCACGCTATCGTGACGCCCTGCATCATCATCCCCTGCTACAACCACGCAGCCCCCCTCGCAGGCGTGCTGCGTGAACTCGCGCCGCTCCAGCTCCCCTGCCTGCTGGTCGATGATGGCAGCGAGCCAGCGGCGGCCGCCCTGCTCGATCAACTGGCAACCGAACACACCGGCTGGGTCACGTTGCTTCGCCATCCGCACAACCGGGGCAAGGGGGGCGCCGTCAAGACGGCGCTGCTGGCAGCCAGAGCGCGCGGCTTCAGCCACGCCCTGCAGGTCGATGCAGATGGCCAGCACGATCTCTCCCGCCTGCCGGATCTACTGGCCGAATCAGAGCGCTTCCCGCAGGCCCTCATCTCCGGTGCCCCGGAATACGATGAAACCGTGCCCAAGGGGCGCCTCTACGGCCGCTACCTGACTCACGTCTGGGTCTGGATTGAGACGCTCTCCTTCGAGATTAAGGACAGCATGTGCGGCCTTCGCGTCTATCCGGTCGAGGCGAGCTGCGCGCTGCTTGAGCAGTGCACTCTCGGCGAACGGATGGATTTCGACATCGAGATCATGGTGCGCCTGCACTGGCGCGGTGTGGCGGTGCGCTTTGTTCCGGTCAAGGTGCACTACCCCGAGAACGGCCTCTCCCATTTCAACCCGCTGCACGACAACCTGCGCATCTCCTGGATGCACACCCGTCTGGTGCTGACCCTGCTGCGCGACGGCGCTGCCAGCCTGTTGCGCGCCCCCGGCCAGCTGTTAAAGCGCGGACGGGAACACTGGTCACGCACCCCGGAGCGCGGCACTCTGCTCGGCATCCGCACCATGCTCTGGAGCTACCGGTTGCTCGGCCGTCCCGGCTTCAAGGCTCTGCTGCTGCCGGTGATCAGCTACTTCTGGCTGACTGGTCGCAGCCAGCGCGAGGCCTCCCGCGACTATCTGGCGCGCCTCACCGCCCGCGCCACCGAGCTCAACCAGCCACTGCCCGAACCGGTGGGGAGCCTGCGCCACTTCCTGCGCTTTGGCGAGGCGGCACTCGACAAACTGGCCGCCTGGCGCGGCGATATCGGCCTCGACGACATCGAGCTGGTGAACCCGCACCATTACGAGGCGGCTCGCGACAAAGGGGCCCTCATCATCGGCTCCCATCTGGGCAATCTGGAGCTGTGCCGCGCCCTTGGCAGCAAGGCGCAGGGGGTACGCATCACGGCGCTGGTCTTTACCCGCCACGCAGCCCGCTTCAACGCCCTGCTGCAGGAGGTGAATCCCGACTCCGGCCTCAATCTGGTGCAGGTGCAGGAGCTGGGGGCCGATACCGCCATCATGCTCAAATCGCGCATCGAGGCGGGGGAGTGGGTGGTGATCGTCGGCGATCGCACCTCGGTGACCAAAGAGAAACGGGTGGTCTGGGCCGATTTTCTCGGTGCGAAGGCCCCCTTCCCGCTCGGCCCGTTTGCGCTGTCAGCCATCCTCGGCTGCCCCACCTACCTGATGTTCGGGCTGCGGGAGCAGGGGCGCTTTCGGGTGCACTTCGAGCCGTTTGCCGATGGCTCCCCCCTGCCGCGTGCCGGACGCCAGCAGCAGCTCGAGGCCCGGGTGCAACACTACGCCAACCGGCTGGAACACCACTGCCTGCGTGCACCGCTGGAGTGGTTCAACTTTTTCGACTTTTGGCATCTGACCGATGAGCAGGACTGATCAAGGCATGCACGAGATCCATTTCGGGGCCCGCCCCCTCACCATCGAAGAGGTCGTCGCGCTGGCCGAACGGCGCGCCACGCCACGCCTCAACCCGGCCCCCGAGTTCCGGGCCCGCATCCAGCGCGGTGCCGACTATCTTGACCGGCTGCTCGCCGAGGAGGGGGTGATCTACGGGGTCACCACGGGCTATGGCGACTCGGTCACCCGCGCGGTACCGCTCGAACTGGTCGATACCCTGCCCCTGCACCTGACCCGCTTTCACGGCTGTGGCATGGGCGAGAACCTGAGTCTGGCCGCCACCCGCGCCGTGCTGGCTACCCGCCTCAACTCGCTGGCACAGGGGGTCTCCGGCGTCAGCCTGCCCCTGCTCGAGCGGCTCACCTGGCTGCTGGAGCAAGACCTGCTGCCGCGCATTCCCGAAGAGGGATCGGTCGGTGCCAGCGGCGATCTCACCCCGCTCTCCTACGTGGCGGCGGCGCTGATCGGCGAGCGCGAGATCTATCGCAACGGGGAGCTGACCAGCGCGGCCGAGCTCTATCGCGAGCTCGGCATCACACCGCTCCAGCTGCGCCCGAAAGAGGGACTGGCGCTGATGAACGGCACCTCGGTGATGACGGCCCTCGCCTGCCTTGCCTATGCCCGCTGCGACTACCTGATGCGGCTCTGCACCCGTATCACGGCGCTGGTGAGCGTGGCGATGGAGGGCAACGCCTTCCACTTTGACGAGCGACTGTTTGCCGCCAAGCCCCACCCGGGCCAACAGCAGATCGCCGCCTGGCTGCGCGCCGATCTGCAAAGCGGCGAGCTGCCGCACCACAGCAACCGGCTGCAGGATCGCTACTCCCTGCGCTGCGCGCCGCACGTCATCGGCGTGGTGGCCGACAGCCTGCCCTGGTGGCGCACGCTTATCGAAAACGAGCTCAACAGCGCCAACGACAACCCCCTCATCGACGGTGACGGGGAGCATGTGATGCACGGTGGTCACTTCTACGGCGGCCATATCGCCATGGCGATGGACAGCATGAAGGTGGCGGTGGCCAATCTGGCCGATCTGCTCGACCGTCAGCTGGCCCAACTGGTCGATAGCAAGTTCAATCAGGGGCTGCCGAGCAACCTCTCCGGCACAAGCGACGAGCGCCGCTTTATCAACCACGGCTTCAAGGCGGTGCAGATCGGTGCCTCGGCCTGGACTGCGGAAGCCCTCAAGCACACCATGCCCGCCAGCGTCTTCTCGCGCTCGACCGAGTGCCACAATCAGGACAAAGTGAGCATGGGCACCATCGCCGCTCGCGATGCGCTGCGGGTGCTGACCCTGACCGAACAGGTGGCCAGCGCCAGCCTGCTGGCGGCGGTGCAGGGGGTCGAGCTGCGCCTCGCCCTGCAGGGCAATGACCTGACCACCCTCAGTCCGGCGCTCGCTGCCACTGTCGAGGCAGTACGCCGCGATCACCCCTTCCTCTGCGAAGATCGCCCGCTGGAGGCCGAACTGCGCGCCATGATGGCCCGCCTGCAGGCACGTCACTACCCGATTTATGACGAGGTGTCCCATGTCTGAACCCTGGCAGCTGAGTGCCGAGGTCGATGTCACCGTCCCCTTCCACGACGTGGACATGATGGCCGTCGCCTGGCACGGCCACTACCTGCGCTACATCGAGCTGGCCCGCTGTGCCCTGCTCGATAGCATCGACTACAACTACCCGCAGATGGAGGCCTCCGGCTATCTGTGGCCGGTCATCGATGTGCGGATGAAGTACATAGCCCCGCTGCGCTTTGGCCAGACGGTACGGGTACGCGCCACCCTGGTCGAGTACCAGCACCGCCTCAAGATCGATTACCTCCTCTATGATCCGCAAAACGGCAAGCGTACCAGCAAGGGTTACACGGTGCAGGTGGCGGTCAGCAAGCAGAGCGGCGAGATGTGCCTCGCCTCACCGCAGGTGCTGCTCGACAAGCTGGGGGTGAGCGAATGATGGCCCGCCTCACCCTTCTGCTGCTGGCGCTGCTCTCCTGGCCAACGCTGGCGATCACTCTGGCCGATGTGCAGCAACAGCTCACTGCGGCCGATGCCCGCAGCGCCCGCTTCGAGCAGGAGCGCCAGATAAGCGGCCTTACTCAGGCGCTGCGCGCCAGCGGCGAGCTGCTGCTGGTGAAGGGCAAAGGGCTCTGGTGGCAGCAGCAGAAACCCTTTCCCCTGACGCTGACTCTCACCCCGACACGCATGGTGCAGCAGCTGCCCGGTCAACCGGCCCAGACCCTCGACAGCCCGCAACTGCTGGAGTTCAGCAACCTGATGCTGGCCCTGTTCGACCCGAGTGAAGCGGCGCTGGATAACTACTTTAGCCATACCCTCACCAGCGAGGGGGAGGAGTGGACCCTGACCCTAGAGCCCATCCGCTCGCCCCTCGACAAGGTCTTCGCCACTCTGGTGCTCAAGGGGCGTCACGAGCTCGCCTCGCTCGCCATCCATGACAAACAGGGGGATGTCACCCTGATCCGCTTTGTTGACTGGCAGCTTAAAACCCTGCCCCTGAGTGCCGAGGAGCAATCCCGTTTTGATGCTCACTGAGAAACAGTGGCGCCTGCTGGGGCGATTGTGGCTGCTGCTCTGCGTAGCGGTCTGCCTTGCCCTGGCGCTGGCCCTGCCC
>NZ_JRGK01000041.1 GCF_000764645.1 Aeromonas finlandensis
CAGTAACGACCACCATATTGCGTAAGAAAAAGCTGAAATCTGTAGCAATGTTTCAGAGAAAAATCCCCACTCAGGTGGGGATTTTTTTTGCCCGCAATTCAGTACTTCCACTTCTTCTGTTGCCGTTGTGGCGAGCCGAACGCCGCCTCTTATCGTGCCACTCTGCCACTCTGCCACTCTGCCACTCTGCCACTCTGCCACTTCGCGCCTCCTCTATCCTGCTCTTCCGAGATTACCCGATGGCAGCCTATTGCACTCCTATCTATCGTGATACTGCTCATATGAATGCCAGTCATGAGTAAACGCCAGAGCAATAAAAAGGGCAGGCCAAGGCCTGCCCGCAAGGAAGCGCAAGGTGTTACATGATCCCGCTGATCAGGATCCCGCTGATCAGCAGCGGCGCCACCACGCGCCAGCACCAGAGCAGCGCCAGACGCAGGGCGGGTGACAGGCCCGCAGGCAGGATGGCATCACCCAGTCGCCAGCCCAGCAGCAGGGTCAGTACCAGGCCAAAGAGCGGCATCATCAGGTTGGAGGTGAGGTAGTCGAGCAGCTCGAAGAGGGTCTTGCCAAACAGGGTCAGATCGCTCCATGGGCCGAACGACAGGCTCACCGGAATGCCGGAGGCCATGATAAGCAGGGTTAACACCCGGCAGGCACCACGGCGCGACCAGCCCCACTCCTCGGTGGTGAAGCGCACCAGATGCTCCAGCATGGAGATGGAGGAGGAGAGCGCGGCGACCAGCAGCAACAGGAAGAAGACCACCCCCAGCCCCTGACCGAACGGCAGATGACTGAACAC
The DNA here is from genome assembly GCF_000764645.1 of Aeromonas finlandensis. Lineage (GTDB taxonomy): Bacteria > Pseudomonadota > Gammaproteobacteria > Enterobacterales > Aeromonadaceae > Aeromonas > Aeromonas finlandensis. The sequence continues at coordinate 803 of NZ_JRGK01000041.1, forward strand.
GGCAGGCATGGTCATAAAGGTGAGGCCGGGGCCCGCGGTGGGGTCGATGCCGGTAGAGGCCAGCGCCGGGAAGATCATCAGCCCCGCCAGCACCGAGATGATGCTCGCCAGGGTGACTACCCAGACCCCGGAGCGCAGCACCCCTTCGCTATTGGGCAGGTAGGCGCCATAGGTGGTGTGCACCCCGAGCCCGATGGAGAGGGAGAAGAAGGCCAGCCCCAGCGCGTCCAGCACGCTCTGGCCGGTCAGCATGGAGAAGTCCGGCAGCAGCAGCTGGCGTACCCCCGCCATGGAGCCCGGCATGGAGAGGCCGACCCCGACCAGCAGCAACATCATGATGAACAGCGCAGGCATCATCCAGCGCAGTGCCCGCTCCACGCCCTTCTGAATGCCACCCTGCACGAACCACCAGGTGAGCCCGGCAAAGATCAGATGGGTCAGCACCGGCCACCAGGGGTTGCTGACATAGCCGTTGAACAGGGCAGTCAGGGCACTCCCCTCGCTCAGGTTGAGCTTGCCTGCCATCGCCAGCCCGGCGTAGCCCACGGTCCAGCCACCGACCACGCTGTAGAAGCTGTAGATAAAGAAACCGCAGAGGATCCCCATATATCCCATCCAGCGCCAGTTCGGCCCAACCAGCTTGCGGAAAGCGCCAAGCACCCCGCGCTGGCTATGGCTGCCGAGCAGGGTCTCGCCGACCTGTACCGCCACCCCGAGGGTGAAGCTAAACAGCAGAAACACCAGCAGGAAGGCGCCACCGCCATTGGTGGCTGTCACATAGGGAAACTTCCAGATGGCACCAAGGCCAATCGCTGTGCCTGCTGCGGCCAACACATGACCGAGACGGGAAGACCACTGAACTTGGCTCATACAACCTCCGGGTAACACGACATCGAAGCAATACTCCTGAGTAGCAATAAACGACAGACAATAAAAAAGGCCGCCTGAGGCGACCTTTGCAATGAACATTCAGACAAACTGTGCGTGCAAGGTCACCTCTCTTGCGAGATAAAAAATCGACCAAACAGCACGAGGATGGAAGACATGGGGTGACAGCCTGAATAACGAGTGAGGGAACAGCCTAAACGATGGAAAGAATAATTGACACATAAAATCAAAAATTTTTTGTGTGAGCAGCCATCACCACACTGGCTATACGTACAACTCAATGGGGGAAAACCTCGCCGGGCCGCATCTTTTCTACCTTGTGGCTATTTACTGGGCGATAATCGACGTAGCTTCTTCTGGAACTAGTGACCGCTACATGGCGCTGACGGGAACAACGATGAGACAGGATGTCGTATGAGATGGATGGTGCTGCCCTGGTTGCTGATCAGCCTGAGTGTGTCGGCGCAGCCCGGATTAACCCTGCTGAGTCACGATTTACCCCCCTTTACCGAATACCGCGACGGCAAGCTCGACGGGTTCGCCATTCGCTTGATTGATGAGGTGCAGGAGGAGCTTGGCACCCGCTATCCGGTGCGGATTTACCCGCTCAAGCGGGCGCTGGCGCTGGCACGGGTCGAGCCCGGCTATGGACTGTTCGTGGTACAGCGGCTCCCGGAGCGGGAGTCCCATTTCAAATGGGTCGGCCCACTTTTTATCAATAGGGTCTTTATCTATCAGGCGCCGGGCAGTGCCCGTCCGCTGACCGAATTGGCTCAGCTTCGTAAGCTGCCCAGAGTGGGTGTGGTGCTGGGCAATGCCGATGATGTGCGGCTGACCCATGAGGGCTATACCAATCTGGTGCGCTATAAGACGGTCGGGGAGGCGATAGAGCGGCTGATGCTGGGCAAGATCGATGCCTTGCCGATGGCGGAAATGGTGATGGAGGCCACCCTCGACAAGATGGGGCTATCCCGGCGCAGCGTCGCCAGCAGTGGCGTGCTGCTCCATCAGGCCGGTCTCTATATCGTCTTCTCCAAGGGAACCGATGATGCCGAGATCACCCGCTGGCAGCATGCTCTGGATGCCGTCAGAGCTGCCCAGGGGCGGGCCAATGGGCCCACCCGTGAAGAGTAACCGTCACACCAGACCGCGAATCAGGATCCCGCCGATCAGCAAGGGTGCAATCCAGCGCCAGCAGTTCATCAGCAAGTGATGCCAGTGGCTGGCAATCCCCTGCGGTAGCGCCTTGCGTCCCAGCTTCCAGCCCAGCAGCAACGTCAGCATCAGGCCGAACAGCGGCATCATCAGGTTGGAGGTGACAAAGTCCAGCAGCTCGAAGATGGTTTTGCCAAACAGGGTGGCGTGTTGCAGCGGGCCAAACGACAGGCTGACCGGAATACCGTTGAGCATCACCACCGCCGTGATGGCGCTGCAGGCCGTGCGGCGTGACCAGCCCCAGGTTTCGCACAGGAAGCACTGCAAGTGCTCCAGCAGGGAGATGGCCGAGGAGAGCGCAGCAAAGACCAGCAGTGCGAAGAAGATTACCTCAAGCACCTGACCGAAGGGCAGCAGCTGAAACACCGCCGGCATGGTCATAAAGGTGAGGCCGGGGCCGGAGGCGGGATCGATACCGGTCGAGGCCAGCACCGGGAAGATCATCAGACCCGCCAGTACCGCCACCATGCTGGCCAGCAGCACCACCCAGAGGCTGGAGCGACCGACTCCTTCGCTGGTCGGCAGATAGGCGCCGTAGGTGGTGTGGATGCCAAGACCGATGGAGAGGGAGAAGAAGGCCAGCCCCATGGCGTCGAGCACGCCGGACATCCCCAGCTTGCTGAAATCGGGCATCAGGAAGTGGCGCACCCCCTCCATTGCATTGGGCAGGGTGAGGCCAAAGGCGACCAGCATCAGGATCATCAGGAACAGGGCGGGCATCATCCAGCGCAAGGTGCGCTCCACCCCTTTCTGAATGCCTCCTTGCACCACCATCCAGGTGAGGGCGGCAAACAGCAGATGAGTGATAATGGGCCAGACACCATCGCTGACATAGTCATTGAAGCGGGCGGTGAGGGCCGCCGCATCACCCTGGTTGAGCTGGCCGGAGATGGCCATGCCGGTGTAACCCAGGGTCCAGCCGCCGACCACGCTGTAGAAGCTGAAGATCAGCAGGGTGCTGAGAATGCCCATGGCACCCACCCAGCGCCACTGTTTGCCGAGCAATTCGGAGAAGGCTCCCACTACCCCGCGGCGGCTCATGCTGCCGAGCAGGGTCTCTCCCATCAGCACTGCAACCCCCAGGGTGAAGCTGAACAGCAGAAAGACCAGCAGAAAGGCGCCGCCGCCGTTGACGGCGGTGACGTAGGGGAATTTCCAGATTGCGCCGATACCGACTGCAGAACCCGCAGCGGCGAGGATGTAGCCGAGGCGGGAGGACCATTGGGACTGCTTCATAAGAACTCCAATCGAGCGCCCCTTGGCAGGGGCAGAATGGCGCTCATGTTACGGAGGTCGCTGCGCAATCACTACGATGGTTATCAGGCATAAATGCGATTTATTGGCATGATTGGCTAATTTAATTCTGTTTTTTGCCCAATCATGCCACCAAATAAAAACCGGAGCGAGATTGCTCCGGTTTGGCCTCTGACAACTGCTCGTCGGCGGACTAGATCACCCCCAGCTCCCGCAGCCGCTCCATCAGGTAGCTGTGGGCAGTATGGCGCTCGGAGAGCACCACATCCGGGCGCGGATGGAGGAACAGCGGCAGCGAGATGCGCGACTTGGCGGCACTGCCACCGGTCGGGTTGATGACGCGGTGAGTGGTGGAGGGGTAGTAGCCGCGAGAGGCCTCCTGCAGCATGTCGCCGATATTGATGATGAGGGTGCCAAAGTCGCACGGCACGTCCATCCACTCGCCATCGGAGCCCTTCACCTGCAGCCCCGGCTCGTTGGCGGCGGGCAGAATGGTGAGCAGGTTGATATCTTCGTGGGCGGCGGCGCGAATGGCGCCCGGCTCCTCGGTGCCATCGAACGGCGGGTAGTGCAGCACCCGGAGCAGGGTCTTCTGGCTCTCTTCGATCATAGAGGAGAGGGGGCAGCTGTAGTTGGCGGCGATATCGGCCGGGGTGTACTGCTCGACCCAGCCCAGCAGCTCGGCGGCCAGACCGTTGGCGAGACGGTAGTACTCCATCGCCTGCTCTTTCAGCGCGTCCGGCATCTGACCCCAGGGGTAGATGTGGAAGTACTCCTTGATGTCTTTCTGGCTATGGCCCTTGGCCACCTCGGAGACCGACGGTGGGAAGTAGCCATCCTGAGTCTCGCGGTTGAACAGGAAATCCTGCTTCTGCTCGCTCATGAAGAAGCGATACCAGTTGTCGTAGATGGACTGCACCAGCTCTTTCGGAATGGGGTGGTTGGTCAGCACGCCAAAGCCGGTGGTTCGCAGGGATTCGGTGAAGCGTTGGGCCGCATCGGGTGAGCGGTAATCGACGGTCAGAACTTTCATTGTTTTTGTTATGCGCCAGTTAAAAGATGGCGCAGTTTACCTTGCACCTGATAACAAGGAAAGCGGGTTGGCCGCCCCGTCTGGCACGGTCGCGAATAGTGATAAAAACATCAAAACAACAGCCCCAAGCCGCGCGGGTGCGCATCCCTTGTGAAGGCCTTTTATCCTCTCTAGAATGCCGGTCACTATCTTTTCCGGAGTCTGCCCATGTCCCCCAAAATCCTGTTGCTGACCCTGCCGGTATTGCTGGCGGGATGCAGTGCCCTGTCAGAAGATGAGTGCCGCACCATGAGCTGGTACAACCTGGGTTATCAGGATGGATCGGAGGGCAAAACCCGTCTGGCGACCCGCGACTACGTTTCGTCTTGCAGCGAATATGGCCTCCGGGTGGATGAGGCCGAGTGGAAACGGGGCTATGACAAGGGGCTGGAGCTCTACTGCATTCCCGAGCTGGCCTACAGCAAGGGCAAGGAGGGGCAGGCCTATCTGGGGGTATGCCCCAACGATGCCAGTTTCCTCAAGCAGTATCAGCGCGGCTACGAAGAGTACAAACTGGCCGCCCGCCTGCGGGAGATCAGCGACGAGCTGGAGCGTACCGAGCGAGATATCGATACGCTTGAACGCAGCATCCGCAACGAAACCAACACGGAACAGCGCGACTACTACCGCGCCAAGCGCGATCGCTCCATTCGCCACTACGAATCCCTGCGCCGGGAGTACAACCGCCTGCGTTATCCGGATCGGGTGATCCAGTTCTCCTTCGGCGGTTAATTTCTCTCTTCATGGCCAGCCAGCGTGCTGGCCATGCTGCATCTTGTCAGCTCAGGGCAGTACCCAGCGCTGCAACGCCAGTGCGATGCCATCCTCGTTGTGGTCGGCCGTGACCTGATGGGCATGGCTCTGGATCTGCGTGGCCGCATTACCCATGGCCACCGCCAGCCCCACCTGTTCGAACATGCTGATGTCGTTGTTGTTGTCACCAAACGCCACCACCTGCTCCATCGCAATCCCTTCGCTGGCCGCCCACTGGGCCAGCCGGTTGCCCTTGCTGCAACCGGGCTGCACCAGCTCCACCGCATAGGGGGCTGCCCAGTCGTGGGTAAAGGGCATCTGCTCGACCACCTCACCCATAAAGGTGTGCAGGCGCGCCGGATCCTGATTGAACAGCTCCAGTTTCCAGATCGGATGTGTCAGCCAGCTGGCCAGATCGTCGGCGGGCAGCAGGGTGATCTTGAGGTGATCCGGTTGATTGGCTGCCCAATGGCGGATGCGGGTGACATGCTCCTCGCAGCCGATGTAGCCGATCCCCTCGCTCAGGTGGAACAGGGCGCCCATCTGCTGCGCCTCGACCGCGGCCAGCAGCTCGGTGAGTGGGGCAACCGCCAGCGGGTCGCCGCTGAGGATCCGGTTCTGCACCGGATCATAGAGATAGGCGCCGTTGCTGCAGATGAGGGGGGTATCGAGGGCCAGCTCGTGGTGGAAGGGGCGCGCCGTCATGTAGTGGCGCCCCGTGACCAGCAGCACCTTGATGCCTTTGGCGCGGGCCTGCGCCAGTGCCACCCGGGTTGCCGACGAGATCTTGTGATCCCGGGTCAGCAGGGTGCCATCCATATCGAGCGCGATGGCCTTGTACTTACTCATAGCTCCTCCAGCATCGAACAAATCCGCAAAGAGCTTTACCGTCCCAGACCCGGCGCCCCGATGCAAGCCTTGTCCGCGGCCGAAGCGCCGAACTGTGATCCCTTCGTGGCTCAGGCGCAGCTGGAGGGGGTACACCGCTGCCTCTATCGCATTACGCCGCCCGCGCTCTGATTGCGCCAAACGCCCAAAAACAACAAAGCAGGCGCCGGGATGCCTGCTTTGTTGCCTTCGGGGGAGGGGGTTCTCTCGTTCCAGCCCGTCGTTTCCCGATAAGGTAAGACGGCTGATGGGGCTCTTGACCCGGTAAGGTCCTTCACCGCAGAGACCCGGTCAGGTATCTGCTTTGCCACCGGAAGATGTAACCATAGTATCCCTCCCGTGCCGGTGAGTGGTTGCAAAGTAACCACTTATTTCGGTTGTTTTTGCAATAGTTCACCCTTAATCTAGGAAAAGTGGATTAGTCATTGCAACGAGGAAGGGTAAATGCTGAAACTTGATCGCATAGACAGACATATTCTCGAGCTGATGCAGGAGAATGGCCGCATCAGCAATCTGGAACTGGCCGAGCTGGTAGGGCTCTCGCCGTCCCCCTGCTCCCGCCGGGTCAAGGCGCTGGAGGATGCCGGTCTCATCGACACCCACGTTACTCTGCTCAACGCCCGCCAGCTTGGCCTCACCCTCACCGCCTACATTCACATCTCCATGGACAGACACACGCCAGAGCGGTTCGAGAATTTCGATCGCGCCATTAGCGAATTGCCCGAAGTGCTGGAGTGTGATCTCATCACCGGCAACGATGCCGACTACCAGCTCAAGGTGGTGGTGCGCGATATGGAGCACTACCAGCACTTCCTGCTGGACAAGCTGACCCATATTCCGGGGGTGACCGGGGTGCGCTCCAGCTTCGTGCTGCGCCGCATCAAGCACAAGACGGCGCTGCCGCTCAATCATCTGGGGTGAGTCACCCCGCGCGGTACGGCGGCTTGTCTGGCATGTGGCAGGCAGCCGCTGCTCTTTGCGGATTTGAGCCCGCGCAAACAGCTCATATAAACAGAAAGAGGAGGCCAGGGGCCTCCTCTTTTGCTATTCGCTCTTGGTTATCCGGCACGCCGTGACGGGTGATGGCGACTGCCGTGGTCAGACGTTGACCTGGCTGATGTCTTCCACCTGCAGCAGCCAGCCGCTCTGCTCTTGCTGCGGTTCGCCACTGACCCGCAGCCGCTCACCGGTCGGCACCCACTGCCCTTCGGGCAGGGAGACCAGCAGGCTCTCTCTGCCGTTGTCGAACAGCCAGCGATCTTCGCCCAGCGATTCAATCAGATAACCTTCCATCTCCACTCTGGACTCTGCTTGCCAGGATGGCGCAACGGAATCACGGCTTTCGATGAAATCCCCCTGAACACCAAAACTGGCTAGCCCCCACAGAATGGAGAGCCCGACGAGTGATGTCTGCATCTTGTCTCTCCTCTTTTTGGAACTGTAGGGCCAGTATGGGAACAGAAAACTGAGCGCACCATGAACAAGGTGGCAAAGTGCAGGCAAGATCGCGAAAAAATCAGCGAGTCAGGCTAATGCCGATCAGCGAGGGAGTCATTGACTGCTCCTTGGTCGCTCACGTTCGTCAAGGGGGGGGAGATTCAGCAACAGCTCTCCAGCTGGGTCATGAGCCTGTTCCGCACTCAGTGGCTTAGCGGCGAGCACGTCATCACTATGGTTTAGCTGGATTCGATAGTGGCGTTTTGATCCGGTTCAGGATCTTTTCCCTGGGATGGAAGTTTTTTTGGGGAGGGGTGGGCAAAATTTCAGGGGGTAGTGGTGTTCCCCTGCTGAATCCTGGTGAAATGAAAAAAGGGTTAGCGAGTATTATCTCGCTAACCCTCTTGAATTTGGTGGCCCCTGGGGGACTTGAACCCACGACCAATCGATTATGAGTCGACTGCTCTGACCAACTGAGCTAAGGGGCCAAATTGTGCGTTTAGCGGCGTGGATTATAGGGGAAGAGGAAAGGGCAGTCTATAGGCAGATCAACCACTTGGCGACTAATTGTCCAGCTTGGTCGAGGGCGAAAGGCGGGTCGCAAGGGCAAATTCCAGCCAAAACAAAGCCCCGCATGGCGGGGCTTTGGCAGAGCGGTTTGACACAGCGTCAGGACTATTCGTCCAGGAAGCTGCGCAGCACTTCAGAGCGGCTCGGGTGGCGCAGTTTGCGCAGTGCTTTGGCTTCGATCTGACGAATACGCTCACGGGTAACGTCGAACTGCTTGCCCACTTCCTCAAGGGTGTGGTCAGTGTTCATGTCGATACCGAAACGCATCCGCAGTACCTTGGCTTCGCGGGCGGTCAGGCCAGCCAGCACTTCGCGGGTGGCGTTGCGCAGGCTTTCGCTGGTCGCGGCATCCGCTGGCAGAGCCAGGGTGGTATCTTCGATAAAGTCGCCCAAGTGGGAATCTTCATCATCACCGATGGGCGTCTCCATGGAGATAGGCTCTTTGGCGATTTTCAGTACCTTGCGGATCTTGTCTTCCGGCATGCCCATGCGCATGGCCAGCTCTTCCGGATTCGGTTCACGACCCATCTCCTGCAGCATCTGACGGGAGATACGGTTGAGCTTGTTGATGGTCTCGATCATGTGTACCGGGATACGGATGGTACGGGCCTGATCCGCGATGGAGCGGGTAATAGCCTGACGGATCCACCAGGTAGCATAGGTCGAGAACTTGTAGCCACGACGGTATTCAAACTTGTCTACCGCCTTCATCAGACCGATGTTGCCCTCCTGGATCAGATCCAGGAACTGCAGACCACGGTTGGTGTATTTCTTGGCGATAGAGATAACCAGACGCAAGTTGGCCTCAACCATCTCTTTCTTCGCACGGCGGGCCTTGGCCTCACCGATGCTCATGCGACGGTTGATATCCTTGATCTGGGCAATCGACAGACCGGTCTCTTCTTCAATCTGCTGCAGCTTGCCGATGGCGCGCTGAATATCCTCGTCCATTTCAACCAGACGGGGAGACCAAGCTTTGCCAGCCTGCTTCTGGTATTCAAACCAGGCAGTTTCACACTCGTTGTTGGTGAAGGCCGCGACGAAGGTTTTCTTCGGCATCTTGGCCTGCTCAACGCAGAGCTTCATGATGATGCGTTCCTGCACGCGGACGCGCTCCATCATTTCACGCATGTTGTTGACCAGGCGATCGAACTGCTTGGGCATCAGGCGGAATTGACGGAATACATCGGCCAGCTGGGCGATGGCGGCCTGGGTATCTTCGTGCGCGCGACCATTCTTCTGAATGGAGAGGCGGGTCACTTCATACTGGGCACGCAGTTCGCCAAACTTCTCACGAGCGACTTCCGGATCCGGACCACCATCACCGTCGTCGTCAGAGCTGTCGCCATCTTCGTCTTCGTCTTCTTCGTCTTCTTCATCTTCATCGGCCAGATCGTCTTCGCCGAGTTCGGAACCGATGTGTGTGGCAGTCGGCGCCATGTCTTCGGTATCGTTAGGGTCAATAAAGCCAGAGATGATGTCAGAGAGACGCAGCTGCTCGGCTTCGTACTTGTCGTACTGTTCGAGCAGGTAAGTAATTGCTTCAGGGTACTCGGCTACGGAGCTTTGTACCTGGTTGATACCGTCTTCGATCCGTTTGGCGATGTCGATTTCGCCTTCACGGGTCAGCAGTTCGACGGTACCCATTTCCCGCATGTACATGCGGACGGGATCGGTCGTGCGACCAATCTCAGATTCAACAGATGCCAGAGCCTGGGCCGCTGCTTCGGCAGCGTCCTCATCGGCGGTACCACCTTCAGCCATGATAAGGTCATCGGCATCCGGAGCGTTTTCAACCACTTGAATGCCCATATCGTTGATCATCTGAATGATGTCTTCGATCTGGTCTGAATCGACAATGTCTTGCGGGAGGTGATCGTTCACCTCGGCATAGGTCAGGTAGCCCTGTTCTTTACCTTTGGCAACGAGGAGTTTAAGCTGAGACTGCGGGGTTTGCTCCATAGAACTCATCCGGTTGGTGTTGCTAGGTTGCGCGTACAGTGCGCTGCTGCGCAAATAGCCAATTCTAATAGAAAACCGCCAGACATGCTATGTCTGGTTGCGGCGTCGGTCATGAGAAACCCCTGCCCGCAGTATTGTCGGGGCCAGGCGGTTATAAAGTTTTTGCTTTTCATCCCGTCGATTCGGGCAACGCTATCCATATTGGGACTAATCACTCAAATATCAAGCCCCACTCTCATTTCTTTTCTCAATTTGCACCTCTCTTATCAGCATCATCAGCTCTTGGGTTTCTTCGGAGCTTAGTCCTTCCTGAGCCACTTTGGCCTGCAATTCTTCGATCCGCTGTTTCAGAAACTGGTTGATGAATCCGACGAAGGTGTCCTGCAATTCTCCCAGAATATCCGGCTCCTGATCGAGTTTGATCTCCTCGAACAGGTCGTGCATGGCCAGCTGAGCAAGGATCTCTCCCTCCTTGGTACCACGCCAGTGTTCCAGCAGGATACCGGTGGTGATACCGGGTTGTGCCAGGATCCGCTGGTGCAGTTGCAGCAGGAACTTGATGCCCTGTACGCGCAGTCCCGCCAACTCCGGCATGGGTGGCAGTTCGGCCGTCACCGCCGGATATTGCACCATCAGCGCTAGCGCCCGCCGCAGCGGCGTCAGCTTGGCTGCCTTGGGTTTGTTGACCTCGGCCTTGGGCTGACTGTTGCGGGCAAACAGTTCGGCAATCCGCTGCTTGTTCTCACCCCAGCGCATCATGCTGGAGAGACGAGTGATCAGCCCTTCGCGGGTAAACCCTTCCGGTACGCGGCGGATAAGTTCTGCGGCCTTGTTGGCCACTTCAAACTTGCCTGCTTCACCGGAGAGAGCCGCATCGCGACCGAGACGTTCGAACATGAAGTCGGCGAACGGTTGAGCTGCATCGAGCAGGGCTTCAAAGCCCTCCTTGCCAATCTGGCGTACCAGCGAGTCTGGATCTTCGCCATCGGGCAGGAACACGAACTTCAGCTCGCGGCCATCCTGCAGATGGGAGAGGGCGTTATCCAGCGCCCGCCAGGCGGCTTCACGACCAGCATTGTCGCCGTCGTAGCAGCAGACTACCTCGGCGGTGGTGCGAAACAGGGTGTGGATATGGTCGCTGGTTGTTGCAGTGCCCAGCGCCGCCACCGCATAGTCGATGTCGTACTGACCGAGTGCCACCACATCCATATAGCCTTCCACCACAAGGATCCGACGCGGATCCTTGTGTGCCTGCTTCACCTCGTAGAGACCGAACAGCTCCCGACCTTTATGGAAGATGGGGGTCTCTGGCGAGTTCAGATACTTGGGGGTGCCATCACCGAGCACCCGGCCACCGAAGCCGATGACCCGGCCACGCTTGTCGCGGATCGGGAACATGATGCGATCGCGGAAACGATCGTAGCTGCCCCCACCATTTTCACGGGTGATCAGCATGCCACCCGAGATGAGCAGCTGCTCGTGATCCCGGCTGGCGCCAAAGCGGCGGCGCACCTGATCCCAATCGCTGGGGGCATAGCCGATGTTGAAGCGCTTGACCACTTCGCCGGTCAAACCGCGCCCTTTGAGGTACTCCACCGCATGGGGAGCACTCTTGAGATTGCTCTCGTAGAAGCGGGCGATCTGGTTCATCAGCTCGAACAGATCCTTGCTGACGGCTGGTTGGGAGCTGGCCGAACCACCTATGCTCTGCTCGCGAGGTACCTGCATGCCCTGCATGCTGGCGAGCTCTTCGATGGCATCGGGAAATTCGAGGCCGTCGTACTCCATGACAAAGCCGATGGCGTTGCCGTGGGCGCCACAACCGAAACAGTGGTAGAACTGCTTCTCCTGGCTGACGGTAAAAGAGGGGCTTTTTTCGTTATGAAAAGGGCAGCAAGCCTGGTAGTTCTTACCGGCTTTTTTCAGCCGCACTCGCGAGTCGATCAGCTCGACTATGTCTGTGCGTACGAGCAGATCGTCGATAAAGGATTGGGGGATCCTGCCTGCCATAACCGTCCTGTTTCATTGCGGAGAAAATAAAAAAGCCGCGCATTCCAAGGGAAGCACGGCTTCTTCGACCAAACAAGAGAGTTGCCTGTTACGCCAAGCGGGTTTTCACCTGAGCACTGACGGCGCCGACATCGGCACGCCCCTGAATTTTCGGCTTCAAGACAGCCATGACCTTGCCCATATCAGCCATGACGGCAGCACCACTTTCAGTGACGGCTTGCTCGATCAGGGCGGCAATTTCATCTGCGGTCAGCTGTTGCGGCAGGAACTCCTGCAACACAACGATCTCGGCGGACTCTTTGTCGGCGAGATCCTGGCGACCGGCAGCTTCAAATTGGCTGATGGAATCGCGGCGCTGTTTGACCATTTTGGTCACGACAGCGAGGATATCCTCATCATTCAGCTCGATACGGGTATCGACTTCACGTTGCTTGATTTCTGCCATCAACAAGCGGATCGCTCCCAGACGTGCCTTATCTTTGGCAAGCATGGCGAGTTTTTGTTGATCCTTGAGTTGATCCTTCAGAGACACGGCAATATCTCCCGATTAGTACAGGCGGATACGACGTGCGTTTTCGCGAGACAGCTTCTTGGCGTGACGCTTAACAGCAGACGCTTTGGCGCGCTTACGAATGGTAGTCGGCTTCTCGTAGAACTCACGGCTACGAACTTCGGACAGGATACCGGCTTTTTCGCAAGAACGCTTGAAACGACGCAGAGCAACGTCAAACGGCTCATTTTCACGGACTTTGATTACTGGCATGTGCCTTTCACCTCAGTGATAAATTGTTAGCTGACCTTCAATCGATCAGCATGTCTTAAAATGGTGCGAAATTATACTCTGGACAGGGAATGAAAGTAAACCCGCAGAGATCGCTCTGGTTTAAAAAACCCGCGAAGGTTACCATAGCCGTCTCATTTTAGCAGTGAAATTTTTTAGCAATGCGTGTATTGGGCATAGAGACATCCTGTGACGAAACCGGGATCGCGATCTTCGACGATCAAAAAGGGATCCTTTCCCATCAGTTATACAGCCAGGTCAAGCTGCATGCGGACTACGGTGGCGTCGTCCCCGAGCTCGCCAGCCGGGATCATGTTCGCAAGACGATCCCGTTGATCCAGGCCGCATTGCAAGAGGCGGGGCTGGGCAAAGATGACATCGATGGCATCGCGTATACCGCGGGTCCGGGTCTGGTTGGCGCTATTCTGGTGGGGGCCACCATCGGTCGCTCGCTGGCGATGGCGTGGAACAAGCCGGCCATCGCCGTCCATCATATGGAAGGCCACCTGCTGGCTCCCATGCTGGAAGAACGCGCCCCCGAGTTCCCCTTCGTGGCGCTGCTGGTTTCCGGTGGTCACTCCATGCTGGTGCGGGTTGACGGTATCGGCAGCTATCAGCTGCTGGGTGAATCCATCGACGATGCCGCTGGCGAAGCGTTCGACAAGACCGCCAAGCTGATGGGGTTGGACTACCCGGGCGGCCCGCTGCTCTCCCGTCTGGCCGAGAAGGGCACCACCGGACGTTTTCACTTCCCCCGTCCGATGACTGACCGTCCGGGGCTCGATATGAGCTTCTCTGGCCTCAAGACTTTTGCTGCCAACACTATCGCCGCCAACGGTGATGATGAGCAGACCCGTGCCGATATCGCTCGTGCGTTTGAAGATGCGGTGGTCGATACCCTGGCTATCAAGTGCCGTCGCGCCTTGAAAGAGACCGGTCTCAAGCGTCTGGTGGTGGCTGGCGGCGTCAGTGCCAACCGTCATCTGCGTGCCCAGCTGGCCGAGCTGATGGAGAGCCTCAAGGGTGAGGTGTTCTACCCGCGTACCGAATATTGCACCGATAACGGCGCGATGATTGCCTATGCCGGCATGCAGCGCCTGAAAGCGGGCGTGTTCGAGCCGCTGGCGGTCAAGGCCGTACCGCGCTGGCCGCTGGATACCCTGGATCCGGTTTGATCGAGAGGATCCTGCCCCTTGCCGGGCGGGTGATGTGACATGCCCTGGGCATGCTCCCGATAATGCGGGAGCCTGTCCGGGGCATTTTTATGGCTATGCACCCCACGCTTTTTCCCTTCTGATCGGCAGATCCTCCGCGGCGACTGTTGTCACAGCCCAACGCCCGTTTTTGGCGCCAATTGCTCGCTATAAATTAAATTTATGGGTTTTGCCGATATATCCCAATTTTAATTTATACCTGTTCATTCTCCCGACCGCGGTGCCCCCTTTGCCTGCTAGCCCTGCTTAACGGCGACCGCCCGATCCCGAATGACGCGATAGGCCAGAGCACGCCATAAGGCATCTTATAAGGCGATGGTGAAGGCTGGGGGATGAGTGCCTTGCCGGGACCGGCGAAGGGCTGGCTGCGCCATTGAGGAGGGCGTATGAGGTGATCTTTACCTATTGCTCGCCTGGCATGGCAGCAGAACTCACTTGCTGAAAGACAGGATAAAAAAATCCCCGCCAGTTGGCGGGGATTTTGTTTGGCTATCAGCAGGTAATGCGATTACAGCAGGATGCCGCCGAAGAAGAAGCCCAGCGCCACGGCGATGGCGATGGTGGCGGTGCCGGGGATAAAGAAGGGGTGGTTGAACACGGCTTTACCGATACGGGTGGAGCCGGTGTCGTCCATCTCTACCGCGGCCAGCAGGGTCGGGTAGGTCGGCAGTACGAACAGGGCGCTCACGGCTGCGAAGGAGGCAATCGCAGTCAGCGGGCTGACACCCAGTGCCAGTGCGGCAGGCATCAGCGCTTTGGTGGTGGCACCTTGTGAATAGAGCAGCATGGCGGCAAAGAACAGCACTACGGCCAGCAGCCAGGAGTACTGGTTCAGCAGGTCGCCAGCAATCAGCTGGATGGTGTCCATGTTGCCTTTCACGAAGACGTTACCCAGCCAGGCGACACCCAGTACGCAGATACAGGCTGACATACCGGACTTGAAGGTCGGCATGTTGGTCACTTGGGTGGCGTCCAGTTTGCACACCAGAGTCATGATGGTGGCAGCGGCCAGCATGATGCCCATGATGGCGCCGTCACGGGGGATCGGCGGGTTGGTGATCAGGCCCACTTTACCGGAGATGGCAGTGGCATAAGCCATGACCGCTACGATGGCAGCGATAAAGATCCACACGGAGATTTTGGCGTACGGTTTGATCTCGAGCTTGGTAGTACCACGCAGTTTGATCAGGCCTTTGGCTTTACGCTCCAGATAGACTTCGTCCTGATCCAGCGGTTTGCCCATCATGTTGGCAATGAAGGCGCCCAGGATACAGGCCAGGAAGGTAGAGGGGATGCAGATAGCCAGCAGGGTCAGGTAGTCAACACCGAACGGCTCGAGCATGCCGGAGAAGGCAACCACAGCGGCAGAGATCGGGGAGGCTGTGATAGCGATCTGGGAGGCGACAACCGCGATGGAGAGCGGACGGGATGGGCGGATCCCTTGCTCTTTGGCCACTTCAGCGATAACCGGCAGGGTGGAGAAGGCGGTATGACCGGTACCGGCCAGCATGGTCATCAGATAGGTGACGACCGGGGCGGCGAAGGTGATGTATTTGGGGTTCTTGCGCAGCGCTTTCTCTGCCAGGGAGACCAGATAGTCCATCCCGCCAGCCAGTTGCATACAGGCGATGGCGCAGATGACGGACGCGATGATCATGATCACATCCCAAGGGATGTAGCTGACCAGTTGATCGCTCGGGATGGGCATGCCCAGACCCCACGTCAGTACCAGAACCCCCAGACCACCGGCAAAGCCGATGCCGATGCTGCCTATCCGTGCCCCCAGATAGATAGCGGCGAGCACGACAAGTAACTCGATTCCAATCATAGCGATAACTCCATTTTTTAGTTTTTTGGTTTTTATTTGGCAAAAAGCCAATTCCCGATCGGGCTGGGGATAAAGACCAATCGGGAACTGACTTTATGGGCCGGGAAGATCCCGGCCCACACTCGCTTATACGGTGGCTTCGCGGGTGAAACGCTTGGCTTTGTATTGCGGGTTCATCAGGTTCTCGATGGAGAGAATTTCGTCCAGTTGCTCGGCGCTCAGCAGGCCGCGCTCCAGAACGACTTCGCGGACGTTCTTGCCGGTCTGGGCACAGATCTTGCCGACGATGTCACCTTCGTGGTGGCCGATGAAGGGGTTCAGGTAGGTCACGATACCGATGGAGTTCAGCACGTGGTTCATGCAGATTTCCGGGTTGGCGGTGATACCTTCCACGCACTTCTCGCGCAGGGAGATACAGGCTTTTTCCATCAGGCTCAGGGATTCGAACATCGCCTGACCAATCACCGGCTCCATGACGTTCAGCTGCAGCTGACCGGCTTCGGCGGCGAAGGTGATGGTGATGTCGTTACCGAATACCTTGAAGCAG
Source organism: Aeromonas finlandensis (assembly GCF_000764645.1). Taxonomy (GTDB): domain Bacteria; phylum Pseudomonadota; class Gammaproteobacteria; order Enterobacterales; family Aeromonadaceae; genus Aeromonas; species Aeromonas finlandensis. Next base: position 17,222 of record NZ_JRGK01000041.1, read on the forward strand.
GACTGGTTGACCACTTCCGGAATAACCGGGTTTACCTTGGCCGGCATGATGGAGGAACCCGCCTGCATTTCCGGCAGGTTGATCTCTTTCAGTGCAGTGCGCGGGCCAGAGGAGAGCAGACGCAGGTCATTACAGATCTTGGAGAGCTTCATGGCCAGACGCTTGATGGCGCCGTGCAGCATGACGTAGGCGCCACAGTCGGAGGTCGCTTCGATCAAATCTTCTGCCGGCACGTAGGCACGACCGGTGATCTCGGCCAGACGCTTGATGGCCAGAGCAGAGTACTCGGGCGGGGTGTTCAGACCGGTACCGATGGCGGTTGCGCCCAGGTTCACTTCCAGCAGCAGCTCTTGGCAACGCTTGATGGATTTGATCTCTTCGCGCAGGGTAACGGCGAACGCGTGGAACTCCTGACCCAGGGTCATCGGGACTGCATCTTGCAGCTGGGTACGGCCCATCTTCAGGATGTTTTTGAATTCAGCAGCCTTGGCATCGAATGCCGCGATCAGGTGCTCCAGCGCGTGCAGGGTGACGTCAGTGCTGTTGACCACAGCAACGCGGAAACCGGTCGGGTAGGCATCGTTGGTGGACTGGCACTTGTTGACGTGGTCGTTCGGGTTGATGACGTCGTAACGGCCTTTCTCGATACCCATGATTTCCAGGGCGATGTTGGCCAGTACTTCGTTGGTGTTCATGTTGACGGAGGTGCCGGCACCACCCTGGTAAACGTCGACCGGGAACTGGTCGAAGCACTTGCCGGTGTTCAGCATCAGGTCGCAGGCTTCTACGATCTTGTCTGCAATTTCAGGACGGATGGTACCCAGTTCGCCGTTTGCCAGTGCAGCAGCTTTCTTGGTCAGCACCATACCGCGGACGAATTCCGGAACGTCAGAAATCTTCTGGGAGCTGATCTTGAAGTTCTCGACTGCGCGCAGGGTGTGCACACCGTAGTAGAGATCATTGGAAACTTCTTTGGTGCCCAGCAGGTCTTCTTCAATGCGGACGTTCTTGATGTCGCTCATTGTAATGCCTCAGAAATCAGATAAATGGAAAAATCCTCACCGAGTGGTCGCGAGTTCCTTGCGCACAGCTCATCCTGAAGCACCACACATCGAGTGGGGCGGTTGGGAGAATGACCTCCCGAAAAACTAATCAATATACTACTCCAATTGAGGTATCAGTTATTAGAGCTGGATCACTAATTTTGAGACATTTTCAAATTCCTTTGATGAAAGTACACATATGTTGTACTGCATTTATAACTATGATTTTTAAGCAATTTAGCTGTGTTTTGTCGGTTTTTTGGGACGCCGCTGATGAGGGGGTCAGTTGGGATACTTGAAAAAGCGGGTGGCGACCCCATTTATTCGGAGTAGAAAGTGGTGATGATGCGATGAAAAAATCGCGTATTGCCCATCATTGGATGGGCGCCACTTTTCCTCAATTTACCGGTACTGGAGTGGATATGGGCAAGTTGTTCCTGTTGTTGGTGGGTCTGGTGGTACTGGAGCTCACCGTGATGATCGAGGTCGGCTCAGTGATTGGGGCGCTGCCGACTGTCGGCCTGCTCATCCTGACCGCAGTATTGGGCTCCTCTCTGGTGCGCAGTGAAGGGCTCAAAACCCTGTTCAGTGCCCAGCAAAAGATGCAGATGGGCGAGATGCCGGGCCGCGAAGTGATGGGAGGCATGATGCTGGCGCTGGCCGGTCTGCTGCTGATTATCCCGGGTTTCGTGACCGATATGTTCGGTGTGCTGTTGCTGCAACCCTGGCTGCGCAACAAACTGGCCGACAAGCTGATTGGCAGCAGCCAGTTCCGGATGCAGATGGGTGGTTTCCAGCAGGGAACACAATCGCCATTCGGCAACGCGCCGTCCGATGATCATCTGGGGCACCCCAAGCAGGGCGGCACCACCATCGAAGGCGAATTTGAGCGCAAAGAGTGAGCGTAAAGAGTAATCGACCAGACGAATAACCAGAGGCGAGTGGCCGATCAGGGTTTGCCCTGATGGCACAGCGCCTCGAAGCGGTGTCGGGCATACCACCATGCGAGGGTGCCCGCCGCCAGATTGGCCAGCAGTATCCCCAGATAGATCCCCTGTTCTCCCCCCAACCTGGCGCCTAGCCAGGCTCCCGGCAGTAAAAAGCCAAACAGCCGCAAGCCGTTGAACAAGAACGAGATGCTGGAAGATCGCACGCCATTGAGCGCCGAGGCCAGCAGCATCACCATGCCCTGAAAGCCGTAACCGATCGGCACCAGATGCAGGTAGAGAATAATGAGGCGAATAACCTGCGGATGATCGCTGAACAGAGTGGCGATCAGCGGGGCAAGCAACCAGGTCAGGCCATAGATGGCGAGCTGGAACAGCAACGCAAAACCCATGCAGCTTTGCAGCGCCGCTTTGGCGCGCGCCGGATTGCCTGCGCCGCAGTTTTGCGAGATGAAGGGGGCCAGCACGGAGGCGAGCGCCATCATCACGATCAGCAGCAGTGCCTCAACCCGCGATGCGGCGCCGTAAGCCGCCACCACTTCTGTCCCCAGACCGGCAAAAATCGTCATCAACACCGCATTGGCCAGCGGGTTGAGCATGTTGGTAAAAGAGGCTGGGATGGCGACATGGAGCAGTGCCCGCCAGTGGTAGAGCAGCCGGGCGCGCGGCGAGAGGCGCCACAGCAGCAAGCCCTCCCGATGGCGCAGGATATAGAGGCTGACCAGCATCGCCATCAACCAGGAGAGGGAGGTGGCGATGGCCGCTCCGCGGATCCCCCACTCGGGGAAGGGGCCAATGCCGAAGATCAGGAGAGGATCCAACACCCCGTTCACCAGCCCGGCCACCGCCATCACCAGACTGGGGGTTTTGGTATCGCCGGTCGCCCGGATGGCGGCATTGCCCACCATGGGCAGTACCAGCATGGGGACGGTGAGATACCAGATCAGCATGTAGTCATGGATAAGGGAGATGAGCTCGGCACTGGCCCCCAGCAGGGTAAACAGCGGCTTGATGGTGAGTGCACCGCCTGCGGAGAGCAACGTCACTATGACCACCGCCAGAAACAGGCTGTCGGTGGTGAGATGGGCTGCCTCATCGTGTTTGCCCTGTCCCAGGGTATGACCGATCACTGCTGACAATCCGGCGCCCAATCCCATCGCCAGCGAGGTGATCACAAAGGTGACCGGAAAGGTAAAGCTGATGGCGGCCAGCGCCTGGGTGCCCAGCATGCCGATAAAAAAGGTATCGACCAGATTGAAGGCCAGAATGGCGATGATGCCGAAGATCATGGGGCCCGTCATCTGGCGCAATACGACCGGGATGGGGGCTGTCAGCATGGGGTTGGTGCGGGTCAAGGGCTCGTCTCTACAGCTGGCTTTGACGGTTCTGGCATGGAAACCGGGCGGCGTGGACCGACCTTGCTCCTGAGTACGGACATGGGTGAACCATCGAAGATGTTCATAGTACGTGAAAATATTTTTTTTGTATTTGCCCTTGAAGGGTTAGCAACTCTGCCCCACATCAGGGACATATCTAATTTGGCCTGGAACGGCCATTCCTCAAAGCAACAATGAGACTCATTTTGGGAGAGTTATCGATGAAAATTCGTCCACTGCACGACCGCGTCATCATCAAGCGCATCGAAGCTGAAGCCAAATCTGCTGGCGGTATCGTATTGACTGGTACTGCGGCCCAGAAGTCCACCCGTGGTGAAGTGCTTGCCGTGGGGACTGGTCGCATCCTGGATAATGGCGAAGTCAAAGCACTGGCAGTGAAGGTGGGTGACAAGGTCATCTTCAACGAAGGCTACGGTGTCAAGACCGAGAAGCTGGATGGTCAGGATGTCCTGATCCTTTCCGAAACCGACATCCTGGCGATTGTCGAAGCGTAATCCATCCTCCTTTTCCCCGAATTGATTTAAGGATTGAAGAAAAATGGCAGCTAAAGACGTTAAGTTTGGTAACGAAGCCCGCATCAAGATGCTGGAAGGCGTAAACATCCTGGCTGATGCCGTCAAGGTAACTCTGGGCCCGAAAGGCCGCAACGTGGTGCTGGACAAATCCTTCGGCGCCCCGACCATCACTAAAGATGGTGTGTCTGTTGCGCGCGAAATCGAACTGGAAGACAAGTTCCAGAACATGGGCGCCCAGATGGTCAAGGAAGTGGCTTCCAAGGCTAACGATGCCGCTGGTGACGGTACCACTACAGCAACCGTTCTGGCTCAGGCGATCGTCAACGAAGGTCTGAAGGCCGTTGCCGCCGGTATGAACCCGATGGACCTGAAGCGCGGTATCGACAAGGCCGTTGTGGCCGCCGTTGCCGAGCTGCAAGCGCTGTCCCAGCCGTGTGCTGACAGCAATGCCATCGCTCAGGTTGGCACCATCTCCGCCAACTCCGACGAGAAAGTGGGCAAGCTGATTGCTGAAGCCATGGACAAAGTGGGTCGCGATGGCGTCATCACCGTTGAAGATGGTCAAGGTCTGGAAGATGAGCTGGCGGTTGTTGAAGGTATGCAGTTTGACCGCGGCTACCTCTCCCCCTACTTCATCAACAAGCAAGAGACCGGTTCTGTCGAGCTGGACGACCCGTTCATTCTGCTGGTTGACAAGAAAGTCTCCAACATCCGCGAAATGCTGCCGGTGCTGGAAGGCGTTGCCAAAGCTGGCAAACCGCTGCTGATCGTTGCCGAAGACGTAGAAGGCGAAGCGCTGGCGACGCTGGTGGTCAACACCATGCGTGGCATCGTGAAAGTGGCTGCCGTCAAGGCGCCCGGCTTCGGTGACCGTCGCAAGGCCATGCTGCAGGATATCGCCGTACTGACCGGCGGTACCGTCATCTCTGAAGAAGTGGGCATGGAGCTGGAAAAAGCGACTCTGGAAGATCTGGGTCGTGCCAAGCGCATCGTTATCACCAAAGAGAACACCACCATCATCGACGGCGTGGGTGATGCCGGCGTGATCGAAGGCCGAGTTGCCCAGATCCGTCAGCAGATCGAAGATACCTCTTCCGATTACGACCGTGAGAAGCTGCAAGAGCGCGTAGCCAAGCTGGCTGGCGGTGTTGCCGTGATCAAGGTTGGTGCTGCCACCGAAGTCGAGATGAAAGAGAAGAAAGCCCGCGTGGAAGATGCTCTGCACGCTACCCGCGCCGCTGTTGAAGAGGGTGTGGTTGCCGGTGGTGGTGTTGCGCTGGTGCGCGTTGCTGCCAAGCTGACTGGCCTGCGCGGCGACAACGAAGACCAGAACGTGGGTATCAAGGTTGCCCTGCGCGCTATGGAAGCTCCGCTGCGTCAGATCGTGATCAACGCCGGTGAAGAAGCCTCCGTCATTGCCAACGCAGTGAAGAACGGCGAAGGCAACTTCGGTTACAACGCTTACACCGAGCAGTATGGCGACATGCTGGCCATGGGTATCCTGGATCCGACCAAAGTAACCCGTTCTGCCCTGCAGTTCGCTTCTTCCATCGCTGGTCTGATGATCACCACCGAGTGCATGGTTACCGAACTGCCGAAGAAAGATACCCCTGCCATGCCTGACATGGGCGGCATGGGCGGCATGGGCATGATGTAATCATCATCCCGGCTCTGCTTGAGAAACGGCTCGCCCAAGGCGAGCCGTTTTTTTATATCCGACTAAACTGAGTCTGTTGAGGCAACAATTTTTGAGGGTTGATATGAAAAAATGGGGTTGGATTGCACTGTTAATCTCTTGGGTCGTCATGCCCGTCGTGGCAGCAGAAACGCTCGCCGGGCCTGTGATCCTGAAGGTGAGCGGCAACATAAAATCGGCAGAAGAGGTGGACGGCAAGGTGCAGTTTGATTTGGCCAAGCTTCAGGCTCTGCCGCAACATGAGATTGTGACTGGCAACCCTTGGGTTGATAAGCCTCACAAATACAGAGGCCCAAAGTTGGCGGATGTACTGGCCGCGGCCGGGGCGGATGGCAATGCTATTACCTTGACCGCACTAAACAGTTTCCAGATCCGCATCAATTGGGACAAAGTGGTGAAGTATGATCCTATCCTTGCGTGGGAAGACAATGGTGTCACCATGCGGGTGCGTGACAAGGGGCCGCTCTGGTTTATGTTGCCTCTTGATCAGTATCCGGAGCTGAAGCGATCTGAATACACCGATATGATGATCTGGCAGCTTGATTCAATAGACATACAACACTGATAGCGAAAACAGGAGTATGGGGTGAAAGGAAAGACCAGAACTTGGCCACTGCTCGTCATTCTGTACATTTCCATCCTGTCGTTTACCGGGAGCACTCTCTATTGCCTGTTGCAGATACAGAATGCAACCAGAGCAATGGAGAAGTACACCTACGATGTCTCCTGGGCGCTGATGCAGTTGCAACTGGAGTTAGGGAGATTTCTCAACGCGGTTGAGGTCTTTCACTATGGCGGAATAGATCACGATGCCTTGATGCTGCGATATGACATCCTCTGGAGCAGAACCCCGATCCTGTTGAGCGGCCAGTTGCGTAAGAGCATGCAGGATAAACAGAAAACCCTGCGACTGGTGCAGCTAATAGAAAACAATATCCGCAATATAGAGCCTGATATTACCAAGCTGCAGACTGGTGACTCTGATTACCAGCAAGTGATGATGCGTTTGGCGCCTCTGCAAGAGCCGCTCTCCTATTCCCTCGCCTCGGTAATGCAGAAGAACATCAATATCTACTCAGAGAACGATCGCCATTTTGGTCAGCTACGCAATGCCTTGTTGTTGATGGTCTCGGGTCTTGTTATCTCGGTGCTGTTACTTAGCTCATTGCTTATATATGAAGGGCGTCGTCATTTCAGGGCGGCAAGGCGGGATCCATTGACCGGATTGTCCAATCGGGTTGCTTTGCTTGAGAGAATGGAGCAGTGCGCCAATCAGGAGGTGCCGTTCGGGTTGGTACTGGTTGATGTCAATGACTTCAGGGATATAAACAGCAAGTTTGGCTATGACACTGGTGATTTTCTGCTACAAGAATTCGCCAAAAGAATTAGAGCTCTGTGTGAAGAAGGCGAATGGAGCGGTCGCTTGGGGGGGGACCAATTTGCCATTATTCAGCGTGGCAGCAGTGATCTACGTCAGGTCAGAGAGCTGGTAGCCCGGCTGCTGCATGCTCTGAAGCAAGATATCGTCTATGACAACTATCCCTTTCGGTTGGAGGTCGGTATCGGAATTGCGTTCTATCCGATGGATAGCGACAAGACCCAGGAGCTGCTGAGTCGTGCGGAGCAGGCGCTGTTTCATAGCCGCAAGACCCATGTTCCCTATGTGATTTACGATAACTCCCTGCTCAACGAGACTGCACGACGCAAGCATCTGGCCTCGGACATGATCATGGCGCTGGAGCACAATGCGCTGGAACTCTATTACCAACCGATCGTCAATCTCGAGAGTGGCCGCTGCGAAGCTGTCGAGGCACTGCTGCGCTGGCGGCATCCGGAGCTTGGCTTTATTCCGCCAAACGAAGTGATCATGGTGGCAGAGGAGTTTCAGCTTGCCGAGCGGGTTGGCAGTTGGGTGCTGAATACGGCTTGCGAGCAGCTCTATCAGTGGCATCAGTTGGGTATGGTCGATCTGCAGATGTGTGTGAATATCTCGCCGGGTATGTACCAGCGCAATCTACTCAAACTGGTGGCCAAGGCATTGATGGAGCATCACCTGCCTGCCAGCAGTCTGGTCTTGGAGGTCACGGAAGATACCACCATGCGAGAAGTGAAAAATTCTCTGCAACTCATGCAGGATCTCAACCAGCAAGGTGTGCTGTTGGCACTGGACGATTTTGGTACAGGTTATTCATCTCTGAGTTATCTGCAAAAGTTGCCGGTCAGCAAGGTGAAGATTGACCGCTCCTTTATACAGGGCATTGATACTTCAATGGAGGCATCCGAGCTGGTCGCCAATATCTGCCGGATGGGGTCGATGCTCGGCAAGAGCTTGGTTTGTGAAGGGATTGAGACTCAGGCCCAGTTGGATGTTCTGCGATCTCTGACCGATATCCATCTGTATGGACAGGGGTATCTGTTCAGTCGGCCAGAACAGGCGGAGAAAATTTATCAAACTTTGCTGGAGATGGAGGAGCTTTGGTTGGCACGTCAACAATCCGAAATGGCTTATATGAGTTGAGGCAGCGGGGCACTTGACGGTCATCCGCCTCCAGAACATGTGATTTAGTTTAAATTTTCATCCCTTTGTTTGTTGTTTGAACGGTTGTGCGTTTTTATCAAAAAAACATGCAGTTTACCCTTGCCAGAAAGAATCTGT
>NZ_JRGK01000042.1 GCF_000764645.1 Aeromonas finlandensis
GGGTGGCAAATTTCAGCAAGGATTCATCGGGGTTATCAATCATCGGCAGGTTCATCTCAAGCTCCTCGGTAATGGAGCCCACATCATATGATTGGAGCCTGAATGAATCCTTTATGGGCTGCAAAAACGATCACGGCTATCGACTATTCCGGTTTGGCGGGATTGGGCGGGATCGGCATAATGGCGGCTTGCCGTATTGAGGAGATTGTATGAAATATATCGGAGCTCACGTCAGTGCGGCCGGCGGGGTGGAGAATGCCATCGCCCGCGCCCAGGCCATCGGGGCCAACGCGTTTGCCCTCTTTACCAAGAATCAGCGTCAGTGGCAGGCGGCCCCCTTGTCGGATGCCACCATCCGCGCCTTCAAGGTGGCTTGTGACAAGGCCGGTTTTCTGCCGGAGCAGATCCTGCCCCACGACAGCTATCTCATCAATCTGGGCCACCCTGACCCTGATGGTCTGGCCAAATCCCGCGATGCGTTTCTCGACGAGATGAAGCGCTGCGAGCAGTTGGGGCTCTGTTACCTGAACTTCCATCCCGGCAGCCATCTCAAGCAAATTCCCGAGGCGGCCAGCCTCAAGCTGGTGAGCGAGTCCATCAACTGGGCGCTGGAGCGCAGTGCAGGGGTGACGGCGGTGATTGAGAATACCGCCGGGCAGGGGACCAACCTCGGCTGGTCGTTCGAGCACCTCGCCACCATCATCGAGGGGGTGGAGGACAAGAGCCGGGTCGGGATCTGTTTCGATACCTGCCACGCCTTTGCCGCCGGCTACGATCTGCGCACTGCCGAGAGCTGCGCCGCCGTCTTCGCCGAGTTCGACCGCACCGTGGGTTTTCACTATCTCAAGGGGATGCATATCAACGGCGCCAAGTGCACCTTCGGCAGCCGGGTCGATCGCCACCACAGCCTGCGGGAGGGCAATCTGGGGGAGGCAGTATTCCACCACATCATGAACGATGATCGCTTCGATCGCATTCCGCTGATCCTCGAGACCATCGATGAGTCCATCTGGGGCGAGGAGATCAGCTGGTTGCGTTCGCTGCAACAGGCGTAGACCAGATCCTCTGGATAAAGAGAGGGAGCCGCGGCTCCCTCTCTGCTTTTTGCGTTTTTGCCATTGGCATGTTGGCCTGCCAGCGGCGGGTTGGCCCGGCGTTACGCCGGGCTGATCGCCTCGGCATCGTTCATCTGAGCCCGGCAGAAGTGAATAAAGTGGCGCAGGGAGGCGGAGTGGTACTTCTGCTTGTGCCAGATAAGGGAGAGCTGGCGCGGGAAGCGGCGGGTGAGGGGGAGGGCGACCAGTCGGCCATCCTTGAGCCGATCAGAGACCGCCAGCCGGGAGATAAAGGAGATCCCCAGCCCCTTCTCCACCGCCAGCATTACCGCCTCCAGGGTGTTGAGCTCAAGCCCCGCCTGCCAGTTGGGCAGGGCGGGCTGGATCTGCTGGATAAACTGTTCGCGGCTGCCCGATTGCAGCTCCCGCAGTACCCAGGTTTCGCCCCCCAGTCGGGAGAGGGAGAGATCCACCTTGGTGGCGAGGGGATGGCCGGGCTGGGCCACCACCAGCATCTCGTCCTGCAGCCAGGGTTCGGTGATGAGATCGGGGTGGTGGTTCTCCCCCTCGATCAGCGCCAGATCCAGCTCGAAGTTGGCCAGCGCGTGACAGAGCTGGTGGGTGTTGGTGATGGTCACCTTGGGGGGCAAGCCCAGCTCCTGCTTGTTGCTGGCGAGCAGGGTCGGGAGCAGGTAGTTGCCGATGGTCTGGCTGGCGCCAAGGCGCAGTTGACCGCTCGGCTCGGCATCGGCACGAAACAGGTTTTCGATATCCTGCATCCGGGTCAGCAGCTCTTCGGCGGCCGGTTGCAGCAGGCGCCCCTCGTTGTTGAGTTGCAGTCTGGGGTGGATACGGTCAAACAGCGGGGTGGCGAGCTGGCGTTCCAGCTCCTGCAGGGATTGGGAGACGGCCCCCTTGCTCAGGAAGAGCTCGTTGGCGGCAAGGCCAAGGTTTCCATAACGGGCAATGGTGGCGAACACTTTCAGCTGCTGCAGGGTCAGTTTCATGGTGTTTGGTATTCCTGAATAAGTAATTTAATTCATTTAGATATCGTAAACGATATGCCGTCATTATCCTATCGCCATAGTCATCAATAGAAAGGTGTCATCATGATCGCAAGAACCCGTAAATCCCTGGCTGCCGCCCCGACCCCCATGGCGGGTCTGGCGCTGGGCATCGCCAGTCTCGGTTGGTGTTGGGAGAATGCCGGTCACTTCGACGGACGCATGCAACTGCTGGGCGCCGCCGTGGCCGCCGTGCTGCTGGTGATCCTGACCTTTAAATTTCTGCTCCACCCCCGTCTGTTGCTGCAAGATCTCGCTCACCCCGTGGTGGGCAGTGTGGTGCCGACCTATGCCATGGGTACCATGGTGGTCTCAAAAGCGTTGGGCATGATTGCACCGCAAGCGGGCGAGGCCCTCTGGCTGTGTGCCGTGGCGGTTCACCTGCTGTTCCTGGCCACCTTTATCTGGCATCGCGCCAAAGAGTTTGAAATCCACCACATGGTGCCGAGCTGGTTCGTGCCGCCGGTGGGGATCATCGTGGCTGACGTCGCCTTCCCGGGTGGTCAGTTTGCCCCGCTGGCCAACGGTCTGCTCTGGTTCGGGATCATCTGCTACGGCTTGATGCTGCCGCTGATGCTCTATCGCCTGATCTTCAGCCATGAAGTGCCGGATGCCGCCAAACCGACCATCGCCATTCTGGCGGCCCCTGCCAGCCTCTCTCTGGCCGGTTACCTGACTGTCAGCCAGGAGCCGTCACTGCTGCTGGTGGCGGTGCTGCTGGGGATCGCCATCCTGATGACCGGCATCATCTATCTGGCCTTCATCAAGCTGCTGCGTCTGCCCTTCTCACCGGGTTATGCCGCCTTCACCTTCCCGCTGGTGATTGGTGCCACCGCCCTGTTCAAAGTGGCCCATCTGGTCGAAGGGTTTGCCCAGTCAGCACACTACGTCGAGCAGATCAGATTGCTGGCCCACTTCGAGTTGGGGGTGGCCACCGTGATCGTCGGTTATGTGGCACTGCGTTACCTGATGTTTTTTCTGCCGCAGCGTGACAGCGAAATGAACAACGGCATGGCCCGCCAGGGGGCTCACCGTTAACGCGTGAAAGAGTGACATCGCGAATCGCTAAACAGTGCGCCCAGAGGGTGGCGAGAGTACGGCGAGAGTGCGGTGAAAGTTCGGCAGGATAAGCGACCATGCATTTGATGGATGGATTAAGCACCGCCAGTCTGACCGAGTAATGAGCAAAATGCCCCGCAGTGCGGGGCATTTGTTTATGGTTCCTTGATGTGGCCCCCATGTCGGGCGGTTTACCATGGAATTAACTGGTATTACCTGTCAGGACGACTACAATGCAGCACCACTTTTTTCGCTCGACCCCCACACATGTCGTCCCAAGATCCCGTATTTGACTCCTCCTTTGAACCCCGTTTTCTGCACCCCCGCTACTGGTTCAGCTGGTTGGCACTCGGTGTGCTGATGCTGCTGGCCTTTGTGCCGGTGCGATTGCGTGACCGTCTGGCCGAAGCCTTGGCACCACTGGTGTTTCGCCTCTCCAAAAAACAGGTCTATATCGCCAGAACCAATCTGGAGATCTGCTTCCCCGACAAGAGCCCGGAAGAGCGGGATGCACTTGCGCTGACCTCGATCCGGGTTGGCCTCAAGAGCCTGCTGGGATTCGGCGAGTTCACCATGCGCAGCCAGCGTTATCTGATGAGCCGGATGCAGGTGAGCGGTTGGGAGCATATCGAGGCTGAACGGGCTGCCGGTCGTCCGGTGATCCTGGTGGTGCCCCACACCTGGCCGGTGGATGCCGCCGGTTATTACTTCACCCAGCGTGGGGTGCCCATGTGCACCATGATGAAACGGGCGCGCAATCCGGTGTTTGACTGGCACCTCAACCGGGCGCGGGCCAAGAACGGCTGCCGCGTCTATGAGCGCAGTGCCGGGATCAAGGCAGTGATCAAGACTATCCGCAGCGGGCGCAGCTTCTTCTACCTGCCGGATCAGGATCATGGCCGCGAGAAGAGCATCTTTGCCCCCTTCTTTGGCTACCCCAAGGCGACCCTGCCAGCCTTGCCCCGTCTGGTGCAGGTCAGCGGCGTCAAGGCGGTACCGCTGCTCGCCTGTTACGACGAAGCGAACCACTGCTATCGGTTGGAAATTGAGGCACCCTTCGACAACTATCCTACCGAGGATGTGATGGCCGACACCTGCCGGATGAACGACATGGTGCAGCAGCAGTTGACTCGCCACCCGGGTCAATACATGTGGTTCCTCAAGATCTTCGATACCCGTCAGGATCAGGAGGGGATGGATGGCCTCTACGAAGAGGGGATCCAGCGGATCCGCAAGGGGTTGTCGCCCCACGGCTGAATGTGAATTTGTGTTGATTGAAATGGCCCCAGGTGGGCCATTTTTTATGATAACTAGTCTGATCAGTGCCTTGCAGGCCAGCGGCCAGCCTCCTCAGGGTAGAAAAAAATGTCAGGATAACTACAATAACCGTTTGTTTTTGATGACTTGATGGCCGACATGTCCGCATTAGATCCGGTATTTGATACCTCATTTCATAGCCGCCTGCTGCATCCCAAATGGTGGGGCAGCTGGGGCGCGCTGGGCCTGCTCTCCCTGCTGGCATTTACCCCCGCGAGGCTGCGGGATCGCTTTGCCGATCTGGTCTCACCGACCTTGCTGCGGTGCTCGAAAAAGCAGGCCTATATCGCCGACACCAATCTCAAAATCTGCTTTCCCAAACTGGATGCCGCCGCACGGCAGGCATTGCTGCTCAAATCGATCCGGGTCGGTCTCAAGACCTTCATGGGCTTTGGTGAGCTCAGCTGGCGCAGCAAAACGCGCCTGACTCGCCGCATCAAGGTGAGCGGCTGGGAACACGTGCAAGCGGAGCAGGCCGCGGGTCGCCCGGTAATCCTGGTGGTGCCCCACACCTGGGCGGTCGACATGATTGGCCGCTACTTCGCCATGATGGGCATCGAGATGTGCACCATGATGAAGAGCCCGAAAGATCTGGTATTCGACTGGTACATCAACCGCGAGCGAGCCAAAGGGGGCAAGGTGTACGAGCGCAGTGTCGGCATCAAGCCGGCGATCAAGGCGATCCGCGCTGGCGCCAGTTTCTTCTACCTGCCGGATCAGGATCACGGCCGCGAGGCGAGCGTGTTTGTTCCCTTCTTCGGCCGCCCCAAAGCAACCCTGCCGGCGTTGCCCAAGCTGGTGAAGCTGACCGGTGCCAGGGCGGTGCCCATCTTCGCCAGCTATGACGAGGATGAGGGGCGCTATCTGCTGGAGATCGAGCCGCCGTTTGATCCTTATCCCACCGCCGATCTGCAGGCAGACGTCAATGCCATGAACCGGGTGGTGGAGATGCAGGTGGCCCGCCATCCCGAGCAGTACATGTGGTTTCTCAAGATCTTCGAAACACTGGAGCATCAGGAGGGGGATGACGGCCTCTATGAAGCGGGTATTCAGCGTATTCGTCAGGGCTTGCCGCCCGAACCTTGAAAGTTGGCCCGCTTGCGGGCCATTTTTGTTGGCACCGGGACCTCGCGTGTGTGGCCTGCTGCTGGTGGTTTTTCAGGCTGTCCGGTGGACAAAAACAGGTCAAACAGGGGATAACAGGGTGTCATATGAACGGGAGAGGCAGGTGAGCGTGTGTGGAGCTATCTTCGAGAGCGGAAATAGGGTAAAAGGGCGGCCATGAAAATTCCAAATCGAATCCAACCTCTGGTTGATGACGGCCTGGTCGATGAGGTCGTCAGCCGGTTGATGAGCGGCAAAGAGGCCGACGTCTATGTGGTGCGCTGCGGCGACGAGATCCGCTGCGCCAAAGTCTATAAAGAGGCGTCCAAGCGCAGCTTCAAGCAGGCGGTGGTCTATCAGGAGGGGCGCAAGGTGCGCAACAGCCGTAGCGCCCGCGCCATGGAGAAGGGCTCCAAGTACGGCCGCAAGCAGCATGAAGAGGTGTGGCAGAACACCGAGGTCGATGCCCTGTTCAAGCTGGCGGCGGCCGGTGTGCGAGTGCCGCAGCCCTATGTCTGCCTCGATGGTGTCCTCTTGATGGAGCTCATCACCGATGAGGATGGCAATGTCGCGCCGCGCCTCAACGATGTGGCGCTGAGCCCCGAGCAGGCAGTTATCGATCACCACAAGGTGATCCGCTATGTGGTGCGGATGCTCTGCGCCGGTCTTATCCACGGCGATCTCTCGGAGTTCAACGTGCTTGTGGATAGCCAGGGCCCCGTCATCATCGACCTGCCCCAGGTGGTGGATGCCGCCGCCAACAACCAGGCCAAGGCGATGCTGGAGCGGGACGTCAACAACATGCGCAACTACTACGGCATGTATGCCCCCGAGCTGCTCAAGACCCGTTATGCCCAGGAGATGTGGGCGCTGTTTGAAGATGGCAAGCTGACCCCCGAGAGCGAGCTGACCGGCCACTTTGAAGAGAGCAGCGCCGCCATCGATCTTGATTCGGTGCTACACGAGATCGAGAGCGCCGAAGAGGAGGCCTATGCCCGTCAGGCCCGGATGAAGGCGGAGCAGGAAGACAGCTACTAACGGCTCTGCCACGTTCGTAAAAAGAGCGCCTTCGGGGCGCTCTTTTTATTGCTGCCGCGGCTGCGGTCGGCTGGTGCCGTCATACCTGCAACTGATCGCTTGTTGCTGTAGCCAATAGATCTGCTGCTCTCGGGCGTGGCCGGGGGGCTAGCTGGTACATCTCCAGCCAGCGGCGATCCCCCGGATGGAAGCGCCGCCCCAGCAACACGCCACCTGCCGCGGTAATCACCTTGCGGGAGGCCAGATTCTCTTCGCCACAGCTGACCAGCACCGGCTCGCTCAACATGTGTTGTTGTACCCAGCCAAGCAGCGCCGCGGCAGCCCCTTCGCCACGGCGGGTGGGGCGGGTCTCGTAGCCGATATGGCCGAGCCATTGGCGGGTTGCCTCATTGTCACCGTGACGCAGGCGCAAGGTAGCGAGGATCTCCTCGCCATCGAGGGCAAAACAGGTGGTGGTGGCCAGGTATCCGCTGGGCAGGTTGCGCCCTTCGGCGTGGTCCAGCAGGCTCTGTAACCAGCCGTCCGGGTCAAATTGCGCCACCTGATAGAGCGGCATCCCCGCGTCGGCACACTCGACCACATATCGGTGATAGGCCGGGGCATCCGCCAGTCGGGCCGGGCGGCATTCGAAACGGGTCGGCGCTGGCTGGTCTGACGCCTTGAGGGTGAAATCGGCCATTCAAGCGGCTGCCACGATCGGCAGCGCCATCACGCAGGCCTCCCGGCCCAGATGGGCCAGCAGACGGCGCACGTCGTCGAGGCGGATGATCAGGGTAGCGGTGTTGACCAGCGGATGGCACTGTACCTGCTCGGCCTGCCAGATGGTTTCGTCCACCACCAGCTCCACGGCACGCTCGCTATCGCGCACCATGGCGAGCAGGGTCACCGAGCCCGGGGTGAGGCCGAGCACCGCATCAAGCCGCTCCGGGGAGCCAAAGCTCAGCCGCTTGACGCCGAGTTTGACTGCCAGCGCCTTGAGATCGACCCGGCTCTCCTCCGGGCTCACCACCAGAAACAGCCGCTCGCTTTTCGGATCGCGTAAAAAGAGGTTTTTGGTCTTGGCGGCGGGCAGGTCGGGCAGCAGCCTGCTCGCCTCCTCGCAGGTAAACACGGGGGGATGATCGACACGTTGGTAGGGGATGGCCAGCTGATCCAGCAGGGAATAGATTGCCACAGAGACTCCTTTTGTCGGCGAAGAGTGGTCAGAACGTGATGGACGGGAATAATGACGGCATCGAGCTTACCAGTTTGACTCCCGCCTCGCAGCCTGCGTGACCATTGCGAGCAGGCACTGTATGAACGTACAATAGTCCCATTCTCGGACAGCCCCTTTACGCTTCATGACTGCAACCCAGCCCACCGTACCCGCCACTCCGCCGCTCGACGGTTTTATCCTGACCCGCCACGGTCGGGACGTGCGCGGCCGCAACGGGCACGCCGCCACCACCGAAATCGTGATGTGGCTCTGGAGTGCGCAGGGGCCGGTGCGGGTGGTGGTGCCGGGGCAGGAGCCGGTGTTTTTTTTGCCGCAGAGTCACATGGCAGAAGCCGCCGAGCTGTTCAAAGGCGCCGGGGTGAGCGGGCGGTTTCGCCGCCTGCCGATGCACACCTTCGACGGTCGCCCTGTGGTGGGCTGCTATTTTGCCACCCTGAGCGCCTTTCACCGCGCCATCGAGCTGCTGCTCATTCGCGGGCTGGAGCACTTCGAGGCGGATATCCGGCTGCCGGAGCGTTTTCTGATGGAGCGCTTCATCACCGCTGGCGTGCGTTTCGATGGCCGGGCGGTGAAGAGGGGGGGCAAGCAGGGTTACTGGGAGGTCAACGAGGCACGCTGCGCGCCCAAGGCGGTGACGCCCACCCTCTCCTGGGTATCGCTGGACGTGGAGTGCGCCATGGACGGGGCCCTCTTCTCGGTGGGGCTCTATAGCGAAGAAGATGCGCGGGTCATCATGATCGGCGCCCCGGAAGCGGATGCCGACAGCTGGGGTACTAAGGTCGAGTGGGTGGCGGATGAAAGCGCCCTGCTCGGCGCGCTGGAGCGCTGGTTCAGTCACCATGACCCCGATCTGGTCATCGGCTGGAACGTGGTCAACTTTGACTTTCGCCTGCTGCTGCGCCGCGCCGAGCTTAACAAGCGGCGGCTGCGGCTCGGGCGGGGGCGCGAGCTCTGCTTCTGGCGCTCGTCACGGGGCGATCCCCAGACCGGCAACGTCATCATTCCCGGGCGCATGGTGCTCGACGGCATCGATACCCTCAAAAGCGCCACCTGGCAGTTTGCCAGCTACAGCCTGGATGCGGTGGCGAGCGAGTTGCTTGGCCGTGGCAAGGATATCGAGGATGTGGCCAATCGGGGGGAGAAGATCACCGAGCTGTTCCACTCCGACAAGGAGGCGCTGGCCCGCTACAACCTGGAAGATTGCAAGCTGGTGTGGGAGATCTTCGACTACTGCCACCTCATCCCTTTTGCCATCGAGCGCGCCTCCCTTACCGGCCTTGAGCTGGACAGGGTGGGGGGCTCGGTGGCGGCCTTTACCAACCTCTATCTGCCGCGGCTGCATCGTGGCGGCTACGTGGCCCCCAATCTACCAGCCGACGGTGGGCTCGCAAGCCCCGGCGGCTATGTGATGGACTCCAAACCCGGTCTCTATCGCCATGTGCTGGTGCTCGATTTCAAGAGCCTCTATCCCAGCATCATCCGCACCTTCTGCATCGACCCCATGGGGCTGGTGGAGGGGTTGCAACATCCCGATCACGCCATTCCCGGTTTTCGCGGCGCCCTGTTCTCCCGCGAGCGGCACTTCTTGCCGGATCTCATCGCCACCCTGTGGGCGGCGCGGGATAGAGCCAAGGCGGCCAGCAACAAGGCGCTCTCTCAGGCCATCAAGATCATCATGAACTCCTTCTACGGGGTGCTGGGCTCGGGGGGCTGCCGCTTCTACGACCCCAGGCTTGCCTCATCGATCACCTTGCGCGGTCACAGCATCATGCAGCAGACCCGCGAGTGGATTGAGGCGAAGGGGTTCGAGGTGATCTATGGCGATACCGACTCCACCTTTGTCCATCTGGGGCGCGAGACCAGCCCGGATGAGGCGGACGAGATCGGCCAGCGACTGGCTCAAATGATCAACGATAACTGGGCAGCACTGATCAAGCGCGAGTTCGATCTGCCGAGCTATCTGGAGATCCAGTACGAGACCCACTACCGCCGCTTTCTGATGCCGACCATCCGCGGCTTGGAGAAGGGGAGCAAGAAGCGCTATGCCGGGCTGGTTAGCAAGGCCAGTGAGGGGACAGAGCAACTGG
>NZ_JRGK01000043.1 GCF_000764645.1 Aeromonas finlandensis
CATCCCCTGTAGCGCAACGGCTGCTCATGGAATATTTTTCAGCCATTATATTGAAATACCGAAAATGGAAAACGTTTATCCGCGATAAATAATTAGATGAGTGTTTGAAAAATAGTCCTTATCGCATTTTCAGTTATTGCCCACGATCTGTTTGGCAACAAATGAACCTTCCTGGTGGCGCCTTGTGGTCAATAGTTCAAATTTCCGCCACATTCGGTGCCACATTCTGGTATGATGCGCGCCCTTAGCGCTAGCGCATCCCCGTTTTCTCCGAAATAGAGTCCTTTTGTGAACAACAGCGAATTTAGCAGCCTCAATCTCTCCCCCGCCCTGCAAGAGAACCTCACCAGCCTGGGTTACCTGCAGATGACCCCGATCCAGGCCCAGAGCCTGCCCCTGGTGCTCGATGGCAAAGACCTGATCGCCAAGGCAAAAACCGGCAGCGGCAAGACCGCAGCCTTCGGCCTTGGTCTGCTGGCCAAGCTCAACGTCAACCGCCTCGAAGTGCAGGCGCTGGTGCTCTGCCCGACCCGCGAGCTGGCGGATCAGGTGGCCCAGGAGATCCGTCGTCTGGCGCGCGCCCTGCCCAACGTCAAGCTGGTGACCCTGTGTGGTGGCACCCCGACCGCACCGCAGTCCGCCACCCTGGGCTTTGGTGCCCACATCGCCGTCGGCACCCCGGGTCGCATTCTCAAGCATCTGGAGCAAGGCACGCTGGAGCTATCCGGCCTCAAGACGCTGGTGCTGGATGAAGCGGACCGCATGCTGGACATGGGCTTTGGCGAAGATATCAACCGGGTCATCAGCTATGCCCCCCAGCAGCGCCAGACCCTGCTCTTCTCCGCTACCTATCCGGAAGGGATCGCCCAGATGAGCCGCGGCGTGCAGCGCAATCCGGTCGAGGTGAGCGTGGAGTCCCTGCACGAAGGGAGCGCCATCGAACAGAAGCTCTACGAAGTGCCTGCCGGTCAGCGCCTCGACGCCCTCACCTGGTTGCTGAGCCACTACCAGCCGAGCTCCTGCGTGGTGTTCTGCAACACCAAGCGCGCCTGTAACGACGTGGCCGACCATCTGGCCGCCAAGGGCTTCTCGGCGCTGGCACTGAACGGCGATCTGGAGCAGCGCGAGCGGGATCAGGTACTGGTGCGCTTTGCCAACGGCAGCGCCACCATTCTGGTGGCTACCGACGTGGCGGCCCGCGGCCTCGACATCAAGGAGCTGGGCGCCGTCATCAACTACGAGCTGACCTATGATCCGGAAGTGCACGTACACCGCATCGGCCGTACCGGTCGTGCCGGCCAGCAGGGTCTGGCCCTGAGCCTCTATCAGCCGAACGAGGCCCAGCGCGTCAACTTCATCGAAGAGTACCAGCAGGCCCCGATGCCGCTGGGGGATCTCGACAGCATCGGTCGCGACATCAAGCCGATCGCCCCGCAGATGGTGACCCTCTCCATCGATGCGGGTCGCAAGACCAAGGTGCGGGCCGGTGACATTCTGGGCGCCCTGACTGGCGAAGGCGGCATTGCCGGGGCTGATGTGGGCAAGATCCAGATCTCCGAGCAGTACTCCTACGTCGCGGTGAAGCGCAGCGTGGCGAGCGCCGCCCTCAAGCGGCTGCAGGAAGGCAAGATCAAGGGGCGCAGCTACCGCGCCCGTAAACTGGGCTAAGGTTCTTTGCAACCCGTTAGCCAGACCACAGGCGCCTGACAGGCGCCTGTTTCATATCTCTCGATGCCGCCATGCGGCAAGACAGGCACCATGACCCAAGCAATCCAAACCGATGTGAGCTGCCAGAACTGCGAAGCCTGCTGCTGCCGCCTCGAAGTGATGCTCTTTACCGATACCGGCGTACCGGACCGTTATGTACTGGAACGGGATGGCGAGATACCGGTAATGCGCCGACTGGACGATGGCTGGTGTGCGGCCCTCGACCGCAACACCATGATGTGCCGCATCTATGAGGTGCGACCACTGATCTGCCGTGAATTCGAAATGGGTGAACCCGACTGCGTTGACGAACGGGACAAGTGGTTTATCAAGCTGGATTGACCTGGATCCTCGATCACACTCACCACGATGATGTGCCCCATCCATGATGCGAGGTGCGAGCGCTGATCTGCCGTGCATTCGAAATGGGTGAGCCCGACTGCGTTGACGAGCGGGACAAGTGGTTTATCAAGCTGGAGTGAGCCAAGACCAAGCAGGATAAAGGTGGTCAAGCATCCGCGTGTTCGCAGGGAGCGGTGGTAAGCTGCTCCCCCAGCCACTGGATAGCGGCTGCCTCCTGCTCGAAGTAGCGTACCGCCCGAAAGGGCAGATCCTTGAAGATGTTATCCGCCAGATAGCGCTTGAAGCCCCCCACCAGGACCACCGCCAGACACTGACAGCCACTCTCGGCACACCAGCCAAACTGGCGACGAAAACGGGCCAGCACCTCGGGCCCGGCCGCTTCGAACTCGGTCGCGACCTCGACAATCCCCCAGGGGCGATCCATCAGCCCAGCCAGTTCGTGGCGAAAGCGCGCCTCATAGGCCATGGCGCCCGCCAGATTGAAGGGGCCACTCGGGCGGCAGATCAGCATCTGCCCTCTGCGCTCCATGTCGAATTGCCCATGTGGCTGCATGACTGCTCCCATTCCTTTACCACCGCCGCCTGCAAATTGTTACCATAAGGTAATAATTTATAAAGAAAAGTCCAGCAGCAAACTCGCTTTCCCCGAAGCGTTCTCATCCCATCCGGCAAACCATCATCGCCCTGTCAGGGCCTTATCTCACCGCCATCCCGCACTGAATCGGTCTCGAGATGTGTGATTGCAGTTAACGAAACGTTACTGCTATTATCCGCGCCGCCACAAACGTTCCACCAACCGAAAGGTTTGCCCCCAACAAGGATGCGCAATGAAAAACAGGGACTCGAGTCATTACCAACGGATCTGGCGCTGGCACTTCTACGCCGGTCTCTTTGTCGCCCCTTTCCTGATCCTGCTGTCACTGACCGGGATCGTCTATCTGTTCAAACCCCAGCTCGACAACCTGATGTACCCCGAGCTGATGAAGGTCGCCCCTGCCAGCCAGACCCTGAGTGCCGACCAGCAGCTGGCCAAGGCGATGATGACCATGCCCGATGCCAGCCTGCGTAAATACCTGCCGCCTGCCGCTCCCGATCAGAGCGCCCAGTTCATCGTCAATCGGGGCGAACAGGAGTTGACCCTGTTTATGGATCCCGCCAGCGGCGCCCTGCTCGGCACCATGGATAACAAGTGGAATCTGCAGGCGGTGGCCCGCGCCCTGCACGCCGACCTGCTGCTCGGCACCACGGGAGATCGGTTGATCGAACTGGCCGCAGGCTGGGGACTGGTACTGCTGCTAAGCGGCCTCTACCTCTGGTGGCCACGCAAGGGGCCCGGGGTGGGCGGCATCCTCTGGCCCAGAATAAGCCAGCGCGGACGCCTCTGGTGGCGGGATCTGCACGCCGTAGTCGGCTTCTGGGGAGCGGGCTTCCTGCTGCTGTTGCTGTTAAGCGGCATGACCTGGACCGGCTTCTGGGGCGATCAGTTTGCCGCGGTCTGGAACCGCTTCCCCGCCGCCATGTGGAACGAGGTGCCCAAATCGGCGCCGCTGGCCCGCAGCCTGAATCAGGCTCATGAGCAGACCGTTCCCTGGGCGATGGAGAACACCCCCATGCCCAGCTCGCAGCTGGTCGATGAGGGGCACGATCATGGCGCCATGAACCACGGCGAGCATGAGGGAGTGGTGATGGCGAGCCAGCGCATTGCGCTGCAACAGGTGGTCGAGACAGCCAGTGAACGGGGAGTCAAACCGAGTTACAGCATCACTCCGCCGGTCGGTGACACCGGCGTCTACACCATCGCCCTGTTTGCCGACGATCCGCGCAACGACGCCACCCTGCATATCGATCAATACAGCGGCAAGGTGCTGGCCGATGTGCGCTGGCAGGATTACGGCCCGGTCGCCAAGACAGTGGAGAGTGGCGTCATGCTGCACATGGGCAAGCTCTACGGCTGGCCCCACCAGCTCGCCATGCTGCTCATCTGCCTGATGGTGCTGGCCAGCGCCGTGAGCGGCCTGTGGATCTGGTGGTGCCGCCGTCCGCAGGGCCGTCTCGCCGCGCCGCCGCTGCCCGCCAAATTGCCCCCCATGCGCGGTGCCATCGCCCTGCTGATGCTGCTGGGGATCGCCTTCCCGCTGGTGGGCGCCTCCATGGTCGCCATCTGGCTACTGGATACCCTGCTATTCTCCCGCCGTCCTCTCAAGGTGGCGCGCGCCAGCTAGTCGATAGCATCATCCACCAACAGAGAGGGCTCCCGCTTGGGAGCCCTCTCTGTTTCTTCATTGCGTTTCATTGCAACCGACTTTCACTCCTGCTCGACCAGCAGAAGAATTTTCTTGGCCTTCTCAAAGTGATCGAGCTTGTGGGTCTGGATCCACCAGGTCGCTGCCTCCAT
This sequence comes from Aeromonas finlandensis, assembly GCF_000764645.1. Lineage (GTDB taxonomy): Bacteria > Pseudomonadota > Gammaproteobacteria > Enterobacterales > Aeromonadaceae > Aeromonas > Aeromonas finlandensis. Next base: position 4,466 of record NZ_JRGK01000043.1, read on the forward strand.
CAGCAAATCGGGATCGTCATTGCGATTGGCAAAGAAGGCATAAAAGGAGAGTCCGACCGTCTCCCCCTTCTGGGCGATTTTTTGCTGGCATACCTGAATGATTTTCTGTTTGAGTGATGCACGCATGGTGGTGTCCCTGTCTGGCCTAGCCAGTGCCAACACGTCTCGTCGGCACATAAAAAGGGCTCCCACCTCGGGAGCCCGTTTCACATAACAACAAGCTGGCCGCTCATCAGGAGAGCGCCAACCCGATGGAGAGCAGCAGGCTGAACAGAAACGCGCTGATGGCGGTCTTCTTGAGGGCGCCGGTCAGCACCTCGCCATCGTAGCTTTCGCGCAGGGTCTTCGCCGCATCACTGAGGGGCTTCATGGCAGGCAGGAAGATCCACGGCCAAAAACTGGCAGGCTGGGTCAGGATAAAGGCGATGGTCGCCAGCAGCGCTGCCCCCAGCAGCACCCAGTGGTAGGCGATGGCGCGGTTGCGACCAAGGCGTACCGCCAGGGTGATCTTGCCGCTGGCGGCGTCGGTCTCGATGTCGCGCACATTATTGATATTGAGCACGGCGGTCGCCAATAAGCCACAAGCGGTGGCGGGCAGCAGCAGATCCCACTCCAGACTCTTGGTGAAGAGGTAGTAGGAGCCAAGCACCCCCAGCAGACCGAAGAACAGGAACACAGAGATATCGCCAAACCCGCGATAGCCGTAAGGGGTCTTGCCCACGGTATAGGTCACCGCCGCGACGATGGCCGCGCCACCCAGCACCACAAATGCCAAAATCTGCAGCCACTGGCCACCGAAGGCACAGCCCAGCAACAGCAGGCCACTGGCCACTGCCGCCAGCGCGGTCAGCGCCATCGCCACGCACATCTGCTTTTTGGTGATAAGGCCGGAGACCACCGCCCGCTGCGGGCCGATCCGCTCGCCGTTGTCGGCGCCGGAGACCGCATCGCCGTAATCGTTGGCCAGATTGGAGAGGATCTGCAGCAGGATGGCGGTCAGCAGAGAGAGCGCCATGATGGTGCCATCAAAGGCGCCACGACTGGCAGCCAGCCCCGAGCCCAGCAGGATGGAAGAGCAGGCTAACGGCAGTGTTCGCAAACGCGCCGCCAGCAACCAAACAGAGAAGGTATTTGTCATATTGTGATGGCCAAACAATCGGATATTGATCGTGTTAAGGGTTATCGAACCGGATTTGGGTATACTTGGCCCCGGAGAGTTAAGCTCCCCAGAGCGGTTTACATGGATGAATGGGCAGATAATATATAGGAAATCCTCGCCCTTTGGCATAAACCTACGGCATCCTGCTACGGGATCGCTCGTTACTACCCGGCTCAGAAAAGAATCCATGTTGGCTCAGACCCATATCAAGCAACAACTGGACGCCCTGCGTCACAGCAACGTCAGCGGCTTCGTGCGATTGCGCGTAGGGATCGAGGTACGCTCCTTTCTGGGCTGGCTCGCGGCGCAAACCCTCTATCCCCGCATCTACTGGCAGGCCCGTGGACAGGATCGTCCCGAGTATGTCGCGCTGGGCGCCATCCATGAACTGACCGAGCCGCACGCCATCAAGCGGGTGTGCGCCAACACGGCCAGCCAGCATCACGACGACAGCCCCCGCTACTATGGTGGACTGGCGTTCGATCCGGCCCAATCCGGCTGGCAAGGGTTTGGCCCCTGCCGTTTCGTGCTGCCCCGCATCGAGCTGGTGCGCCGTGGCGAGTGCGTCAGCCTCTGCCTCAACCTCTGGCTGGATGACCACAATCTCGAGGCCGAGCTGCAGGCGGCCGAAGCAGCCCTCGATGCCCTGCGCCCGGAAGCCCCGCTGCCCGCCCTGCAAAAACAGCCCTGGCAGCGACAGGATTGCCCCGGCCCCGCCCAGTGGCAGACGCTGGTGGAGCGCGTCACCGCCCCTGATTTTCAGGCCCACACCCCCAAGGTGGTGCTGTCGCGGGAGAGCGTGCTGACCAGTCCGCACCATGATGCAGATATCAATCCCTGGGCCATGCTCGACCAGTGGGCCCGCCACGCTCAGGACTGCTTCCACTTCGGTTTTCAATTCTCCCCCGAGCAGGCCTTTATCGCCTGCTCCCCCGAGCGGCTCTACCGCCGGGAAGATCGCCACCTCTTTACCGAGGCGCTGGCGGGCACCATCCGCCGCTCCGGCGATGAAGAGGTGGATGCCCAACTGGCCGCCGAGCTGCTGGCCGACAGCAAGAACCGGCTGGAGAACCGGCTGGTACATGCCGACATCCTCAGCCGACTGGCGCCGCTGGCCCACGATGCCACCCTGACCGAGCCGCGCATTCTCAAGCTGCGGCTGCTGCAACACCTCAAGTGCGATATCGAAGCCGAACTCAAGCCCGGCGTCTGCGACTGGCAGTTGCTCGATGCCCTTCATCCCACTCCGGCAGTGGGCGGCGCCCCGCGCGAGGCAGCGCTGGCCTTTATCCGCGAGTTCGAGCCCTATGATCGGGGCTGGTACGCCGGTGCCTGCGGCATGCTGAGCCGGGAGACCTCGGAGTTCTCGGTCGCCATTCGCAGCGCCCGCATTCAGCCGGGCAGCGTCACCCTGTTTGCCGGAGCCGGCATTGTCGCCGGTTCCGAGCCTGTCGCCGAGTGGGCCGAGCTCGACAACAAGATCGCCAATGTGCTCTCCCTGCTGGGATAGCCATGACCCCTTTTCAACCCGCGAGAGCCCCTATGCCCACCCGTAAAGAGCCTGCCAGCGAAGAGTTTGCCTGCCCCCCGTTTTCAAGCCAGCACGCCACCTTCAACCACGTCTGGTCTTCCCTCTTGCTGGAGGAGCTCTTTCGCCTCGGGGTACGCGACATCGCGCTGGCCCCCGGCTCCCGCTCCGCGCCGCTGACCATGGCGGCCGCAGCCCATCAGGGCTTTCGTCGTCACCTGCACTTTGACGAGCGCGGCCTCGGCTTCATGGCGCTGGGGCTGGCCAAGGGGAGCAACCGGCCAGTGGCGGTGATCATGACCTCGGGCACCGCAGTGGCCAACCTCTGGCCCGCCGTGGCGGAGGCCCAGCTCACCGGCGTGCCGCTGATTATTCTCTCCGCCGATCGCCCCCCGGAGCTTATCGACAACGGCGCCAATCAGGCGATCGACCAGCAGGGGATCTTCGGCCACTACCCCGTCCATCAGCAGAACCTGCCGAGCCCTACCCCGACCATTCCGGCGGCGTTTGTGCTGAGCTCGGTGGATCAGGCGCTAGCCAAGCAGGCGCTCACCCCCGGGGTGGTGCACTTCAACTGCATGTACCCGGAGCCCCTCTACCCGGGCGAGCACTATCAAGATTTCTCCGACTATCTGGCCCCCCTCGGCAACTGGCTCAGCTCCCACAGGCCATGGAGCCCGTGGCAGCAAAGCGAGCCGAGCTGCCCGCCGCAACCCGAGTGGAACGAGTGGCAGCACAAGCGCGGTGTGATTGTGGCCGGACGGATCACCGAGCCTAAGCAGGCACAGGCGGTCGCCGCGCTGGCGGAGCAACTTGGCTGGCCGCTGCTGGCGGATCTGCAGAGCCAGATCCGCTTCGATAGCCGCAACCTCATCCACATGGATCTGGCGCTCAACGACCCTGAATTCATCGCCGAGCTGGGCCGCGCCGAGGTGCTGCTGCAATTTGGCGCGCGGCTTGTCTCCAAGCGGCTTGGCCAGTTCATCAAACACCATCCGTGGCAGGATTACTGGCTGGTGGATCCGCAACCGGCACGGCTCGATCCCGACTACCGGCTGCGCAACCGGCTGCTCTGCTGTGCCAGCGCCTTTGCTGCAGCCCATCCGGTCACCACCACTCAGGCCCCCTGGCACACATTGGCCGAGCTGCAACACAACGCCAGCCAACAGATCTCCGCCGCCTGCGAGGGTTTCTCGGAGCTCGGGGTCTGCCATCGCCTCAACAGCCTGATCGAAGGGCAACTGTTTGTCGGCAACAGCATGCCAGCCCGACTGATGGATATGCTCGGTGACACGGGCAAGGGGCCGAGCCGGGTGATGACCAACCGTGGCGCCTCCGGCATCGATGGTCTGATCGCCACCGCTTACGGTTTTGCCCAATCGGTCGAGCAAGGCAGCGATGAGCCCACCACCCTGCTGCTTGGGGATCTCAGCGCCCTGCACGATCTCAATAGCCTCGCCCTGCTCAGCAAGGCGAGCCGACCGCTGGTGGTGATCCTGCTCAACAACGATGGCGGCAGCATCTTCCGTATGTTGCCGGTGCCCACCGAAGGGGAGCTGCTGGAGAGCTACTATCGACTGCCCCACGGCCTCAGCTTTGAACATGCCGCCGCCATGTTTGGCCTCGCCTATCGCGCACCGACCACCCTGACCGAGTTCGAGCACGATTACCGCACCGCTCTCAAACATGGCGTTACCTTGATCGAGATCCGGGTACCGAGCGAGCAGGTAGCCGATGATCTCAAGGCGCTGGGAGCCGCCATCCGTGAGCGGTAACAACATACCGTTGGTGCTGCTGCACGGCCTGCTGGGGGATAGCGGCGACTGGCAACCGGTGATCGACCGGCTGCCTGCCATCCACTGCATTGCCCTCGATCTGCCGGGTCACGGCCAGCATAGCGCTCTCACCGTCAGCGACTTTGAGCAGAGCCACCAGTGGCTGGTTGCCGAGCTGGCCAGCCGCAACATTGAACGCTATCTGCTGGCGGGTTACTCGCTGGGGGGGCGACTGGCCCTCTATCACGCCAGCCGTGAGCCCGCCGGGCTGCAGGGGCTGCTGCTGGAGAACTGCCACCCGGGGCTGCCCACCAGTGAACGGGCCGCCCGCATCCAGCACGATGAACGGTGGGCGCAGCGCTTCGAGCGCGAACAACTCGCCTCGGTGCTCGGCGACTGGTACCGGCAAGGGGTGTTTGCCGATCTCGACGACGCGGCCCGCGCCCGCCAGATCGCCCGCCGCCTTGGTAACGACGGTCAGGGCATCGCCACCATGCTGCGCGCCACTTCGCTAGGCAAGCAGCCGGATCTCGCCCCCTGGCTCATGGCGTGCCAGTTGCCGGTCACCTGGGTGAGTGGCAAGCGGGATCACAAATTCCATCAGCTGGCTTGCCAGCTGGTGAACCAACATCGCAAAATCAACCACTTGGTGCTGGATGGCGGCCATAACCTGCACGCCCATCAGCCTGATAACTTTGCCCGACTCCTCGCGGAGTGGGTCAACCAACAAGAAGAGACGAGTCATGATTGAAGCAATGACGGAAGCTGAACTGTACGCACCTGTTCAATATGCCGGGATTGCTCAATCTTCGCTCAACCAGAACAGAAGGAAAAAACCATGATTGAGGCAATGACGGAAGCGGAATTGTACGCTCCGATTGAGTGGCAGGATTGCTCCGCCGGTTACGAGGACATCCTCTATCACAAGTCCGACGATGGCATTGCCAAGATCACCATCAACCGCCCCCAGGTGCGCAACGCCTTCCGTCCCCGCACCGTCAAAGAGATGCTGCAGGCGCTGGCCGATGCCCGTTATGACGATCAGGTCGGCACCATCATCCTGACCGGTTTTGGCGAGAAAGCATTCTGCGCCGGTGGCGACCAGAAGATCCGTGGTGACTACGGTGGCTACCGCGATGACGAGGGGACTCACCACCTCAACGTGCTCGACTTCCAGCGCGACATCCGCACCTGCCCGAAACCTGTGGTTGCCATGGTGGCCGGTTACGCGGTCGGTGGTGGCCATGTGCTGCATATGATGTGTGACCTGACCATCGCCGCCGACAACGCCCAGTTTGGCCAGACCGGCCCGAAAGTGGGCTCCTTCGACGGCGGCTGGGGTGCCTCCTACATGGCCCGCATCGTCGGCCAGAAGAAAGCCCGCGAAATCTGGTTCCTCTGCCGCATGTACGATGCCCAGCAAGCCCTCGATATGGGTCTGGTCAACACCGTCGTGCCGCTGGCGGATCTGGAGCGCGAAACCGTGCGCTGGTGCCGCGAAATGCTGCAAAACAGCCCGATGGCGCTGCGCTGCCTGAAAGCGGCCCTCAACGCTGACTGTGATGGTCAGGCGGGCTTGCAGGAGCTGGCGGGCAATGCCACCATGCTGTTCTACATGACCGAAGAGGGTCAGGAAGGCCGCAACGCCTTCAACGAAAAGCGTCGCCCCGACTTCTCCAAATACAAGCGGAACCCCTGATGACACTAGCCCTGTATCGCTATCAACTGCCTTTTACCCAGCCACTGACCTTTCACGGCAAGGTGGAGGTGGCGCGAGAGGGGCTGTTGGTACGCATCAACGACGGCTGGGGGGAAATCGCCCCCCTGCCCGGTTTCTCGAAAGAGAGCCTGCAACAGGCAGAGGCGGAAGCCCTTGCCACGCTGGCGGCCCTGGCCGCCGGCGACACCCCGAACCCCGTGCTGCCGTCGGTGCAATTTGGCCTCGACTGCGCACGCCGGATATGGCCCGAGCAGCGCAACCCGCTGCCTGAGCCCTACCCCCTCATTCAAGGCTCCCCCCAGGAGCTGCTGCGCAACTGGAAAGAGTGGCTGCACCGCACCCCCGGCAAGGCCAAGCTGAAGGTAGCCCGCTACCCGATGCGTGACGAGCTGGCGCTGATCCGCCTGCTGTGCGATCGTCTCCCCTCCCTCAAGCTGGTGCTGGATGCCAACCAGGGCTGGACCCGCGAGGAGGCGTGGACCTTCTGCGGCCATCTCGACCCGAACCGCATCGAGTATCTGGAAGACCCTTGCGCCGACTTTGCCGACATCGCCTTTGTCGCCAACCGCACCGGCATGCCGGTGGCGCTGGACGAGCTGCTGGCGCAAGACAAGCCGTGGGAGCCGATCCCGCAACTGCGCGCTCTGGTGCTCAAACCCACCCTGCTCGGTTCGCTGGCCAACTGCGAAGCGCTGATCGCCCGCGCCCGCGAATTGCGGCTCAAGGTGATCATCTCCTCCTGTTTCGAATCGGATCTGGGCCTGAACCAGCTCTTTCATCTGGCAGGCGAGTGGGCACCGGAACAGGCGCCGGGGCTGGATACCGGCCGCTGGATGGCAGGCAATCTGCTGGGGGAAGATGGCAAACCGGACCTGAGTCGACTGGAGCAACTGTATTACCGTGATTGACCACTCCCGCGCACCCGAACAGACGCCTTGCCCGGTACGCCACCGGGCAATCACCGCCCCGAACCGCATTGCCATCCACGCAGCCGCCCCCCTCAGTTACCGCCAGCTCGATGCCCGCCTCAACAGCCTGTGCCAACAGCTGGAACAGGCCGGCGTGCGCCGTGGCGATCATCTGGCGGCGGTGGTGCGCGGGGCGCTGGAAGATGTGCTGCTGGCATGGGCCTGCGTGCGCAGCGGCGTGGTGTTCTGCCCGCTCAATCCCGCCTTTCCCGTTGAAAAACAGCGCGAGCTGGCGGTGCAACTCGACGCCAGCGCCTTCTGGTCTGCGGGCGAGATCCCGGCAGGCAACTGGCAGCCCTTAGAGCTCGACTTCGCATGCGAACTGCCAGCAAGCGAGGAAACCTGGCCGCTGGCATCGACCCAGCTCAACAACATGATCCTCACCTCCGGCTCCAGCGGCACGCCGAAAGCGGTGGTGCACCTGCTCTGCAACCACCTTGCCTCGGCGCGCGGCTCTGCCACCCTCATTCCGCTCGATGAAGAGTGCGGCTGGCTGCTCTCTCTGCCGCTGTTCCATGTCGGCGGCTACGCCATCCTGTTTCGGGTCTTTCTGGCGGGCGCCACGCTGGTGCTGGATCAGCGTGAACGGCCCCTCAAGGAGCGGCTGGAGTGCCAACCCATCACTCACCTCTCGTTGGTGCCGACCCAGCTCTGGCGCCTGTTGGCAGAGGGTTTTGACCCCGCCCGCACCCGCCTGCGCGAGCTGTTGCTCGGTGGCGCCGCCATCCCGCAACCGCTGGTGAGCCGCCTCTGCGCCATGGGGCTCGAACCCAAGGTGAGCTATGGCCTCTCCGAGATGGGCAGTCAGGTCTGCACCGCGGTACCCGGCGATGCTGGCGTGGTCGGCCTGCCGCTGCCGGGACGGGAGGTGTGCATCAGGGAGCAGGAGATCTGCGTGCGCGGCGCCACCCTGTTTGCCGGTTACTACCGGGCAGGAGAGCTGGATCTGCCCCTCGATGGCGAAGGGTGGTTTCATACCCGCGACAAGGGGCGGTTCACTGCTGCAGGGGAACTGCTGGTGGAGGGGCGGCTCGATAATCTCTTCATCTCTGGGGGCGAAAACATCCAACCCGAGACCATCGAGCAGCGACTGGTGGATCATCCCGCCATCGCCCAGGCGCTGGTGGTGCCGGTGCCGAGCGACGAGTGGGGGCAACGCCCCGCCGCCTTTATCGACTGGCACGGTGAGCCGGTTCCCTACCCCGAGTTGGCAGCCTGGATCCGCAGCGCCCTGCCCGGCTTTATGGTGCCCGACCACTGGCTCCCCTGGCCCGATCTCGGCGGCAATCTCAAGCCCTCCCGCCAACTGCTGGGCAAGCGTGCCCGACAGCAAACCGCCTTGTCACAACGCGCTGAATGAAATCAGACTCACCATTTCCCGCTCTGCTCTGAAAGCAGAAAAAGAAATTGGTGAGTCCTTATCGCAGCACCATCCCCTGCAGCAGGGGCTGAACCGCTGGAGCGGGTGCGCTTCCACGTCTTCACCGACCGGGGGCGATCCGGCAGCCCCTCTCCTTTGCGCGACTATCGGCAAGATCATCTGTTGCGACAACCTCTGCCCGAAAAAGGTGACAGCCCGCTATCAAGCCTGACGCCACTGGCCGAGTTGTAATAGAATGCCGGAAGCCATTCCCAACTTCAGACCCAGACCGCGCCACGCATGAAGAAGTTTGCCAAGATCCTCCTCGCCGGCCTCCTGTCACTGCTGGCACTGATTGCCTCGGTACTGGCCTATAGCGAGTGGATCGTCTCGGATGCCCGCCACTACACCTATGACAAGGTGAGCGCAGTGCCCTACAACCGGGTTGCGGTGGTGCTGGGCACCTCCAAATACCTCTCCGGTGGCGGCCCCAACCACTACTTCAAATACCGCATCAAGGCGGCGGCCGAGCTCTACAACAACGCCAAGGTGGATTACATCCTGGTGTCGGGCGACAACGCGACCCTGCAGTACAACGAACCGCGTCAGATGAGGCGTGCCCTGATCAAGGCGGGGATCCCCGCCTCCGCCATCTATATGGATTTCGCCGGATTCCGCACCCTCGATTCGGTAGTTCGCGCCAAAGAGGTGTTCGGCCAGGATCGCTTTACCATTGTCTCCCAGGGCTTTCACAACGAGCGGGCCATCTTTATCGCCCGCCACTTTGGCATCGAGGCGGTCGGCTTCAACGCCGCGGATCCCAGCGCCTATCAGGGGATCCGGACCCGGATCCGGGAAGTGTTTGCACGGGTAATGGGGCTGGTCGATCTCTACGTGCTGGACAAGGGGCCCAAGTTTCTGGGCGAGCCGGTCCATATCGGTCTGCCAATCCCCTGCCTGTCGCTCAGCACCATCGGCAGCCAGCAACCCTGTATCAAGCCGCCCAAACCTGCCGTGGAGCAGGCCAAGCCGACGGCGGTATCTGCCGCAGCAGCCACTGAGCCAGCCACTCCGGCTGTCTCAGCCGCGACTGGACAAGTCACTCCGGCTGTCTCAGCCGCGGCAGAAGCCGCCGCCGAGACGCCCACCGCCACCTTGCCCATATTACCGGTGGCCCCTTCAGCCGCCAGCGCCAGCAGCGCCTCCTGATCAACCCGCGTCACGGCTGACCCGACCATCCGGGTTAGCACTCCAAAAAAGAACGGCCACCCTGTCTGGGTGGCCGTTTTGCTGTCAGGTAATCCGAACTTAAATGTTGTTGGCTGGCGAGGGCGGAGCTATGCCCAGCAGCAGGTGATCCATCATCCCCACCATGCGGCCAATCTCAGGTTTGGTGATGGTATCGTTCGCCCCCAGTTGCAGCGCCTTCTGGCGGTTGTCATCACTCATCAGGGAGGAGAACATCACGATGGGCATCACCTTGTAAGAGGGAGTATCCCGCAGTCGCTTGAGCAGGTGCATACCATCCATGCGCGGCATCTCTACATCGGTGATCACCGCGTTGACGAAGCCGGTCACCGGCATCCTCTCCTCCTGAGCCAGACGATCGAACTCCGTCAACATTTCCAACCCTTCGCCACCATCCTTGGCCGTCACCACGTTGTAACCAGCGGTACGCAGGGTGGTTTCGATCATCTTGCGGATAAAGGCCGAGTCGTCCACCACCAGAATGGTCTTGCCCTGGCGCAGCGCCATCATGCGATCGTCGATGAGCACCTTGCGATCCTGGGTGACATCGTACTTCTCCATGCTGAGCTCGGGGTTGATGTCGGCGATGATCTTCTCAAAGTCGAGGATCATGATGAGATTGCCATCGCGCCGCACCACGGCCACCACGCAGTCGTTCTCCCCCGCCTCCAGAAACTGGCTGGGAGACTCCACATCGTTCCATGAGACCCGATGGATTCTGCTGACACTGTCGATGAGAAAGCCGTTGGCCATCTTGTTGAAGTCGGTGACGATCACCACCTTGTGACTGAGGTCAGGGTTGGTCTTGATGCCCAGCCAGCCCGCCAGATCCACCAGCGGGATCAGGCGCTCCCGCAGGGAAAAAACCCCCACCATATGGCGTTGGGCATTGGGATAATCGGTGGTCTCCGGCACCCGGATCACCTCGCGCACCTTGGCGACGTTGATCCCGTAGTAGGCGATCTTCTCGCGCCCGTCCGGCATCTGCTTCTTGAGGTGAAATTCAATGATCTCGAGCTCATTGGTGCCGCTCTCGGTCAGAATGGATTTACGCTCTTCCCCGTCTTTGGACATCATGGCGATTCTCATGCTTCTTGTTGCGCTGGCAGCACACAGCTGCGGTTTTCCCTCAGTATAGGAATGGATCTGCCCCTGCCGGGGCCTATCCCTCAACATTGCAACTATCGCAACCTAATCAACGGGTAAAACAGAGTAAACGGCCGTGAGCCTCACCAATCGGCATGCATTCTCAAGGTCATGGCAAACGCGCAAGCAATGCCCGCAGCGCCTTGATGACGGCGGGCTTGCCCGCCAGCTGCAACTTCGCGGCCAGCGCGCCCCAGTCTGCGTATTGCCAAATGGTAGCGATCAGCAGCTGGCGCTCGGCCGGGGTCAGCGCAGCCAGCACAGCCAGATGACGTGCCAGCCACTGCTGCAAGCTGGATTGGCACAATTCGAAGGGCTTGTGATGCAGGGCAAAACACTCAACCTCATCGCGCTCGAACTCGCCAAGCTCCGGCGCGGTGACGGTAGAACCTTGCAGGCATTGCCATACCAGCTCGGGCTCCAACGCGTTCAGCTCGCCCGCCAGCAGGGTCGGCAGTTGGCGTGCAAATCTCTGCTGCCACTGGGCAAGCTCGGGCGCATGCTCGGGTTTAAGGGCTTTTAACAGCAGGGCAGCGTGACAGCCGCTGGCGGCATCCCGCTGCAGGCCGATGCGCAGCACCACCAGCCCGGCCTTGCGCCAGAAGGGAAGCAGGTCGGCGCTGGCCGAAAAGGCAGAGCCGAGGTAATCGATCCCAATCTGGCGATAGTGCTCCTCAAGCTTGCCAAGCAGCAGCGAACCCAGCCCGTGGCGATGCAGCTCGGGATGGATGGCGATACGCATCACCCGGGCGTAACTGCGCGCCCCCGCCGTCTTGAAACCGGCGTGAGCCAGCAGCGACTGGGGCAGCAGATGGCCGCGCGGACGGCGGCGCCCGGCCCAGATCGCCTCGGCCAGTTCAGGTTCGATTTCCCCTTCCCGCGCAACCAAGGCCACACCCAGCAGGCTCGCATCCTGCTCCAGCAGATGGATGTCGAGATCCGGGCTCTCCAGCAGGGATCTGAGATCGCTCGGCGTGGTCTGGTAGTGGGCCAGCACCAGCAAGCCAAACAGCTGGTTGAGCAGCGATTCGTCGCTTGCCAGCGCCTCCTGACTGATCAGACGCCAGCTCGGGCTGGTCGGCGGCATGGGCGCCGCCACTTCGGCATCAAGCCCCAGCAGACGGAAGATCAGCGGCTCCAGCGGATCACGCTCACTCCAGCGGATCGGTTCGCCCAGGTGGATCTCCTGCCACTCCGGGGTCTGGCTATCGAGCACCCGCTTGAAGCGCAGGTGAAAGCCGAGTCCCGTCCCTTCGTAACCGTGCTCGGTGGTGGCAAACACGATGCGACTGTGGCGGGCCAGCATGGCCTCGAGCAGCGGGGTCGGAATGGCGGCCGCTTCATCCACCAGCAGCAGATCGGGATGAATCGCCTCATGCGCCAGCCGATCCGGCGAGCAGTAGCTCAGTCCGGTCAGCTGTTCCAGCGTGCAATCTAGCCCGCGAGCGGCGTGGGCAAACAGGGTGGCGACTGTCGCCTGCGAGGGGGCCGTCACCACTATGTTCAGCTCGGGCTGCTGGCGCAGCAGCTCGGCGGCAGCCAGCCCCAGCAGCGCACTCTTGCCACGGCCGCGGTCGGCGCTCAGCACCAGAGGGCGGCGGCGATGACCGTGTAACACCTTGTGGATGGCGGGCAGCGCCCGGGCTTGATCGCAGCTCAATGCGCGCTCGGACCCGATGGGTTGCCACGGCTGCGGGCAAACCGGCGGCTCCAGCGAGAGGGCGGGATCCCCCGCCAGCAGCCTTACCAGCCGGGCGATAAAGCCGTGACCGGCCCGACCGGCCTCCTCCGGCTGAGCAACCAGCCTCACCCGGTCGGGATCCGGCCATGCAGGCCACCGCTCTCTGGGCGGGGTCAGCAGCAACAGCAAGCCACCGGCGCGCAGGGTGCCCGCCAGCGCCCCGAAGGCGTCGGGGTGAAAGCCGCTGAAAGCATTGAAGACGAGCGTGTCGCACTCCTGACCAAGCCGCTGCAGCGCCTTGGCGGCAGGCTGCGGGGCATAGCACTCGGGCCCGGCGCCCAGCCAGAAGATGCGCTCGCCGAGCAGGGATTGGGCGCGGGCCATGCACTCGCCCTCCTCCCCTTCCAGCCAGATCAGGCGCCGCTCACCGGCATGGGCCAGCGCCTCGCGCAGCCGGGTGACCTCTTTCGGAATCATGAAGCCGCGCGGTCAGCCGGTTTGCGGGGTTCGAACATGCGATCCCCCATCTGATCGATAAAGGTGTGGGCCTTCTGCACCATGAAGCGCTCGGCATCGGCCGGATTGGCAAACAGATCGGAGCGGATGAAGCGGTGGGTTTGCAGCACGCCGTCCAGCTCTTTGGTGATGCGGCCCGCCAGCCGGTATTGGCCACCTTCCGCCATCGGCTCGGGATAGATGAGATAGCCGGCATATTCGGTCGGCGTAACTTCCGGCGCCTTGGCCGGCTCGCCCCCGAACAGGGCGCTGAACAGTTTCTTGAGCATGGTGATCTCCTCTGGTTGCCAGCATTGTCCCCAAGGGGTTGCACAGTGGCAAGCGGGGGATCTTATTACCAATGGTTATTTGCATCACGAACCATTCTCATTTAGATTTCACTCCATTCCACAAGAGGTGATCATCATGTACGTCTGTTTGTGCCGCGGCATCACAGATACCCAGATCCGCAAGGCGGTACAGTCAGGTAACAGAGAGTTCCGTCAGCTCAAGCAGTCGCTCGAGGTGGGTGCCCAGTGTGGCAAATGCGTGCGTATGACCATGGCGATCATCGCCGCCGAGCTCGACAAGATGGAGCAGGAACAACCCGTGCTCTACTACGAAGTGGCCTGAGCCCTCCCCGCCCGCACCTTTGGCTGTCATTTTTCTCGACTAAGCTCTAACGATTTCCGCCTCAGGCACGAAACAAGGAGCACTGTCGATGAAAGGAGATCCCAAGATCATTGCCCACCTCAACAAGGTGTTGGCCAATGAGCTGATTGCCATCAACCAATACTTCCTGCACGCCCGCATCTACGATGACTGGGGCCTCAAGGCGCTCGGGCACAAGGAGTATCACGAGTCCATCGATGAGATGAAACACGCCGACGAGCTGGTCAAGCGGGTGCTGTTTCTCGAAGGGCTGCCCAATTTGCAGGATCTTGGCAAGCTGCGCATCGGCGAGACCGTTGAAGAGATGCTGCGCTGCGATCTGTTGCTGGAGATGGATGCCATCCCCGACCTCAAAGTGGCTATCGCCTACGCCGAGTCGGTACAGGACTACATCAGCCGCGACCTGTTCCAGAAGATCCTGGAGGATGAGGAGGAGCACGTGGACTGGCTGGAGACCCAGCTCGACCTTATCGATCGCATCGGGTTGGAGAACTACCAGCAGGCGCAGTTGCACCACGGCTCATCCTGAATAGTTATGGCATGAAAAATCGATTCCAAAACCCGCTCAGGCGGGTTTTTCCGTCTCTGGCCGCATAGCTTTTCACCCTATTTATCTGCATGAAAAACAAGCTTCTTTTTGCTATTCAGGTCGCAAAAACAGACTCCGGAGCGTTGCACTATTGGAACCCCTTACAGGGGCACACAATAACAACATGTAAAAGGACTACATCATGCACCTCCTGCCCAACAAGCTGGCGCTAGCCTGCGCCATAGCCCTCTCTCTTGCCGCGTGCAATGAGAACAGCTCCCATGCACCTGCGGATCCCGCGGCCACCAAAGCATCCCTGATGCAGACCATGGATGAAGCGCTGCGCGAGAGCCAGTCGCTCGACCCTTACGGTTTTGCCATCGATGCCGCCAGCATCGCCAAACGCAAGGCGCTCGACAGCGCGTTGCTCAAGCGGCTGGATGCGCTGGACTCGAGCGTCCTGAGTGAACGGGACCATCTGTTCTACGACATGATCCGCTGGGATCTGCAGATCAACCTGGCGGGTTACGATCTGCCTCAGTCCCAGATCCCGATCAATCACTTCCGCAACCGGGTGGTCGATCTGGCCGATGACGTCGGCGCAGCCCCTGCCAGTGGCAAGGCAGCGCGCACCGTCAGCGGCAGCTTCGATTACTTCAATCAAAGCTCGGCTGAGCGGGTTGCACCGGGGGATGGCGCATGGCGACGGGATCTCGACCGCACAGCCACGGCGCCAGCACTGGCACACAAGGCGAGGGCCGCCACCGCACCACTGGCCTGGTATCAGGAACATCTCACCTGGCTCAAGGCCTATGACGCCTATCTCGCCGAGGTGAAGCACCAGTTCGAACTGGGCAGCGTTCAGGGAAACACCTTGCCCGATGAGCTAGTAGACCGACTGTTGAACCAGCTCAACAGCAAGCTGGATGGCGAGGCGATCGCCGGATCCTACCTTGGCTGGCAACAGTTGCCGGGAGAGGCCGACGAGGCGCTGCGCACCGAGTACAAAGGGGTGCTGGACAGCATCAACAGCCGTTATCTGGCGCTGCGGGACTATCTGGATTACCAACATGGCGGTGCCTATGCGGTGCGCCTTGGCAGTGGCGAGTGTGACGACGGTTTCTGCGGCATGACCAATGGTCGCGACTGGTATCGCTGGCTGCTGAAGAAGCACACCACCACCAATATGACACCGGAGCAGGTACATGAGCTGGGGTTGAACGAGGTGGACCGGATCTTCGGTGCCATGGTCAAGGTGTGTCACACCGTCGGCAAGTGCGACAGCGATGATGTGGCACAAAACAAGCAAAACGGACAGATCTATGCCTTCTTCCGTTACCTCAACGAACCGGCCTTCTTCTATCAGAACCCGCTGGCGCTCTGGTCATCCGGCCTGAACCCGGACAACGCCGCTGGCGCGACCCTGAGCGGGCCGCAACAGCAGGCGCTGACCGAACATGACAGAGCACTGCGGGAGTACAACGCCTTCAAGAGCAAGGCTGCGCCGGTGTTGCCAGACTTTTTCGATGCCGAACGCACCATTCCCAAGCTGGATTACGAGGTGGTGCCCGTCTCCTATGAGGATGCCCCCTACGGCGGGGTTGCCTGGTATCAGGACGGCAATCCGCAAACAGGGCGTAAAGGGCAGTTCTTCCTCAACACCTACTATCCCTACGGCCTGCAGAGCTGGAACATCAGTACCCTGCTGGCTCATGAGGCCGCTCCGGGTCACCACTTCCAGATCACCATTGCCCAGGAGCTGGCCGCCAAGGATCCCGACTTCCCGCAGTATGTGGCGAACGCCTCCTACACCGCCTATGCGGAGGGCTGGGCGCTCTACACCGAATATCTGGCGGATCACGACATGGGGATCTATCAGGGGCGTGGCCTCTATGATCCGGCGGTGGGAGACGTGAAGGTCGAGGGCTCGCCCGCCTTCAACAACCAGCTGCAGTACTTTGGCCGCCTCAACGAGGAGATGCTCAGGGCCATGCGACTGGTGGTGGATACCGGTATCCACTGGTATGGCTGGAGCCATGACCGGGCCGCCAGCTACATGAAAGAGAACTCGGCGCTGGGGGCCGGAGACATCAGCTCAGAGGTGCCACGCTATATGGCCTACACCGGCCAGGCGACCTCCTACAAGGCGGGTCAACTGGCCCTGATCCGGATGCGGGAATCTGCCGAACAGACCCTTGGCAGCCGCTTTGACCTCAAGGCGTTCCACCACCATGTACTGGAATACGGCATGTTGCCCATCTCGGTACTGGAGCAAAAGAACAAGCAGTGGATTGAACAGTCGAAGTGATCACAGTTACGGCGCCCGGCAAGGCAACGGGCGCCGCTTTCGATTAGGATACGGCTCTCTTCCAATAACAAGGCTACGGACGATTTCCATGGAACAGATTGCACGCGAGATGGCGCCCCACAAGCGGGTGGCGCTGGTGGCTCACGACAACATGAAGACCCCTCTGCTGAACTGGGTGATGCGCCGCAAGGAGGAGCTCAAGCTCCACCATCTCTATGCGACCGGCACCACCGGCACCATGCTAGGCAAGAAGGCGCAGCTGCCCATCACCTGCCTCTTCTCCGGCCCCATGGGGGGCGATCAGCAGCTCGGCGCCCTGATTGCCGAAGGGAAGATCGACGTGCTGATCTTCTTCTGGGATCCCCTCAATGCGGTGCCCCACGATCCCGATGTGAAGGCACTGCTGCGGCTGGCGGCGGTGTGGAACATCCCGGTCGCCACCAACGAAGCGACCGCCGACTTCATCATGGACAGCCCCCACATGCAGCAGGCGTTCAGTGTGCAGATCCCGGATTACGCCGGTTACCTCAAGGCACGCACCGAGTGATCCGCTGACTCATCATGCAAAAGGGCCGCAACAAGCGGCCCTCTTTGTTTCAGGCGGTGATCACTGGCTCCCACAGCGATCGGGCATCGGACTTTACCCATCATGGCCAAACGAGATGTCGTGCTGGCCGCCAGATTGTCTCACCTGCGCAACAAGTCAGCGTTAAAGCCAGGTTTTTTTGCAACAATGTCACTCTACGCGGGTGCCCGCCACTGTGGGGGCCAGATGAAGGAGACTCCCCGATCTCCTCACCCCCTAAACCAAAACCCGTTTACAGTGCCCGGGCGAGAATGCGCGCCACCCGATCCGGGTCGATATCCTGATGTTCCCCGAGCGCGGTACGCCCCACCCGCTTGAGGTTGGAGCAGACCGCCGGAATGCAGCTTTCGCTGAGGCCATAGTCGGCCAGTCGGGTGCCCAGCCCCATCTTCTGGAAGAACTGCTCGGTACGGATGATCGCCTCCTCGATGCGCAGGGCCTTGTCCTCGCGGGTCGAATGCCACACCCGCTCGGCAAACTGGGCCAGCTTGTCCTGCTTCTGGCTCGCCCGCTCACGGAGCAGCGAGGGGAGCACCACCGCCAGACTCTGGCCGTGATCCAGCCCGTAGAGCGCCGTCAGTTGATGGCCAATGGCGTGAGAGGCCCAATCCTGCGGCACCCCGCAACCGATAAGGCCGTTGAGCGCCA
Source organism: Aeromonas finlandensis (assembly GCF_000764645.1). Lineage (GTDB taxonomy): Bacteria > Pseudomonadota > Gammaproteobacteria > Enterobacterales > Aeromonadaceae > Aeromonas > Aeromonas finlandensis. Next base: position 22,289 of record NZ_JRGK01000043.1, read on the forward strand.
GACTGGCGGCCCACATCAGGTTGGCCCGCACCTGATAGTTGGCAGGCTCCGCCAGCGCCTTGGGGCCATTCTCCACCAGCACCTGCAGCAAGCCTTCCGCCAGCCGGTCCTGCACCTCGCCCCCCACCGGGAAGGTGAGGTACTGCTCGGTGATATGGATGAAGGCATCCACCACCCCGTTGCCGGTCTGACGGGCAGGCAGGCTGTAGGTGGTCGCCGGATCGAGCACCGCAAATTTCGGCTGCACCAGCGGGCTTCTGAAGGAGATCTTCACATCCCCCCGGCTCACCACCGAGGTGGGGTTGTTCTCGGATCCGGTGGCAGGCAGGGTCAGCACACAGCCCATCGGCAGCGCCTGGTGCACGCTCGCCTGTTTGCCGCAGATATCCCAGGGATCGCTCCCCTCGTAGCAGGCCGCCGCCGCGACAAACTTGGTGCCATCCACCACCGAACCACCACCGACCGCCAGCAGAAAGTCGATGCGCTCGCGCTTCACCAGCGCCACCGCCTCCATCAACAGCTCGTATCTGGGGTTGGCGCCGATGCCGGAAAACTCCTGCCACGTCACCCCTGCCAGCGCCCGGGTCAGCTGCTCATAAACGCCGTTCTGCTTGATGCTGCCGCCGCCATAAAGCACCAGCAGGCGACTGCCGGGCGGGATCAGATCGGGCAGGCTGGCGATCTGCCCCTCACCAAAACAGATGCGGGTCGGGTTGGCATATTGGAAGTTGTACACGGCAGGATCCTCGACTTGAACAGAGCGGGGACATTGTGCGCCTGCCAGCGGGTGAGGTCAAAACAGCGGGAAACGTAGAGCAAGCCTGCGGTCGGCACGGCGAAATCCGTGCCGACCCGGCAGGAGAGAGGCAACAGGCGGCAGGATCAGGCCGTTTTGGTCTTGTCACTCTTGTCTGATTTGCCGGTCAGACGATCCATCGCCTCTTTGAGCATCGCCTCTCGCTGCTCGTTGAGCGGCTTGCTCTGCTCCGCCCGCTCTTCCGCCGTCAGCTTCTTGTTGTCGGCGATGGTCTTGAGCTTGTCTTCTATTTCGTTGAACTTCTTGCGATCGAAGCCCAGCGCCTTGTCCACCAGTTGCTGCACCACGCCCCCCTTGTCGGAGCTCATATCCAGCGCTGGCGGCAACTTGTTGTTCTTGGCCAGATGTTCGTAGGTCAGCACCTGCTGGGCCTGACTGGTCATGCGCTGGGTGGAGAGGCTGACCATCTCCTCCCAGCCACCGCCCTGGCCGCCGCTACTGGCACTGTTGAGGGTGGCAAGGGCACGGCTGTTGGATGCGCTCTGGGCAAGCTGCTGGCTGTAGGGTTTGATATCCATGGGGGCTCCAATTCGGTGCGCATCTGTGACAATGGGCACTGGCTGATCCGGTCACATGGGGCGTCAGGCCCCACCATTATCAATTAAACCAGCAAGTTACAGGCCAACTTGTCAGACGGTGCGGGAGCCCGCGATCTGGCGGCTCTCACCGCACATCCAACGCAAACGGGCGTCAGAATCATGACTCATCTGCTGCCGCTTCATGCTGTTTTGGCACATTTCGCCGTCCGCTCGCCACGGCGGCAGAGAAAAGTCAGGAACAGCCGTTTGATCACAAAACAAACAGCCACTCAGGAATACACTTTTGACGCACATCACAGCCAGCCGTGTCATGGATGATCTGTTCGCAGAACCAATAACAGGCAGACCAATCTGCCGCGGTAACCTAGCTGCCAGTTTGGAGCTGCGGCCTCCAGCACCTCATCCCCTCGCCTGACTCTCACTCACCGCAACCCTCTGGTACGCCTATGAAAAAACACACTTTGAGCCTCCTCTCCGCCACCCTGCTCGCCCTGCTTGGCACCAGTGCCGACGCTTGCACCGGCCTTATTGTCGGCAAGGGGGCCAGCTCAGACGGCAGCGTGATGATCGCCAGAAACGAGGACTTTGGCGTCAACAACTGGAACAAGTACCTCGCCTTCCGGCCCGCGCAGCAGAACGAGGGCAAACTCTGGAAACTGGGCAACGGGTTGGAAGTGCCGATGCCCAAAGCGTTTTTCGCCTACTCCGCCATCCACGACTGGGATGCCACAGCCAGCGACCCGGCAGGCAAATTTTTTGAGGAGCGTGGCATCAACGAGTACAACGTCGCCATCTCGGCCACCACCAGCGCCGAGGTCAACGACAAGGCCCAAAAAGCCGATCCGCTGATCGAGAAGGGGGTGATTGAAGCCATTATCCCCACCCTGATCCTGCCACAGGCCAAGACCGCAAAAGAGGGCGTGGAACTGCTCGGCCGCTATGTGGAGCAATATGGCGCCGGTGAGGGGAACAGCCTCTATCTGGCCGATGTGAACGAGGCCTGGCTGATGGAGATCGGCTCCGGTCACCACTGGATCGCGGTGCGGGTGCCGGACGACAGCTACGCCATGGTGGCCAACGGCCTGCGCATCCACGGCGTCAACCTCGACAGCGCCGATGTGCTGCACTCCCCCAAGCTGCTGGAGTTCGTGCAGCAGCACAAATTGCTGGATAACGCCGACCCGAAAGATTTCAACTTCGCCAAGGCGTTTGGGGTGATTGCCGACCCCTACAACGTGGATCGGGAGTGGCTCGGCCAGAAAATGCTGACCGCCTCCCACCCGCAATCGACCCGGCAGGCGCAATATCCGCTCTTTATGAAGCCGGATACCCCCATCGCCGTGCCGGACGTGGCCAGGGTGCTGAGCGCCACCTATGAGGGCACGCCGCTGGCGGGCAAGGCGGAGCGGCCAATCCGCGTCGATCGCCAGCTCGAATCCCACGTCATCCAGCTGCGCAAGGAGATGCCCAAAGAGCTGCAGGGATTGATCTGGCAAAGCTACGGCGTGCTGGCCGAATCTGTGATGGTGCCGCTCTACAATACACTGGAGTCCTACCCCCTGCCCTATCGCACCGGCAGCGACAGCTACTCCGATGATTCCGCCTACTGGCAGTTCCGCAGCCTGACCGCGCTGGCCAACACCAACCCGGACAAGTATCTGCCGCTGCTGAGGGGCGTCTGGAGCAAGGAGAGCGCAAAGCTCTACAAGGAGGTCGCCATCCTCGATAACACCCTCAAGCAGACCTACGCCAGCGACAAGAGCACTGCGCTCGGGCTGGCCGCCGATTACTCCTACGGCCAGCTGGAGCAGACCTATCAGATGGCCAAAGATCTGCGCTACAAGCTGATGACGGATCTGACCAAAAGCAGTGAGAAGAAATACTCGGAGGAGGAGTTCAAGAAGATCATGAGCCTGTAACCGGCTCGGTTGATAGAACAGCATGAACAGAGGCACCCCGGGGTGCCTCTGTTCATTTCATCAAGCTGGCTTCATCAAAATCTGCAATCAGCGGCGGCTGATATTGAGCGGGCCGAAGGTCTGGGCCACCGGCATGATCTCGATGCTATTGATGTTGACGTGGGCGGGCTGCTGGCTGATCCAGAGCACGGTATTGGCGATATCGTCCGGCAGGATCGCCTCCACACCCTGATAGACGGAGGCCGCCTTGGCATCGTCACCGTGGAAGCGCACGTTGGAGAACTCGGTGCCACCGCACAGGCCCGGCTCCACGTTGGTGACGCGGATGGCGGTACCCGCCAGATCGGCGCGCAGGTTGAGGCTGAACTGCTTCACGAACGCCTTGGTGGCACCGTAGACGTTGCCGCCCGGATAGGGGTAGGTGCCCGCGATAGAGCCGATATTGATGACGTGACCGCGATTGCGCGCCACCATGCCCGGCAGCAGCAGGCGGGTGAGCAGGGTCAGACCGCTGATGTTGGTGGCGATCATCTGCTCCCAATCTTCCAGATCCGCCTTGTGGGCAGGCTCCAGCCCCAGCGCCAGACCGGCGTTGTTGACCAGCAGAACCACCTCGCTCCACTCGGCTGGCAGAGCAGCGATGGCGGCGCGGGTAGCCGCCTTGTCCTGCACATCGAACACCAGCGGCAGAAACTGCTCGCCCAGCTCGTCAGCCAGCGCGGCCAGCCGCTCGGCGCGGCGACCGGTGCCGATCACCTTGTAGCCCGCCTGCACCAGCTGGCGGCTGATGGCTTCACCAAAACCGGACGAGGCGCCCGTTACCATTGCAATCATCTGAACCTCCATATCTACACCGATATTGTTATTTATCTGTTTGAATCCAATCAGATTCATTCATCGCTCAATTCACGTCCGGTCGCCTTGCGCCAGACAAATACCACCAGATGGAGCAGCAACAGGCCCGAGCCACCCAGCGCAAACAGCAGGCCGGTGAGGGCGTTGACCGAGGTATCGGCGCCGCACCACCACCAGACCAGCCAGCCGATCAGCCCGATGACGAACGTCTGGCCAGCGCAGACCGGGCAGCGCCCCAGCTTGGCCTTGATGGCGGTGGCAAGACAGTTGTCGCAGCTCATCCAGCTCCTCGATTTTGCTCGTGCAACATGATCAGTTGGCCTGCGAAGGCGGCTTGCGCGCCTGAGTGCGGGCCAATCTGCGCCGCTCACACTCCTGGTCGCTCACCAGCGGCAGCACCAGCCGATGGGCGTGCTGATCGCGGCCATAGTAGTCCGCCAGCCGCTGCTGGGGACGAAATCCCAACCCCTGATAGAGCGCCAGCGCCTCTGCGTTGGCGTCCCCCACTTCGAGACGAATCGCCCCCCAGCCAGCGGCCTTGCCCTCGCGGATCACCTGCTCCAGCAGACGGCGGGCCCAGCCCAGACGGCGCACCGTCCAGCGAATGGCCAGCGCCTGAATGACCAGCCGATCCCAGCCTCTGTGCTCCAGCAGGCAGAGATAGCCCATCAGCTGATGCTTCTCATCCAGCAGCAACAGGGTGCGCCCCTTGGCGTGGGCCAGCAGATAGTGCCAGCGGCTGCGGCCAAAGGCGACTTCAGGGGGAAAACAGTAGCGTTCCAGATTAACGATGGCGCCCAGATCATCGGTTTGGGCCACACGGACGGTCAACACGGGGAGTCCTTGTTCGGTTATTTATCTTCAGCACCAAAAATGCGACTTGTATCACAAGTTACCAAAGCGTCATATTAGGCACTGTAACCTCTTGTTTCCCCTCACGCCATTGTCGTGCTTGTCGGTGCATCGAAGCCCACTGGGGATCCTGCCTGTTCAGGCAGTCTGATCTGTGGAGCTGAAAATATGAGTACCTATGTCATCGTCGAAGAGCTGGGCGACTGGCCTTGCCATGCCGATTATCTGCTGACCGCCCGCACCTATCTGCAACATGGCGTGCCGACCACCGGCGGCCGACCCCGCATCATCAACCTCTGCCGCAATCTGGAACACCTGAGCGCAGGCTACTACTGCTCGCTGCTGGCCCAGGCCCGCGGCCATCAATGCCTGCCGGGTCTGCAGGCCATCAGCCGACTGCAACCCCAGCAGCCACCGGCCAAGCTGTGGCGCAAGGCGCAAGGGTGGCTGGCCCAGCAGAGCGAGGACAGGATCCGGGTGCGCGCCATCTTTGGCCAGTGTGAACAGAGCGAGCTGGCGGGGCTGGCCCGCTACTACTACGGTCTGAGCCAACTGCCGCTGCAGGAGCTGACCCTCAAGCGCGGCCGCCACGGCTGGTCGGTGCGCCAGCAGCAGAGTCTGTCGCCGCTGGAGCTGAGCCCGAACGAAAAGGCCCTGATGCTGCATCACGCTCAGGCACTGGTGGGCAGCGGTGACGAGGAGCAGGCGGCGCCGCTTTACCAGCTCGCCATTCTGGTCGACCCCAACGACGGCCGCGCCAGCAGCGATGGGCTGGCACTGGAGCGCTTTATCCGGGCTGCCGCCGCCCAGGGGATCCGGGCCGAGATCCTGCCCCCCTCCGCCATCGAGCGACTGCCGGAGTTCGATACCCTCTGGCTGCGCGCCGAAACCGCGGTCGGCCACTACACCTTTGAGTTTGCCCGCCGCGCCGAGCAGCTCAAGATGCCGGTGATCGACAGCTCCCGCGCCATCCTCGCCTGCAGCAACAAGCTCTATCTCTACGAGCTGATGGTGCGCAGCGGCGTGCCCATGCCGCCCACCATGGTGGTGACCCGTCGCGGCCGCCACCATGTGGACGAGCTGGTGCAGCGGCTCGGCCTGCCGTTGATGGTGAAAGTGCCCGACGGGGCACAGGGGCGGGATCTCGCCATGGCCGGCGACGAGCAGCAGCTGGCCCGGCTGCTGGACGAGGGGCTGGGCCGCTCCGCCCTGCTGCTGGTGCAGAGCCGGATCCCCGCCGAGTTCGACTGGCGCATCGGCTTTCTCGACGGCTCGCCGCTGTTCGCCTGCCGCCGCTACCGGCCCGAACCCGGCAACCGCATTCGCCGCCGCAAGCACCCCCTCGACATGAGCCGCATCGAGGCGCTGCCGCTTAACGAGGTGCCGGAGCGGGTACTGCAGACCGCTCGCCGCGCAGTGCATCAGCTCGGCAATGGCCTCTACGGGCTCGATTTGCGCCAGCAGGGGCGTGACTGCGTGCTGCTGGAGATCGTCGACAACCCCTGGATCCGCGGCGATATCGAAGACAAGGAGGCGCAGGATATCTACGAGCGGCTGGCCCGCGCCTTCCGCCAGCGGCTGGAAAACCGGGGCCAGACCACCGCATAACCCGCCACGACCTTGTCGCCCCCAATAACAGAGAGGGCCCCGCGATGGGGCCCTCTCTCGTATCACAACGTGCTTCCGAAGACTTATTGCAGACGCAGGAAACGCCCGCTCAAGGGGGGAAGCTCCACCGTCACGCTGCTGCCGCCGATGGCCAGACTCTCGCCGCTTTGCAGATCCACCAGCGCACTGCCGCTGCGCAACTTGCCCGCTGGCAGGTTGTAGCTGATCGCAGTGGTGGAGAGGTTGAGCAGATAGACGACTTGCTCCCCCGCCGTCTGCTTGATGTCGCCATAGAGGCTCCCCTCGGCCACCAGCTTGACCCGCTCCCCCTGATAGAGGGCGGGGTGAGCGGCGCGCATCGCCAGCAGCTGGGCGAGCCACTCTTTCAGATCGCTCTGTTCGCTGCCCGGCACAAAGCCGGTGACAGCGGGCACCTTGCCGTCACTGCGAGCCACGTGATCGTCGCACAGCCCCTGCGCTGCGCAGTCGCCGCTGACCTTGGCGGCAAAGCCCGGCACCTCGTCGCCAAACTCCTCGCCGTAGTAGAGGGTGATGGGGCCGGAGCGGGCAGCGAGGAAGCTGAAGGCCGCCTTGTGGCGCTGCCAGTACTCCGCCGGATTGAAGTTGCCGCGCTCCAGCAGATCGCCAAAACGCACCAGATCGTGGTTGCCCAGCATCAGGTTGGGCATGGCGTGATTCGGGTAGTTCTCCACCTTGTTCCAGCTGGCGTCGAGCACGCTGGCCCCCTGCCCGCCCTTGCCGGACTCTTCTACCGCCAGCGCCTGCACGATGCCGTAGCGCAGCGGGAAGTCAAAGGCAGAGGAGAGCGCCGGGTTATCGCTCGATCCATACGCCTCGGCACGGATTTCATCGGCCCCCTTCCACACCTCGCCCACCATGTAGCCGAGGGTACCCCACTGCTGACCGGCCGCCTTGCGCGCCGCGCTGGCCAGATCCACTTCGCGGCGAATGGCGCGCCACTCATCCAGCCCCAGCTGATAGGCCTGATCGAGGCGCCAGCCGTCGATGCCGTACTGCTCGACCCAGTAGCGGACCACCTCCTTGAAGTAGGCGAGACTCTCCGGCTTGCTGTAATCCACCAGCTGACCGGGATAACCGGCACCACCGCCGGTGAGAGCGGGCAGGCGTCCCTCTGGCGAGGGCTTGCTCACCCCCATCTTGTTGACGTGGCCAAACACCCCGTCGAGGAATACATAGAGACCGCGCTGGTGCGCCCCATCCACCAGCTGTTTGAGCTTGGCATTGCTGCCAAAGTTGGGGTCCACGGTGAAAAAATCACAGGCGAAGTAGCCGGTGGCATCGAGCTTGTTGTCACCGCCCTGACCGGCGCAGGAGTCGAACACCGGGGTGAGCCAGATGGCGTTGACGTTGAGGCTCTTGATGTGGTCGAGGCTGTCGATGATCCCCTGCAGATCGCCGTTGTGGCGGGAGGGGCCATAGCCGACGCCGTAGTTGGCGCTGCCGTCACCATCGACAAAGGACTCCACCATCACCTGATAGATGCGCAGGTTGCAGGCGGGTTGATCATCGCCGTAGCAGGCACGACTGGCCGTGCTGACCGGCGGATTAACGACGGGGGGAGTGATCTCCCCGCCAGAACTACCGCTGCCGCCGCAAGCAGCAAGTAACAGGGCGGCCCAGAGCAGGCCGCCATAGCGCAACGTTCCCTGTTTCATTGTTATGTTCCCGCTGTGAGCACAAGTGTCTGAATGCACCTGCTTTTCGCCATGATAGCGAGCGCTCGCAGAGGGGTCTGTGACTGAAAACGTTACCCGCTCATCTTGCTCAGAGCACGCCGTCGGAGGCGAAGCGGTAGTTGACCGAGAGCCAGTACGAGCGACCCGGCTCGGGAATGCGGCCGCTCTGCTCATAGCCCAACCCGGCCTGACTGCTGTGTACCGACTTGGAGAGGTGCTCGTAGTAGAAGGTGTCGAACAGGTTGTCCACCCCGGCCGAGAGCTGCCACCCCTTGGCAAACTGCCAGGCGCCGCTCAGGTTCAGGGTGAAGAAGCCCGGGGTCTCCCCCTGATCCTGACCGGCCACCGTGCCGGAACCGACGTCCACCCGCTCCTGCGCCGCCACGGCGCGGCCCAGCAGGGTGAAGCTCAGCGCCTCATCCGGCTGCCAGCCCAACGCCAGCTTGCCATCAAGGGGCGGCATCTGGGCCAGCGGCTTGTTGTCGCTCCGGTTTTCCCCATAGACCACCGCCAGACCACCATCGAGGCGCCACTGCTCGGCAAACTGCCAGCGCCCCTCCAGCTCGCCGCCCCGGGTCTGGGCATCGATGTTGCGCACCTTGTTCGACTTGCTGTTGTAGAGCAGGTAGTCCTTGATGTCGGCGCTAAAGAGGGAGAGGGTCAGATCCAGCTCGCGGCTGCGCAGGGCCAGCCCGGCATCCCACTGGCGGCTGCGCTCCGGGTTGAGGGTGAACGGGGTGCTGTCCTTGCTGCGCTCCCAGTAGTCCGGCGCACGCTCTGCCTGCCCCCAGGCCAGATAGCTGGACCAGCGGGGCGACCACTGATACTCGTAGCGGCCAAACCCGCTGTTCAAGGTCAGGGTATCGCTGTAGAGGGTCTGTTCACCGGCGCCATAGCGGGTGGTCTCTACCCGATCCTGCCGGTAACCGCCCTTGTAGCTATGGGCCCCCTGCTGACGGCCCAGCTCGGCGAAACCGCCCTGCTGTTCGAAACGCAGGGTGCGCTGGCGATCCTGCGTCGCATAATCGACGCCGCCCCGGCTGCGGTGCTGATCCCGGTTGCTGTCGAACCCGGCTGTCAGCAACCAGTCGGCAGGCAGGGTGATGTCGTTGGCCCAGCGCCCGCCGGTGTTGCGGCGATCCGGGTTGGAGAGCATCTTCATGCCGCTGTTTTGCCGCAGGCTGAAGTTGTCCATGATGTGGTCGATGTAGTTGTCCCACAGGGTCAGCTCGCTGCGCTGCCAATAACGGGTGATCTCCTCCTGCTTGAGCTTCAACCCGAAGGACTCCCGATCAAACATGGGGCCATCCATGGTGCGATCCGCATAGGCGGCGCGGGCATTGCTGCGCTCGGCGGTGAGTTCCAGCCAGGTGTGCTCCCCCGGCGTCCAGCCCAGCTGGGCGGTGCCATTCTCGCGGCGATAGAAAGAGCGCACCTTGTTACCGTGACCATCGCGGTAATCGTCGCTGTCGGAGTGGGTAAACTGGCCGCGCAAATAGCCTTGCGGCGCCCCGGCGGTCATATCCACCATCTGGTCATCGCGGCCAAAGCTGCCGTAGAGGGCCGAGGCATCGGCCTTGAGGCCCGGTGCGGTGAACTCGGGCCTGTCCCGCTCGAACAGCACGGTTCCCGCCAGGGTGGCACCCTGCTCCAGGGATTGCGGCCCCTTGAGCACCCGGATCCGGTCAAAGGATTGGGGGAACACATAGGCCGTGGGCGGGTCCATGCGGCCACCACAGCCACCGGCCAGCATGCCGCCATCCATCTGCACGTTGAGACGGGACATCCCCATCCCCCGCAGCACGGGATCGCCACCCAGTCCCCCCTTGCGCACCATGCTCATGCCGGTGACATTCTTCAGATAACCGGCACCATCGGCCGCCGGCATGGGTGAGCCGGGCTTCTTGGGATCCAGCGTCACCTCCAGGGTGCTGGCGGGACGGGTTGCCACCACCACCATGGGATCCAGCTGTTGAACCTGCTCCTGACCGGCTGCGCCGTGACAGGCGAGACCGCCAACCAGCAGGGCAAGGGGTGTGCGCATATGACAAGCCATACATTTTCCTTATGTATTTGTTTGTTTTGTTTTTTTCATTCAACCAATCAAACCTTTCAGTTGGGGAAAGGTTTGCCATCAGGCCGCAAAAAAGGCCTGCGGCACGAAAGCGGCAAGCCTCTGTCAGGTAAATTGAAGGCAGGTTGGCAAAATGTTGCGCAGGTTTTACCCAAGTTGATTCAGAAAGGCAAACGGGCAAACATTCCAGCAACGGGAATCTGGCGTTTGCTCACAAAAATGGGGACTAGCTGAAGACCTCCCGCTCATCGATGGGGGATATCAGGTGATAGATCTCATGGGCTGACAACGTGCATCCAGCGGGCCACTCCAGCTGGTGGTGACGATTGATGAAGACACGGGCGCAGTGACGCTCGCTCTCCAGAGCGGCAAACAGTGGCTGGGCTCGCCAGGGGGTCAGATCCAGCGCACCTGTGGTACCATCCGATAACACCACGAACAGGCGCCATCCCTGCAAATACTCCACATCGATAAAGACCGGCATCCCTTCGGCTCCGATTGAGATAATTCGCGGCAATTATAAATGGCCATCTCGTCCCCATACGGGCGGCAGCTCACATTTTGCCCAGCAGGTTATGCTGTAGTCAGCAGACGATCAACCTCACACATTTAGATAAGCGATATGTTAATTGCCTCTTTTGGCAAGCTAGAGTGCAACCTTCTCCCCATCTGCCTGTCATAAGGTCACAACAACTATAAAACGTCTGTGGACAGACGTTTACAGTCTCAATCAGGAACAAACATGACAGTTCTAAAACAGCGGCTCGGCCCCTTTTGGCCCTTCGCAGTCTTCTGTGCGCTCGCGCTTTTCTCCCTCTCTTTCAGCCGGCTCGCCCTCGGCCTCTGGCAACTGGAACGGGTCGATGCCGTTGCCGGTTGGCAGGAGATGCTGCTGCAAGGGATCCGGGTCGATTTTGCCAGCCTCTGTTGGGTCTGGGGTGTCCCCGCCATGTTCACCCTGCTGCTGGCGGGCCCCCATGCCATCGGCCGGGGCTGGCTGCAACTGATGCGAGTGTGGCTGACACTGGGACTCTGGCTGATGCTGTTCCTCGAGATCTCCACCCCCTCTTTCATCACCGAGTACGGCGTGCGCCCCAATCGCCTCTATGTGGAGTACCTCATCTATCCGAAGGAGGTGCTCTCCATGCTGTGGGCAGGCCGCAAAGCCGAGCTGCTGCTGGCCGTGGTATTCAGTGGCGCCGTACTGGCCGGTGGCTGGTGGCTGAGCGGCCGTCTGGTGCGTGGCCTCAGCTTCCCGCGCTGGTATCTGCGTCCGGCCTTCGCCCTGCTCATTCTGGCCATCGGTTTTCTCGGCGCGCGCTCCAGTCTTGGCCACCGCGCCCTGAACCCGGCCATGGTCGCCTTTGCCGATGATCCGCTGGTCAATGCCCTGACCGTCAACTCCTCCTACTCCCTCTTCTTTGCCATCAAGCAGATGGGCGATGAAGAGGATGCCAGTCAGTTTTACGGCAAGATGGCAGACGATAAGGTGCTCGCCATCATGCGCAAGGAGAGCGGCCGTCCGGCCAGTGATTTCAACTCTGACCTGCTGCCCAGCCAGACCTTCAATCAGGCCAGCAGTCAGGGCAAACCGAAGAATCTGGTGATCCTGCTGCAGGAGAGCCTGGGCGCCCAGTTTGTCGGCTCCCTCGGCGGCCTGCCGCTCACCCCCAATATCGATGCCCTGTCCCAACAGGGGTGGGCCTTCGAGCAGCTCTACGCCACCGGCACCCGCTCGGTGCGCGGTATAGAGGCGGTATTGACCGGTTTCACGCCGACCCCGGCACAGGCAGTAGTCAAACTCGGCAAGAGCCAGACCAACTTTTTCACCATCGCCGATCTGCTCAAACAGCGAGGTTATGACACCAGCTTTATCTACGGCGGCGAGAGCCACTTTGACAACATGCGCAGCTTCTTCCTCGGCAACGGCTTCACCACCATCGTCGAGCAGAAGGATTTCGACAACCCGGTATTCAAGGGGTCCTGGGGCGCCTCCGACGAGGATCTGATGGCCAAGGCCGACGAGACCTTCAAGGCGCTCCACAAGGAGGGAAAACCCTTCTTCAGCCTGGTGTTCAGCTCCAGCAACCACGATCCATTCGAATTCCCGGACAACCGCATCGAACTCTACGAGCAACCCAAGCAGACCCGCAACAACGCGGCCAAGTATGCGGACTACGCCATCGGCGAGTTCTTCAAGAAGGCGAAACAGTCTGAATATTGGAAGGACACCCTGTTCCTGGTCATTGCCGATCACGACAGCCGGGTCGGTGGCGCCAGTCTGGTGCCCATCCCCCGCTTCCATATTCCGGGGGTCATCGTCGGTGACGGCATAGCGCCGAGAAAGGATCCGCGCATCGTCAGCCAGATCGACATGGCGCCGACCCTGCTCTCCCTGATGGGGATCAGTGCCGACTATCCCATGCTGGGCAAGGATCTGACCCGCATGCCCGCCGACTGGCCGGGGCGCGCCATCATGCAGTACGACAAGAACTTCGCCCTGATGCGCGGCAAGGATGTGGTGATCCTGCAGCCGGAGCGGGCTGCGGAGGGATATGTCTACGATGATGCCAGCGAGAAACTGACCCCGGCAGCGCAACCGGAAGCCATGAAGGAAGAGGCTCTTGGTCTGGTGCTCTGGGGCAGCATGGCCTATCAGAAGGGGCTCTATCAGACGGCAAAGGATGAGCGTACCGTCGCCAACTGAACTGCCCATTCCGGATGAAAGAAAGCACAGGATAGATAGTCGAATAGAAAAAACCGCCGATTGGCGGTTTTTTCTATCTGCTCACCCTCTCGACTCACTGGCCATTATGACTGGGTAAAGCAGGGCAGCGAGCGGCTGAATCTGTGCTCGAATACCAGCGAGGTTTCGAGGTGCACCACCTCCTCGCGGGAGGTGAAGTGGTCAAAGACGAAGTTGCGCAGATGCTCGGTGTCGGAGACACACAGATGCACCAGAAAATCATCCTTGCCGCCCATGTGGAACAGGCTGATCACTTCGGGCAGCGCCAGAATGGCATCGCGGAAGGCGTCGATGATCTGGCGGCTATGGCGGGCCAGCTGCAGGGAGACCATCGCCTGAATGTGGCCGCCGAGGGCCTGATAATCCACTTCGCAGTGCGCGCCCTTGAGCACGCCATCCTGCTGCAGCTTGCGCACCCGCTCCAGACAGGTAGAGGGGGCAACGCCCACCAGCGCGGCCAGATCCTTGTTGGTCATGCCCGCATCCCGAAACAGATGGGCCAGGATATCCAAATCCAGTTGATCCAGGTTTCTCATCATAACTCCTTGAACCGCTCAATTTTTTAGACTCTGCCCGTAAACCGGGCCAAACACAACGGCCATTGACATCAGCCCCTGCCACCCTATGCTTGGCGCCATTCGCCGGGCTCTGCCAACCGGCTACTAACGCGAGGACCCCTCATGCACCCGTTTCACCCCTTCTGGAGCCTCGAGGTTCCCCGTGTCGATGGCCAGTTGCTGCTGACCCCCTGCCCCGGCACCCAGCAGGTGCCGCTGACCCTGGCGCTGGATCAGCTGAGATTTGCCGGTGCCCACGGGGTCATTACCCTGATGACCCGCGCCGAACTGGTCAGGTTCGAGCTGGCACACCTTGGCCAGCAGGTTGAACGCGAAGGGATGCGCTGGTTTCACCTGCCCATTGAGGACGACAAGGCACCCGATGCGGCCTTTGAACAGGCCTGGCAGCTGGTGTTACCACAGCTGATCGACCTGCTGCGCGACGGCAAGCATCTGGTCATTCACTGCAAGGGCGGCAGTGGTCGCACCGGACTGATGGCCGCGACACTGCTGCTCTCCCTCGGCCAGCCTCTCGACGAGGCGATGGCTGCCATCAAGGCCCACAGACCCAAGGCGTTCACCCTGGCCGTGCACCGCCAGTGGCTCGACCAGCTGGCCGAGCGGCTGGATCGCAACGACTGACTACTTGCCCCCCTGGTCGTAGGTAAAGACCTTGCCGATATCCTCCACCCGATAGCTGGTGAGCTGATAGACGTAGTAGTTGAGCCAGTTGGCAAACAGCAGATGGCCGTGGCTGCGCCAGCTGGCCCGTGGCGTGCGGCCCGGATCGTTATTCGGGTAGTAGTTGACCGGAATGGCCGGGTCGAGCCCCGCCGCCAGATCCCGCTGATACTCGCCATCGAGGGTCAGGGCATCGTACTCAGGGTGACCGGTGACAAACACCTGACGACAATCCTTGGTCGCCGCCAGATAGACCCCCGCCTCTTCTGACTCGGCAAAAATCTGCAGGTCGGTATGGGCGCGGATCAGATCGCCATCAAACGCCGCGTAACGGGAGTGAGGCGCGACAAACTCGTCGTCAAAGCCGCGCAGCAGCGGCTCGTGCTCATCGAGACGATGGTGATGATAGACGCCGGAGAGCTTCTCGCCACGGGTCTGCTTCTCCATGCCATACAGGGCTTTCAACGCCGCCTGCACCGCCCAGCAGAGAAAGAGGGTGGAGGTGACATGCTGATGGGACCACTCGATGATCTCGACAATGCGCGGCCAGTAGACCACCTCCTCGAACTCCACCAGCCCGAGCGGCGCCCCGGTGATGATCATGCCGTCGTAGTTGTTGCCACGCACCTGCTCGAAGTCGTGATAGAAGTTCTCGAGGTGTGCCTGCGGCGTATTCTTTGACTCCCTGTCATCGATGCGCAGCAGATCCACATCCACCTGCAGCGGCGAGTTGGAGAGCATCCGCATCAGCTGGATCTCGGTCTCAATCTTCTTTGGCATCAGGTTGAGGATCAACACCCGCAGCGGGCGGATGTTCTGGGTGACGGCCCGGGATTCCGTCATCACGAAGATGTTCTCCTGCCCCAGCACTTCGGCGGCGGGTAACTGATCCGGGATCTTGATCGGCATGCTTACTCCCTGTACTGCATCGGTAAATATGTCTGGACATCCAGAAGCCTATAATAAAGCTCCCGCCCTGTCATCAGATACCTTTTGTATTCACCCCCGCCTTTGACTAGCATACGGCTCAGTGTGTCTCCTGCTTCCAACATAATGACCGGTATCAAGATTTCCGTAGATCGACTGCAAGTCGGCAACTATGTATCCCTGCCACTGGGGTGGCGCGAACACCCGTTCCTGTTTTCCAGCTTCAAGATCAAAAGTGAAGAGGAGATCGAGCTGATCCGCCGTCTCGGCTTGAAACTGGTCACCATCATTCCCGACAAGAGCGACGTCCCGCCCAAACCCCTCAATCAGGTGCAACCCCAACCGCAAGAGACAGCGGACGCCGCCCAGCGGCAGGCCGAGATGCAGCAGGAGAAGGATCACCGCATCGAACAGTTGCAGCTCTATCGCCGCAACCTGCAGCAGTGCGAGAAGCAGTTCCAGCAGTCGCTGGCTCAGGTACGCAGCGTGATGAGCAAGATCCAGTCCCGCCCCCTCAATGCCATCGGCGAGGCGCAGGAGCTGGTCAACGCCATGACCGACCAACTGCTTTCGGTGGACGAGATGGTGCTCCATCTGGTCTCCGACAGCGAGGATGGCAACAACCTCTACTTCCACTCCCTCAACGTGAGCGTGCTCAGCATGCTGCTGGCCAAGGAGTGCTGCATGACGGCCGATGAGATCCGTCAGGTCGGCATGGGGGCGCTGTTCCACGATATCGGCAAGCTGAAGATCCCGAGCCAGATCCTGCGCAAGACCGAGCCCCTCACCAAGCCCGAGCAGAACCTGATGGCCCAGCACCCGCGCTATGGCCTCGACCTGCTCAATCTGGCCAAGGATTTCCCGGCCGAGGCGAAGGGGATCGTGCTCCATCACCACGAATATCTCGATGGCAGCGGGCCGGAAGGGCTCAAAGGTGGCCAGCTCGACCCACTGACCCAGATGGTGTCGCTGATCAACGAATACGATAACCTCTGCCACATGCAGGCCAAGGTGCCCTACTCGGCCCTGAGCGGCCTTTACAAGCAGCGCAAGGCGCAGTTCAATCCGGAGTACCTCAGCATGCTGATCCGGTTGATGGGGATCTATCCCCCCGGCAGCGTAGTGCAACTCTCCAACGGTCAGGTCGGGCTGGTGATGTCGGTCAACGCTTCGCGCCTGCTCTACCCCTCGGTGCTGGTCTACGATCCGCGCATTCCCCGTCAGGAAGCTGCCATCATCGACCTGCAGCAGGCCGAACTGTCGATCGCCAAGGTGATCCACCCCAAACGGCTGCCGCCCGCCGTGTTCGAGTACCTCAATCCGCGTACCCGGATCAGCTACTACTTCGAGCACAACAAGTCCTGATTGTCCTGGCCCGAGGCCAACCGTTGTCACCCGTTTCACCCAAGGAGCCCACCATGCGTATCGAGATCATCAGTACCGGAGACGAAATAGTGACGGGTCTGGTGGTGGATACCAACGCGGCCTGGCTCAGCGCCCTGCTGCTGGAACAGGGGTGGCAGGTACGCCGTCGCCTGACGGTGGGGGACAACCTCGCCGACCTGAAAGCGGTGCTGCAAGAGAGCGCCAGCCGCGCCGAGGTGGTGCTGGTGTGCGGCGGGCTGGGCCCCACAGCCGACGATCTCACCGCTCAGGCCGCCGCCGAGGCCTTCGACCAGCCGCTCACCCTCTTCCCCGACTGGCTCGCCACCATCACGGCCCGCTACGCCAGCCGTGGCCGCCCCATGGCACAAAGCAATGCCAAGCAGGCCTGGTTGCCGCAGGGGTGCGAGATCCTCGACAACCCGGTGGGCACCGCCTGCGGCTTTGTGGTGCGAAGTGGCCAGAGCCAGCTCTTCTTCACCCCGGGCGTACCATTCGAGTTCAAGCAGATGGTGCGCGAGCAGATTCTGCCGCGCCTCAAACAGCTGGCCGGGGCACAGATCGATACCGAGCTGCGCCGCTTTTACACCTTCGGCGTCTCGGAATCGGCCCTCAGCGACCTGCTGGATGCCGCCCCCTGGCCCACCGGCATCGAGCTGGGTTATCGCTCCTCCATGCCCCTTATCGAGCTGAAACTGATCGGCCACGGCGCCAGCGCCGCTGACATGGAGAGCGCCGAGAGCAGATTGCTCAACACGATCCGCCCCTGGCTGGTCGGCAGCGGAGATACGGAACCGGCGCAGCAGATCCTCGCGCTGCTGCAAGGCAGGCCACTGGCTCTACTGGAGGGGGAGAGTGGCGGCGCGCTACTGGCGCTTTGCCACGGCTATCCTCAGCTGGGCGCCCTCTTCGACACGCAACTGGCCGATGAACTGGCACTGTTACCGACAGCCGATGCGGGCCTGCAACTGACCATAGGGCGAGAGGGGGCAGAGGGTGTGCCACTGCAGCTCTGCGTCGATGGCAAACACGTCGGTCAGACGATAAAGGTCAGCCAACCTGACCCGGAGAGCCGCCGCAAGATCCTCGCCTTTGCCGCCCTCGACATGCTGCGCCGCCATCAGCAAGGGTTACCGATACTCGGCGATTACCTGACCCTGACCAGAACCGCACAACGCCACTCATAGCAGCCAGCCTCCCTGTCGATGCCCTAATCCCATTGGCACTCTCTTTATCCAATGGTCCGGCAGCCCATGCCGGACCATTTCCGAACAGCGCTGTCATTTATTGAGCCACCATCACCCATTTGATCTCAATCCATTGACCATTCAGAAGAAATTTCCGGATACTGCCCACTCTCTGGGTCAGCGATTCGCTTTATCCATCATTGAGAGATTAAATGACAGTAGAGGGACGAAACGATCGCCCCTCCCTTCACCCGGCAAGGAGATACGGTGTTAAGCAAAGAGTGGCTGCTGCTATCAAGCGATATGGACCTGGTTTGCCTGCGGATTGCAGCGGGTCTCTCCAAGCCGGTCACTGAACAGGATATTCAGGCCCTGCTGCTCGCCTCCAACTGTCGCCGTTATCAGCCACTGCCAGAGGGGATCAAGCAGGCCATCAGCTTGCTCAATACCCTGCTCACCAACCCTGCCGCTCCCGTGCCAGCCAACCCGGTTCCCATCGCCAAACGGCAAGATGCCAGAGTCACCATAGTGGTGGAAAAAGATCGGATGAGCGCCAGCGCCCAGATCACCGCCGACTGGGGTGGCAAGTACCTCTCCATCGAACAGCTGAAGGAGGCTATCTCCCTCAGCGAAATCAAGCAGGGGGTTACCGAGCCCCTGCTCACCACTGCCATCCAGACAGCCAAGGAGGCCGCCCCCGGCAGCCAGCTCAAGCTGGTGATTGCCCGTGGCCAGCCCGCCGTCAATGGTCAGGACACCCGCTATGAACGACTGGTGGAAACACCGGCCGAGCGGATCCTCAAACCCAGGGAGCTGGATCATGACCGGGTCGACCTGCGGGATCTCGGCTCCATCGTCACCGTCAAGGCGGGCGCCCAGCTGATGCGCCGTCACCCTGCCACCCAGGGAGTGCCCGGCTTTACCGTAACCGGCCAGGATCTGCCCGCCAAGAATGGCAAGGACAGCCCGATGAGTGCAGGGGACGGCACCTTCTTCTCGCCAGACGATCCCGATCTGCTTATTGCCAGCCGGGCAGGCCTGCCCTGTCAGGAGAAGTCGGGTATGAAGGTGGACGAGGTACTCAGCGTCAAACGGGTGGATGCGCGCCATGGTCATATCACCTTTGAAGGGGGCTTGATCGTCAATGACGACGTCAATCCCGGCATGAAGATCCGGGTCAGCGGTGACATTGTCATCGGCGGCTTTATCGAGGGGGGCTGGATCGAGGCGGGGGGTACCATCACGGTACGGCACGGCATCATAGGGCGGCGCAATGAACAGGGGGAGTACCTCTGCCAACTCAATGCCCAGGGGGAGATCCACGCCAGCTACGCCCAGTATGCCCAGCTGGAGGCAGGAGGCGATATCCAGATCCAGAGCCAGCTCAGCCACTGTTACAGCCGCAGTGGACAGGATATCAAGGTGGGTGACGGCGGGATGCGAAAAGGTAACCTGCTGGGTGGCCTCAGCATTGCCAATCGCCTCATCATCTCGCCGGTGCTGGGGGCATCCGCCGGCAATCAGACCCGGCTGCAGATCCTCGGCGGTTACTTCACCCACAAGGAGCAGGAGCATCAGCTCAAACAGCAGCAACAGGCGTGTCAGGAGCAACTGGAGAAGATCAAAGAACTGGTGATGCGGCTGGTACAACTGCCCAGCGACAAGCGCAACCCCGATACCCTGCGCAAACTGAAGCCCATCCGCGAACGTCATCAACTCGAGCTGCGCCAGCTGGAGGATCAACTGGCCGCCAACCATGAAGAGTTGCAAAAACTGATGGCCGAGATGGACATCATCGCAACCCAGCACCTCTTCCCCGGGGTCGAGGTGGAGATGGCCCACCACCACAACCGGGTCGATATCGAACATGGCCCGATCCACTTCTGCATTCGCGAGGATCAACTGCTGATGAACCCTTATGAGGGGCACAAATAGGTCAATCGTCACAGAACCATCGCTGCACCGGCCGTGATCCGGCCGCCGATTTTCGCTACACTCGCCACTTCCTTGGCCCCACCGGGCGGGCCACCCAGACTCAGGTAGTGAGAGATGTACAAGCTGATCGCATTGGATATGGATGGCACCCTGCTCAACCCGCAGGGCCAGATTACTCCCCGCACCCACGCCGCCATCAGCGCCGCGCGCGCCAAAGGGGTAACCGTGGTGCTGGCCTCAGGCCGCCCACTGGAAGGGATGAGCCGCTATCTGGAAGAGCTCGGTCTCACCACAGAGAATGATTACGTCATCTGCTACAACGGCGCTCTGGTGCAACAGGTAGCCGATCAGCGCATTATCCGCAGCCAGCTGCTGACCGGCAGTGACGCCAGCGCCGTCGCCAGACTGGCTGACGAGCTGGAGGTGAACGTCCACGGCTTCTCGGTCACCCGTGGCCTGATCAGCCCGCGCATCAGCACCTACACCGAGCACGAATCTCGCCTTATCGGTATGCCGATCAATCTGATCGACTTCGCTACCCTGCCCGCCGACGAGCAGATCATGAAGGTGATGATGATTGATGAGCCGCCCCAGCTCTCCCGTGCCATCGAGCGGCTGCCCGCGGAGCTCTATGAGCGCTATACCGTGGTACAGAGCGCCCCCTTCTTCCTCGAGTTCATGCACAAGCAGAGCAACAAGGGTACCGGCGTCGCCGCGCTGGCCGAGCACCTTGGTCTGACCCCTGAGCAGGTGATCTGCGTCGGGGATGCCGGCAACGATCGCCACATGATCGAGTACGCAGGCCTCGGGGTTGCGATGGGCAATGCCACCGACGAAATCAAGGCGCTGGCCCAACACACTACGGCGCGCAACGATGAAGATGGCGTGGCCCAGGTGATCGAACAGTTCATTCTGAACGTCTGACATCGGGCGGTAAAATCCCGCCTTACGCCAAGAATGAAACGGGGAGGCTGTTGAGCCTCCCCGTTTGTTATCAACTACCCACCCTCATCACTGGTTCGCCAGGCACTGGGTATGGGAACCCGGCTGCAGATAAGGTATCAGCAGGGGAGCCATCCCCTTGAGCACCTGCACCGGCAGCGCAGAGGTAAAGCGGAACTTGTCAGACTGGCTGCCCGGCACATAAGCCGTCAGCGTACCAAAGTGGTCATCCCCCAGATAGAAGACAAAGGTCGCCGTGCGGTTACGGGCCAGCGAACTGGTCACGTTGCCATAGCGGCCCACCGTCTCGATCCGGTTATCCCCGGTTCCCGTCTTGCCACCCATTTGCAGCACAGTGCCATCCGGCAGGGCAAACGCCCCGGCGATACGTCTGGCGGTCCCCCCTTCCACCACCTTGGAGAGCGCATTGCGCAGCGCTGTCGCGACCTCGGCAGGGAGAACCCTTGTGCCTTCGGTGTGGGTCGGCTCGAACTCGGTCTCGAACGGCGTATCCTTGGCAAACTCAAGATGCTCGATGCGCAACGTCGGCACCCGAATACCGCCGTTCTGGATAATGCCCATCAACTCAGCCAGCGCAGCCGGACGGTCGCCTGAGCTACCCAGCGCGGTCGCCAGCGACGGCACCAGGTGATCGAATGGATAACCCAGTCGTGCCCAACGCTGATGAATGTCGAGGAAGGCCTCGACCTCCAGCATGGTGCGGATCCGGCTATCACGGGCACTGCGATGACGGGTCTTGAACAGCCAGCTGTAGACCTCCTGCCGCTCGTCACGGCTGGCCGCCACCGCATCGGCAAAGGTCGCCTTGTCGAACTCCTTGAGGTAGGCCAGCAGCCACAGCTCCAACGGGTGCACCCGAGCGATGTAGCCCTGATCCGGCAGTGAATACTTGCCCGGGCCATAACTGACATAGAGCTGGTTGATCCGGGTACTGCTCAATTTTTCCCGTGGCAACCGCTCGGCCAGGAAGGCGGCAAAGGTCGCCTCGCTGGCATCGGGCATCAGATAGCGGTGTACTGCAGCCAGACGCACCGCGCTTGGCTTCAGGCCATCGAGGAAGGTATCCAGCTGCTCCTCCGGGGTCTTGCCGCGATATTTACGCCAGAAGCGCAGCAGATAGGTCTGCCCCTCTTTATCGGCAAATTTCGCCAGATACTCCTGACGACGAGGGTCCTTGTCATCCTTGAGCAACTGGGCGCGATTCCCCTCCTTGTAGAGGCTGTAGCGCACGATATCGCGCATCAGCCGCACAAACGGCAGGTTGATGGATTCACGCAGCGCATCACGGATGGGGGGAATACGCCCGTTATCCTCACGGCGGAAGTTGTTGAAGGTGTGCATACCGCCACCGGTAAAGAACCCCTCATTGGGACTGGCGGAGTATTGGCGATCCAGTGCAGCCTCCAGCATCACCGGCAAGCTCTTGTCCTGAGCCGTCATCAGATAGGAGATGGCCCAGCGACTGAGGTTATCCTGAGAAGCCGACGCGAGTTTGCGCAGGCTCTCGGGCGACATGCCCGCGTAGCTGTCATGCAGCTCCGAGACGATCTCCAGATAGGTGGTCAGCACCCGCAACTTGGCGGTAGAGCCGAGCTCCAGCTTGGAGCCTTCGTTGATATCAAAGGGCTGATCGGTGTTGTCGGTCTGCACCCGGACCTTGAACCCTTCCGGCGACTTCTCGAACAGGGTGAAGCTGTAGCGCACATCGCCAGTCTTCTCCGGCGAGAGCAGGCGCTCACCAAACAGCCCTACCTGAGCAGCAAAGGTCGGGTCGGCCAGCTGTTGCAGATAACGGGAGATTTCGTTCTGCAGCGGCATGTTGAGGCTGGTATCGGCCGTCAGATCCATCCGGTCGAGGTCATAGAGCTGCACCCCGAGCTGACGGCTCAGACGGGTACGGGCAACCTGTAACCCCTTGTTGTTGTTCACTCGGGTAATCGCTGGCGATTGCAGGAAATCACGGAAGGAGATCTTGGCCTTGAGCGCAGCTTCCATCAGCGGCGGGGAGATCATACCCTCCTGCACAAACAGGCGCAGGTAGCTGTCAGTGAGATCCGCGAGGGACTCACGGCCCTGAGCCAGATAGTAAGAAGGGCGGCGGTGCGCAATCATCAGCGAGACCACCTGACGCAGGGCAAGCCCCTGCTCGGCCAGCGGCGCATTCTGGTTGCGGGCGGGATCCAGCAGACGGTTCACGTCATCGACGTTGGCACCAAACCAGACCCAGAGGCCATCCCCCAGACCATGTACCTCACCGTATCCCGGCGCAGCCGAGAGCGGCACCGAGTTGAGGTAGGCCCAAGCGACCAGCTTGCGCGCTTCGAGGGTTTCCGGTCCGAGACGATAAGCCCGCACACTGGCAGAAGCCATCTGACGGATCTTCTCGGTCGGTGACAGGGTCAGGCCATCCGGTGAGTGGCGGTACTTCTCCACCTGGGTCGCCAGGGTACTGCCACCGGCAGATTGATCCTGCATATCCAGCGCTTTGCCTACTTGAGAGAGTGCAGCTTTGGCAAAACGGGGCCAGTCGACCGCCGGGTTGGCCAACGGCTCCTCATTGCTCAGCAAGTCGCGGTTTTCGATAAACAGCAGCGACTGGATGACCAACGGCGGAATAGAGGCAAAATCCGGGTAGTGATGAGTCGGATACTTGAATTGATAGAAAGGCTCGGCGCGGCAGTCGTGGAGCGTCAGTCCGGCCTGCACCTTCTCGGTATAGGGCACAAAGAAGCCTCGACTGGCATAGTCGTAGAGTGCATCGGAGAAATGCACCTGCTGGCTGACCTCATAGCCCCGCTGCAGCAGACGATCCTGCATCATCGGCAGTTGCACATAGCCGAGTCGCTTGTCGAACGGACCATCCTCGGGAAAGGCAATCTGCTTGCTCTGACCTTGCTCGACCTGATAGGTGAGCTTGGCGGCATAGCGCGAAATCTCCTGAGATTGCAGCCTGGACGTTTTCATCTCATAGCCAACCAGAGCGATCACCGCCCCCAGGCACAATAAAAAGAGAAAACAGAACAGCCAACGCCACCAGGGACGACGCTTGCGCTTTGGGTTCCCGTCCGTGGTCTGGACAGATGAATCTTGAGATGCCACTTGTGTCAAATCCGTCTGTTCTGATGCGCCCATATCAGCCCCACCATGGTTGCGCAATTTATTGTGTTTCACTCAAGCTTAGTCTTTTCAAGTCAATGGCTTGAAACTATTGACCGCTTTGTATTGATGGTAACAGGGCAATTCTAAAAAGGGGAGCCGATTGTTGCAGGAGTGGCAGAGATCCGAGCTGATAACAAAACACCGGCCAGTGGCCGGTGTCTCTTAACCGAAAGCTGAAAGCTTATTTGTGAGAGCTCATGCCCTTCAGTTTGGTGCTCAGCTCTTTGCGCTCTTTAGAGAGCTCGGCGTTCTTGATGATGTGATCATCCACGCGCTCTTCATAGTCGGTACGCATGTTGGCGATGATCGCCTGCACATCATCAATGCTCATGCCCGGCTTGATGTAATCGCTCAGGTTATCGAGCAGCAGTACGCGCTTCTGGTTGTCACGGATCTTCTTCTCGTTATCCGCAATTTCACGCTTGAGTTTGTTCTGGCGACGGGACATACGCACATATTCCAGTACATCGCTGAAGGTGGACTTGTTTACTTGTTCCATATCGATACCACTGACTTAAGGTTGATAAAAACTGGCCAAGTTACACCTGGAACCCGGCAAACACGGCGCGGGACAGGCAAACTCAAGATGCCCTTACTCTACCGAGTTATAAGCGAGATACAACCCTAATCACGCGCAATGGGCAGAGTTTGGTCAAAACTACACCAATCAAAATGGTGGTTAATCGACCAAAAAAGCCGAGATATAAATACCCACGGACGGGATCGCAAGCTTTCTGACCACATACCGTCAAGGCTAAATTCTCCCCTCTTCCCTCGGTGCTGTCGTCATGAAACGGTAACCCACAAGTACATGCGCGGATCTGCACCGCTGCCACACACAAGCTCGTATTCTTGGCGTATCTTGTCGCAAGTTCTCGCCATTGTTTTAGATGAAGGACGGCGTTTTCCACCACAGAGAGCCAATGTGTGATTTTCAAACAGAAAATAGAGGAGGAAAAGTAGAGAGAACGGTAGAGAAGAGGGAGTGAACGGTCAATATTCAGGTGAATGGCTGATTTTCAGGCAATAA
>NZ_JRGK01000044.1 GCF_000764645.1 Aeromonas finlandensis
CTCAGCTCACCCTGCCCCTTGATGGTCAGGTAATAGGCAATACCACGCTCCAGCCGCTTGACCTGATTCAGGCCGCAGTTGTGGGCGATGTCGGTTGCTTTGGAAGACCAGGGGGAGATAGTGCCGGGGCGGGGGGTAACAAGAAACAGCTGACCGCTGGGGGTGTGTTCGGAGATGGTCGGGCCGTAGCGCAAGAGCTGGCCCAATCTCGCTCGCTCGGGGGGCGACAGGGGGCTCGTCAGCTCGGCAAAGTGCACATACTCGGCATAGACATCCTCTATCTCTACTCCGCTCTCTACTCCACTCTCGTTTCTCATCTGTGCGAAGCGTTGCAGCAGTTTTTGGACACGAAAATCAGACAGTGCTGGGGCACCACGCAAGATATCCATATGACCTTTCTCACCAAGTTTTAAAGTGGGGGGGAATTGAGACGCGCGTATTATAGGGATCTGACTTACAGCGGACAAACGTTTTTCTCACTTGGTGCAGTGTGACTCGGTCCACACACTCTGGTATAAAGGTGCCTCTTTTTTGACTAATGCCGATTTTTTCAACAAAGGTACTCACCTACTTGCGATGCATTTTTCGACTGTTTATCGGGCTGATGTTGCTGCTGACTCTGGTTGGCTGCGACTTCTATAGCCCCTCCAGCCAGCTGGAGCAGATCCGCCAGCGAGGCGAGATCCGGGTTGGCACCATCTATGGTCCCACCTCTTATTACCAGCGTGACGACCTCGCCCAGGGGTTCGATTACGAGCTGGCGCAAAACTATGCCGACTGGCTGGGGGTGAAGCTCACCATCATCCCGGTCGACACCACTGACCAACTGGTCGCGCTGCTGAAAAAGGGCAAACTCGATCTGGCGGCGGCCGCCATCATGGTCACCCCCGAGCGACGCGAGCTGTTTCGCTTCGGACCGGGCTTCTACCAGGTCTCCCCCAAGCTGGTCTACCGCAACGGCAAACCCAAACCAGCCTCGTTGGATGAGATCAAGGGCAAGCTGGTGGTGGCCGCCGGCTCCACCGGTGAAGACCTGCTCAAAGAGATGAGCAAGACAAATCCCAAACTGGCATGGAGCACCAGCCACAATGCCGATGTGGAGGAGCTGCTCAAGCAGGTGGTGGATGGCAAGATTGACTACACGGTGGTGCAGGATACCGTGCTGGCCCGTACCCAGCGCTACTACCCCGAGCTCACCGAGGGGCTGACTCTGGCCCAGAAGCAGACCGTCGCCTGGGCCATGAGCAAGCTGCCCGATGACAGCCTCTATGCCAGCGTGATCGACTTCTTCGGTCAGCGCTTCATGGATGGAGCCATCGCCAAGCTGGACGAGAAGTACTTCGGCCATGTGCAGAACTTCGACTTTGTCGATACCCGCACCTTCCTGCAGCGCGCCAAGAGCCTGCTGCCCAAGTACCAGCCGCTGTTCCAGACCCACGCCAAGAATATCGACTGGCGCCTGCTCGCCGCCATCAGCTATCAGGAGTCCCACTGGGACCCGCAAGCCCGCTCCTACACCGGCGTGCGCGGCATGATGATGCTGACCGAGCCCACCGCCAAAGCGATGGGGGTCAACGATCGGCTTCATCCGGAAGAGAGCATCAAGGGTGGCTCCCTCTATCTGCAACAGATGATGGAGAAAGTGCCGGATTCGGTGCCCGATGACGAGAAGGTGTGGTTTGCCCTCACCGCCTACAACATCGGCTACGGCCACATGATGGATGCCCGCCGCTTGACCAGGGAGCTCGGCAAGAATCCCGACGCCTGGAGCGACGTGAAAGAGGTGCTGCCGCTGCTGCAACAGGCCCGCTGGCACCGCAAGGTGCGTTACGGCTATGCCCGTGGCAGCGAGGCGCGCAACTATGTCAACAACGTGCGCCAGTACTACCAGAGCCTGCTGTGGCTCGACAACGAGCAGCAGAAGGCGCACCAGCGGGAGAGTCTCGACAACGACAGCGAGCCCGAGCTGGCCGAGCGCCCCACCGCCATCGCCGAAGTGGTCAATCAGATCACCATGCGCTAACAAGCCATTATTCGGCTGTTTTCACGTAAACTTCTCTGTTACCATCCGATTACATCGGAGCCTATCCGAAATCGCATTGTTTTCATTATGTTGAGAGATTAAATAACAGCAATTTCGGATGGGCTCCATCAATAACCCAAGGCCGGGATGGCCACCCAGTTGGGAGGAGACCAAGATGCAAAAACGTAGAAAAATCAGTCTGGTCAGAAAAGCGAAGAGCGGCTGGAGCCCCAGACGCAAACTCAAGCTTAATGACATCAAGCGCAACCTGTGGCGCAGAAATCGATCGTATACCCTGCTTATCGCAGAGCACACAGCATAAACCCGGCATTAGCCGGGTTTTTTATCTTCATTGTCGCCTGACTACCGTCTTACAACAGCGCCGCCTTGAACTCTACCGCCCGTTTGGAGATCAGCGAGTTGCAGTGGTTGCAGAAGTAATCCACCGCACCGCACGCCTTGAGACGCTCCAGCTCCTGCTGGCAGGTGGGACAGATGGCCGTGACGCGAACGTGGGCCTGACACTGGCCACAGGTCTGTTCCTTGCTGCGGGTATCCAGTTCAGCCTGGCATGATGGACAAAGCAGGGCTTCCATTGTCGACTCCTCATAAAGTGAACCTGCGATGGGCTTGCCCATGGCGGGTTCCCCTCCCCGCCGGACCTAACGCCACTGCAGGGGGAATAACAAAGCGGCTGCCGGTGAGGGCAGCCGCCAGGGCTTATTTCTTCTTCATCTTCAGCAGGCGTTTGCGCTGACGCTCCTGACTCAGAGTCAGGTTGTTCTTCTTGCCTTCAAACGGGTTGACCGACTCCTGGAACTCGACCCGGATCGGCGAGCCCATGATCTTGAGGGACTTGCGGAAGTAGTTGATCAGATACCGCTTGTAGGAGTCCGGCAGGTCGTTGAGCTGGTTGCCGTGGATCACAATGCGCGGCGGGTTGTAGCCACCGGCGTGGGCATACTTCAGCTTGACGCGGCGACCGTTGACCATCGGCGGCTGGTGATCTTCCTGCGCCATCTGCATGATGCGGGTCAGCATCGCCGTGCTGGTACGACGGGTGGCGGACTGGTAAGCCTCCTGAATGGATTCAAACAGATGGCCGACACCGCTGCCATGCAGGGCGGAGATGAAGTGGACGCGAGCGAAGTCGATGAAGCCCAGACGTCTGTCCAGCTCGTTCTTCACATCCTCTTTCACCTTCTGATCCAGACCATCCCACTTGTTCACCACCAGTACCACGGAGCGGCCGGAGTGGAGCACGAAGCCAAGGATGCTCAAGTCCTGATCGGTGATGGTCTCCTGAGCGTCGATCACCAGCAGGCAGACGTTGGCATCTTCGATGGCTTTCAGGGTTTTGATGACGGAGAACTTCTCCACCGTCTCATGCACCTTGCCACGACGACGCACACCGGCGGTGTCGATGACCACATACTTCTGCTCGTCACGCTCCATCGGAATGTAGACGGAGTCACGGGTGGTACCGGGCATGTCATAGACGATGACCCGATCTTCACCCAGCATGCGGTTGGTCAGGGTGGATTTACCGACGTTGGGACGACCGACGATGGCAAACTTGATGGGCAGGTCGGCAAACGGGGTCTCTTTGGTATCTTCCTTGGTGTCCAGATCACCGGCAGCTACCATGCGCAGCAGGGCTTCTTCGTCGAAGTCCTCCTCTTCCTCATCCTGCGCATCTTCATCGGTAGCCGCGTCGACCAGGGTCTCCAGATGGGGAGCCAGAGCCAGTTCCAGCAGACTCAGCACGCCACGACCGTGGGCGGCCGCGATCTGGTAGACCTCGCCCAGCGCCAGACCATAGAACTCGGAGACCGCGGAGTCACCGTCGATACCGTCGGTCTTGTTGGCCACCAGAAATACCTTCTTGTGGGCCTTGCGCAGGTGCTCGGCGATGGCTTGATCCGCCGCGGTCAGACCGGCACGGGCATCCACCATGAACAGCACGACATCCGCTTCCTCGATGGCCAGCAGGGATTGCTCGGCCATCTTCAGCTCGATCCCCTCTTCGGTACCATCGATACCGCCGGTATCGACCACGATAAATTCCAGCTCGCCCAACTTCGCCTGACCGTATTTACGGTCCCGGGTCAGACCGGGAAAATCGGCAACCAGGGCATCCCGAGTGCGGGTCAAGCGGTTAAACAGGGTGGATTTCCCCACGTTGGGGCGGCCCACCAGGGCTACTACAGGAGTCATAAAAGCCTCATTCTCAAGACGACAAAGGCTCCGGGTCCGAAGACCAGGAGCCGGATATTCACATTATCGGACGATCAAGGACGCTTGAGGGCGTACAACTTGCCGTCACGGCTCTGCACATACAGGGTCTCGCCATCCACCAGCGGGGCGGCGTAGAGACCACTGCTATCGAGCTGCTGCATCGCCTTGATGGTACCGTCGGTACGATCAAGCCAATACAGGTATCCTTCCACATCACCCACCACCACATAGTCACCGAAGATGACAGGTGCAGTGACGGTACGATTCTCCAGCTGGGTGTTGGACCACAGCTCAAGACCGTTGCGACGATCGATGGCAAACAGATGGCTGCGACTGTCGGTCAGCACGATGGCATTGCCAGTCATCGCCAGATCGCGATAGCCGGAATACTTGCGCTTCCACACTTCGTCGCCAGTCATCAGCTTGCGCGCCATCAGCTGACCGTTGTAGGCGATGGCATAGAGCTCATCACCGGCAATCAGCGGGCTGGCATCAACGTCGACCATACGGTCAAGTTCGGTGGCACCGCGCGGATCAGCCACTTTGGACTGACGCACCGGCTGGCCGTTGCTCAGCAAGGCAATGCCCACCTTGCCATCGGCACGGCCGTAAATCACGGCGCCGTTGGTGATCACCGGCGCACCGGCACTGCGCAGGGTCAGCGGCGGCTGCTCTTCGGAGAGCGACCACTGCATCTTGCCTTCGTCAGTGTCGAGGGCGATCAGGCGACCAGATGTGGTCAGCACCACCACGCGGCCATCTTCCACCGCCGGGCTCGCCACCACTTCGCCGGGCACATTGGTCTGCCACAGCACTTCGCCATTCTCTTCGTTCAGGGCGTAGACTACCCCGTTCTCGGAGCCGAGGAACAGCTTGCCGTAACGGGAGACCAGACCACCGGAGAGGCGGGCACTGCGCTTGTCGGCGTTGACCGGCAGATCGGCCAGATCGACGGTCCAGAGGCGATCGCCACTGGCACGGTCAAAGGCACTCACATCACCGTCACGGGCCGCCGCGTAGATGCGCTCCTCTTCCACCACCGGCTTGAGCTGGGAGTAGAAGTCACCGATGCCATCACCCACGGTAGATGACCATGCGGTGTCGGCAGTGAAGGCAGACTCAACCTTGGGCAGCGGCGCCATCGGGTTGAGATCCTCTTCCGAACTGAACAGGGAGCAACCCTGCAGGGCGAAGGAGACCGCAGCCCCCAGCACCACCATCTTGAATAGATTACGCATCCGGTGCCTCACCAGTCGCAACGGCTGGCAGGGCCAGATCGTCCATTTTCAGCTTCAGTTCCTGACTGCCCTGCAGGCCGCCAGCATCCGCCGCCGCCTGATAGGCATCACGAGCCTCTTCGGTCTTGCCCTGCTTTTGCAGCACATCGCCACGGGCTTCGGCTACCTGCGCCTTGAAGGCCTCATTCTGGATGGTCGCCAGCTTGGCCAGCGCTTCGTCCGCCTTGCCCTGATCACTCAGCACACGAGCCAGACGCAGGGCCGCAATGGGACGAATGCTCTCGTCACCGGTGGTGGCCACCAGATCCAGCTGCTCGGCAGCCAGATCCAGCTTGCCCGCCTTGACGGCAGCAGCAGCCAGTTGCAGGGCGGCCAGCTCACCGTAGGAGTCACCCTTGTTGGCAGTGACAAACTGCTGTGCCTGCTCGAAACCGGCGGCATCGCCCTTGGCCAGCTGTGCCATCACCTGATTGTAAGCCTGGGAGGAGGCCTCCATGGTCTCTTGCTGGTGCTGGTTGTAATAGCGCCAGCCGAACAGACCGACCAGACCGATCACGGTCCCGGCAATCACCGAGGTCCCGTTCTCTTTCCACCACTCCTTGATAACTTCAACCTGTTGTTCTTCGGTGGTATAGACTTCCACAGCTTACTCTCCTTTGGCTGCCAGCAGGGCAATGGCGGCGTCAACCTTGACGGTCTGTTGCTCGGCCTGACCACGCAGATATTTGATAGTGATCTCCCCGTTTTGCACCTCGGTTTCACCAAGGATCAGGGCGATTGCCGCGCCGCTCTTGTCGGCACGTTTGAGTTGTTTCTTGAAGTTGCCACCACCGCAGTGGCTCATCAGGCGCAGGTCAGGCAGGGCATCGCGCAGACGCTCGGCCAACTGGAAGCCAGCCTGCTCGGTCCCCTCGCCCACCATCGCCAGATAGACATCCACCGCCGGGCGGATATCGGCGTTGAGCTCGAGGGTCTCCAGCATCAGCACCAGACGCTCCATGCCCATGGCAAAGCCCACGGCCGGGGTCGGTTGACCGCCCAGCTGCTCCACCAGACCATCGTAGCGACCACCGGCACAGACGGTGCCCTGGGCACCCAGACTGCTGGTGACCCACTCGAACACGGTCAGGTTGTAGTAGTCAAGACCACGGACCAGACGCTCGTTCACTTCATATTTGATACCGGCAGACTCGAGCAGGCGCTTGAGCCCCTCGAAGTGGGCCAGGCTCTCTTCGCCCAGATGGTCGAACAGACGCGGGGCACCCACCAGAATGGCTTGTACCTTCTCATCCTTGGAGTCGAGCACCCGCAGCGGGTTGCTGTACATGCGGCGCTGGCTCTCTTCGTCCAGCTGATCCTTGTACTGCTCCAGATAGGCCACCAGCGCATCGCGGTAAGCGGCACGCTCGGCGCTCTGGCCCAGGGTGTTGAGCTGCAGGGTCACATGTTCGCTGATGCCAAACAGACGCCACAGGCGGTGGGTCAGCATGATCAGCTCGGCGTCAATATCCGGCCCGTTGATGCCAAACAGCTCGACACCGAACTGGTGGAACTGGCGGTAACGGCCCTTCTGGGGACGCTCGTGACGGAACATGGGGCCCATGTACCACATCCGGCGTTCCTGGTTGTAAAGCAGACCGTGCTCGATACCGGCACGGACGCAGCTGGCGGTCCCTTCCGGACGCAGGCTCAGGCTGTCGCCGTTGCGGTCTTCAAAGGTGTACATCTCTTTTTCGACCACGTCGGTCACTTCACCGATGGCGCGCTTGAACAGATGAGTCTGCTCGACAATCGGCATGCGCACTTCGCTGTAGCCATAGCTGGCAACGACCTGGCGCAGGATCTGTTCAACCTTCTGCCATACCGGGCTCTGCTCCGGCAGGCAATCATTCATACCGCGAATAGCTTGGATCTGTTTTGCCACGTTGATACTCGAGAAAAAGAGGTAAAATTTGGCCGCATTATAGGGATTTTCCCCCCCAAGGTAAAATCAGGGAATCCGGATGCGGGATTTAAAATCAGTCACCTGGAAAAAGGGCCACCCGATGTGGCCCCGATTTGCTCAATCCTTGTCCATCAGGATCCGGTTGGCGGGATCCATCATGGCAGCCCGGGCGCGAATGCGTCGCTCCAGTACCGGAATCAGATCCTTGTTGTCGAGCCGATCGACCCGCTGGCCCCCTTCATAGAAGGCACTCTTGTTGGCGGCACCCGCCAGACCAAGGTCAGAGACCAGCGCTTCGCCCGGACCATTCACCACGCAACCGATGATGGAGACATCCATCGGAGTGATGATGTCTTCGAGCCGCTCTTCCAGTGCATTGACAGTGGCGATCACATCGAACTCCTGCCGTGAGCAGGAGGGACAGGCGATGAAGTTGATGCCACGGGAGCGAATGCGCAGGGATTTGAGGATATCGAAACCGACCTTCACCTCCTCCACCGGATCCGCCGCCAGCGAGATGCGCAGGGTATCGCCGATGCCGTCGGTGAGCAGCATACCCAGACCAATGGCAGACTTCACTGCACCGGCACGGAAACCGCCCGCTTCGGTGATGCCCAGATGGAGCGGCTGCTCGATCTGCTTGGCCAGCAGGCGATAGGCGCCGACCGCCAGGAACACATCGGAAGCCTTGACGCTTACCTTGAAGTCCTGGAAATCGAGGCGATCGAGATAGTCCACGTGACGCATGGCGGACTCCACCAGCGCTTCGGGGGTCGGCTCGCCGTACTTCTCCTGAATATCTTTCTCCAGCGACCCGCCATTGACCCCGATACGGATCGGGATATTGAGGTCGCGCGCGCAGTCGACCACCGAACGCACCCGCTGCTCGTTGCCGATATTGCCCGGGTTGATACGCAGGCAGTCAGCACCGTACTCGGCCACTTTCAGGGCGATACGATAGTCGAAGTGGATATCGGCGACGATGGGAATGCGGGTCTGCTGTTTGATGAGGCGGAAGGCTTCCGCCGCTTCCATGGTGGGCACGGAGACACGGACGATATCGGCACCGACCCGCTCGATCCGCTGGATCTGCTCGACGGTCGCAGCGACATCGGTGGTCTTGGTATTGGTCATGGTCTGCACGGTAATGGGAGCATCGCCCCCAACCGGTACATTACCAACCATGATCTGTCTGGATTTACGACGAATAATGGGAGATTCGTGAGCGGACATGAGAAACAGGTTACTCCTGCGGCAGTGAGAAGCGGGCAGTACGGCCGTTGTTGTAACGGCTCATATCAAACGACTGCCCCTTGTAGTCGAGCTTGACCGCCATCGGCGCACCGACGATGAACTTCAGGGGCTCAGCGCCTTCCAGCACCAGCTCGTCGTTGGCCTTCTTCAGACCGCTGAACAGGGTCTTGCCGTTAGCATCCTTCACATCCAGCCAGCAATCGGCGGTGAAGCTCATCTTCAGTTGCGGCGCCTTGGCCGGATCGATGGCCACGTCGTCGGAGCCCGTCGCCACCGCGCCGGATGCCGCAACATCGGTCGCAGTGCCAACAGCCGCGCTGACATCGGTCAGAGCCACGGCAGCAGAGGCCGGCGCCAAGGTGGCAGTCGCCTCGGAAACCACCGCAGGGGCAGTCACGTCGGTGACGGCAGGTGCGACGGCAGCCCCTTCCACCGGATCGGTGTTGATTGCATCGGGCGGAGTGAGAGCGGGCGCAGCCGGAGTCGAGCTGGTTGCACTCATCTCGGTGGCCGCCAGGGCTTCATCACCGGCGGAGCGACGTGCGGTACTCTGCCACCACCAGGCGACCGAGAGCGCAATCAACACCAGGATCACCAGCCAGGTCACCAGCTTGAGCCGACTGTCGTTGGCTTGCTGGCGGGAGCGACGGGAGAAACTCTGCATGTCGATATTGTCGGGAGGGGTCAGACCCAGCTTGTCGTAAGCGGCCAGAATGGTCTCGTCAGGGATCCCGACCAGCTTGGCATAGGTACGCAAATAGCCCCGGATAAAGGTATGGGACGTGTGTTTGTCGTAGGTATCCGATTCGATAGCGGCGATCAGGGTCAGACGAAGGTGAATGCGGGACGCAACCTGTTCTCGTGTCCAGCCGAGCTGTTCACGGGCGTTGCGCAGCAATTGGCCTGGGCCTACTGCCTGGGAGTCGTCTTGGAAATCGTGTTGCTGTTCAATAGTCATTGGCTAAATAACGCTTGGCTTGTTGCGAAGTGGGATATTGCCTTACCAGCTCAGTCCCGAATTGGTGAAGTAATGCCGGCTTGTCCATCGCCTGTGCCAGCCGAAGTCTCAACCAGAGACTCTCCTCGTTCTCGTCTGACACTTCGGAAAAACGGGCGAGGTAGGACTGCACATCAGGCAGCTTGCCATCTTTCATGGAAAGCTCGGCCAAGTCCAGCAATAACCCTGGATTGCGGGGATTATACCCCAAGGCCAGGCGATAGTACTCGCCTGCTTTATCATTTCTGCGATTTTGCAGCGCACAAAGGGCCGCATTTTCATAGGTATCGGCAATTTTTACATAGCCTGGCTGAATAACAGCCTGGTTGAACGCCTGATCCGCCTCGGCATACCGGCCGCGATCACAGAGGAAGGCGCCATAGTTGTTCATTGCGTCAGCATTGGACGGATCCATGGCAAGGGCATTCTTGTAATGAGTTTCGGCCGCCTTGAAATCCCCTACCTTCTGATAAAAGTAGGCAAAACCGATCTGAACCTGAGGATTGGAGGGGTCATACTGGAGGGCGCGGTCAAGATTGAACTTGGCCTGCTCGGCATTGCCCTGACGCAGGTACTGGATACCCAGGTCGAGGCGGGTTTGGGCGGCAGCCTTAAGGTCGGGACCCACTTCACGCTGGGTCGAGTTCTGGCCAGCGTAAGTGGTCTCGGTCACACAGCCTGGCAGCGCGCAGAGCGCTGCCACTACGATCAATGTACGTGTATCCATTCCCTGTCTATACAATGGCTTAGCATTTAAACCATTTTGACGGAAATCCCATCCTGTTGCATCCGATTTTTGATAGTTCGCTTGGTACGGTCAATCACGTCACCCACCAGCTGACCACAGGCGGCATCGATGTCATCACCACGGGTCTTGCGGACAATCACGGTGAAACCGTACTCCATCAGCACCTTGGAGAAGCGATCGATACGGCTGTTGCTCGGCTTGCCATAAGGGTTGCCCGGGAAGGGGTTGAACGGGATCAGGTTGATCTTGCTCGGGGTATCCTTGAGCACCTTGGCCAGCTCGTGGGCATGCTGCATATCGTCATTGATATGATCGAGCAGCACATACTCGACGGTCACCCGACCACCATTGGCATTGGACTTCTCGAGGTAACGACGGACACCGGCGAGGAACTCCTCAATATTGTATTTGTCGTTGATCGGCATGATCTCTGAACGCAGCTTGTCGTTCGGGGCGTGCAGGGAGATGGCCAACGCCACGTCGATCTGGTCACCCAGCTTGTCCAGCGCCGGTACCACGCCAGAAGTGGAGATGGTCACCCGGCGCTTGGAGATACCAAAACCGTAGTCATCCATCATCAGACGCATGGCGGGCACCACGTTGGCGAGGTTGAGCAGCGGCTCACCCATCCCCATCATCACCACGTTGGTGATGGGGCGCTTGCCACCGACCACGCGGGCAGCACGCCACACCTGACCGATGATCTCGGAGACTTTCAGGTTGCGGTTAAAGCCTTGTTGAGCCGTGGAGCAGAACTTGCACTCCAGCGCACAGCCCACCTGGGAGGAGACGCAGAGGGTCGCGCGATCATCTTCCGGGATGTAGACGGTCTCGACTTCCTGATCACCCACCTGCAGGGCCCACTTGATGGTGCCATCGGCAGAGCGCTGCTCGCGGCTGATCTCGGGCGCCTTGATCTCGGCGATCGCCTTGAGGCGCTCTTTGAGCACCTTGTTGACGTTGGTCATCTGATCGAAATCATCACACCCAAAGTGATAGATCCACTTCATTACCTGATCTGCCCGGAATGGCTTCTCGCCCAGTTCGACGAAAAAGGCACGCATGGCATCCCGATCAAGATCCAGCAGGTTGATTTTTGTTTCGCTCATCAATGGCCTCAGTTCAAACACTTCATCAATTATTGGCTGACGACGTCAGGGGGCGGCATTGTACAAATAATGGGTCTGGCTTTCCACCTGGAGAATAGAGGGATATTGCGTAAACGGCGAAAACAACAAAGGGAGCCGAAGCTCCCTTGCAGGTATCAGTCGCGAGATTAGTCGCGGGAGCAGAGCTCGTTTTCGCTAAAGAAGTAAGCGATTTCACGCTGGGCAGAGGCAAAGCTGTCGGCCCCGTGTACCGCGTTGCGGTCGATGCTCTCACCGAAGCAGGCACGCAGGGTACCGGCCAGGGCTTGCTCGGGATTGGTCAGCCCCATTAGGTCACGGTAACGCTGAACGGCATTTTCCCCTTCCAGCACCTGCACCATGACCGGACCGGAGGTCATAAAGGTCACCAGCGCATCATAGAAAGGACGGCCTTGATGTTCGGCGTAGAAGCCAGCGGCCTGTTCGCTGGTCAGACGCAGCATTTTGGCGGCAACGATGGTCAGGCCAGCGCTTTCCATGCGGTGGTAGATCTCGCCGATCAGGTTCTTGCTGACAGCATCCGGTTTGACGATAGAGAAGGTACGTTCGATGGCCATTGATATCTTTCCTTAACTACAGAGATTTATTGTTAGAATCCATGTTCGCTGGCGATTATACGTAAACAAAAACCGGAAAAACACACAAACAAGCAACTTTTTATTAAACATCACTCCCTTGCAATCAACATCCACGCTCATCTTGACCGAGCAGAGCCGGAAAATATGTGCGCTTGCGCACGATAGTTACCTTAAGCCGCCAAAACCCCATCTTTTGCTCACTATTCGAACAACATGAAAAAGGCACCCGAAGGTGCCTTGTCTCGCTTATTTGGCTTCCGCCAGCAGGGCCCGCGCTATGGTACGCATCCCCAGGGTATTGGCTCCCGGCGCCCAGAGGGCATCGCCGTTGTCACTGAAGCAGGCAGCCAGATCGATATGCAGCCAGCCCATCCCGTCATTGGCAACGAAACGGGAGAGGAAGCCCGCCGCGTTGGAGGCGCCACCCGGCCCGCCCCCCTTCACCGGACGGCTGTTGGCCGTGTCGGCGTAATGGGAGGGGCACTGCTGACGGTGCCAGGGCTCCAGCGGCAGCGGCCAGGCAGGCTCCTGCTCGGCATCGGCATAGGTCATGGCCCGGCTCACCAACCCCTTGTCGAGGCCAAACAAGGCATTATAGCGCCCACCCAGCGCCATCACGGCGGCACCGGTCAGGGTGGCGGCATCGATGATCAGCGGTGCGCCGCTGTCGCTCGCCAGTTGCAGGCCATCGGCCAGCACCAGCCGCCCCTCGGCGTCAGTATTCACAATTTCGACCGTGGTACCGTTCTTGTAAGTGAGGATATCCCCCAGCTTGTAGGCATGGCCAGAGACCAGGTTCTCGGCGCAGCAGAGGATCAACTTCACACGCTTGTCGAGCCCGCGCAGCATGGCCAGCGCCAGCGCGCCGGTGACAATCGCCGCCCCCCCCATGTCGCACTTCATGGTGAGCATCCCCTCGGAGCTCTTCATGGAGTAGCCGCCGGAGTCAAAGGTGATCCCCTTGCCCACCAGGGCTGCCGCCACCGGCGCCTTGGGGTCACGCCCAGGATTGAAGTCGAGCTCCAGCAATACCGGTTCACGCGCACTGCCGCGGCCCACCTGATAGAGACCGACCCAGCCCGCCTGTTGCAATGCTTCGCCTTTCAAAATGCGATGGCTCACCTTGTCCGGCGCCAGCTCGGTAATAAAGGAGGCCGCTTCCACTGCCAGCTCCAGCGGGCCCAGCTGCTCCGGAGTGGCATTGGTCATCTCGCGCACCCAGCGACCACAGAGCCAGCGTGCTTCCAGCTCTTCCCGATCCTCTTCCGAGGACATGGCCCACTGCAGTTGCACCTCCACCTTGGGAGTTTGCAGCCCCTGGGCAAAGGCCCACTGCTGCTCGCGCTCCCAGTGGCCAGCCAGGGTCACTTTCTGGATCCCTTGCTGGCAGAGACGACGGGCCGCCTGCTGGATATCGAGCAGCGGATTGGCCGTCACCAGATGGATCACCATGCCATCGGCGCGGTGAGAGAGCAGCGCCCCCTCCCCCCACTCGGCCGGTGCAAATTCACGGCTCAACCAGACATTCATGCGGTCACCTCCTGCAGCCAGCGTGCGATAGTGCGCAGACCGTGGCCCTTGGCACCGGTCGCCCAGAGATCATTGCCCGATTTTTGATAGGAGGCCGCCAGATCCAGGTGTACCCAGCCCTTGCCCTCATCGCGCACGAAGCGGGAGAGGAACGCAGCAGCCGTGGTCGCACCGGCCGTGCCTTCGGCTGAAGCAACGTTGCCCAGATCGGCAAAGGCCGAGGTGAGCTGGCTGGCATGCCAGGGCTCCAGCGGCAGCGCCCACGCCTGCTCGTTTTCAACCTTGGCGGCAGCCAGCGCACGCTGCTGTTCGGTCTCATCGAGGGCAAACACCGCATTGTAATCGCGCCCCAGCGCCATCTTGGCGGCGCCGGTCAGGGTGGCAGCGTCAAGAATATAAGCCGCGCCACTGTCGGAGGCCGCCATCAGGCCATCGG
The DNA here is from genome assembly GCF_000764645.1 of Aeromonas finlandensis. Classification (GTDB taxonomy): domain Bacteria; phylum Pseudomonadota; class Gammaproteobacteria; order Enterobacterales; family Aeromonadaceae; genus Aeromonas; species Aeromonas finlandensis. The sequence continues at coordinate 14,136 of NZ_JRGK01000044.1, forward strand.
CCAGCACCAGACGACCTTCCGCATCGGTGTTCTGGATCTCGACCGAAATGCCGTTCTTGTAAGTGAGTATGTCGCCCAGCTTGAAGGCGTTGCCGGAGACCAGATTCTCGGCGCAGCAGAGAATGAGCTTCACCCGCTGGTTCAGGCCGCGACTAATGGCCAGCGCCAGCGCGCCGGTGACCATGGCGGCGCCCCCCATATCGGACTTCATCGGCAGCATGTTGTCAGAGGACTTCATGGAGTAGCCACCGGAGTCGAAGGTGATCCCCTTGCCCACCAGCGCCGCGACCACGGGCGCATGGCGATCACCGGTCGGGTTGTAGTCGAGCTCCAGCAGCACCGGCTCGCGCTCGCTGCCACGGCCGACCGACCAGATGCCGATATGGCCCGACTCGCGCAGCGCTTCACCGGCGGTGATGCGAGCAGTGACCTGATCCCCGGCCAGACCACGAATGAGCAACAGGGCAGATTCCGCCAGGCTCATGGGGTAGATCTCTTCCGGACAGCCATTGGTGATGTCACGTACCCAGCGGGCCGCCTTGAACAGCGCATCCAGTTCGCGGGCATCCGCGTCGCTCTGCTGGCCAAAATCCAGTTCACGCGCCCCCTTGGCGGCGTAGAACCCCTGGGCGAATGCGTAGCGACGCTCCAGATCCCAGCCCTCACCGGCCAGCGTCACCCGCTTGATCCCGCTCGATTCGAGGCGACGGGCGGCGCGCTGAACGGTGCGCAGGAGATCCTTCTCCTGACCGGCAGCACCGAGATGGATCAGTGCCTCGTCGCCATTGAAACTGAGCTGGGCGCCCTCGCCCCAATGGGCGGCCGCAGCCTGGGTGGATAACGCTACCTTCATCATGTCAGCCATCGTGTTTGCTTCCTTTTTACTGGCACTATGTATAAGCACTCTTTATGGGAAAGAGCTTATTGGCAAAGAGAGAATAACGAATACAAAAAAGGCCGTGCCCCAAGGGTCACGGCCTTCCACCATATCACTGAAGCACCACAGGATGCTGCACGTGCAATTCACTCATGTGTAATTAATGGCGTTCAGAGGCGAGGTTCAGGGTGTACTTGGGCAGTTCCACCACCAGATCCTCGTCTGCCAGTTTTGCCTGGCAGCTGAGGCGCGATTCCGGCTCCAGCCCCCACGCCTTGTCCAGCATGTCGTCTTCCAGCTCGTCGCTTGGCTCGAGAGAGTCAAAGCCCTCCCGCACCACGCAGTGGCAGGTAGTGCAGGCACAGGACTTCTCGCAGGCGTGCTCGATCTCGATACCGTTGCGCAGCGCCACATCCAGAATGGTCTCGCCGCTTTGCCCCTCGAGGGCTGCGCCATCCGGACAGAGTACCGGATGAGGAAGAATGATCAGTTTTGGCATATTACACCTTGTTGACGTTTTGTCCGTTCAGCACCTTGCGGATGGAGGCATCCATCCGGCGCGCTGCAAACTCGCCACTGACAGCATCCGCCGCCTCAATGGCTTCTTTGATTTGATGGGTTGCGCCGCTGTTGCGCATGGTCAGCAGATGGGCGATGGCGGCATCAATCTCGGCACGTTCGGCAGCACTCAGCAACGCATCGCCATCGGCGGCCAGCGCCGCATTGAGGCTCTCGACCACCCGGTCGGCTTCAACCTGCTGCTCGGCCAGCATGCGGGCATCCATATCCTGCTGGGCGTTCTCGATAGAGGCGCTCAGCATGCTGAGGATATCCTGCTCCGCCAGCCCGTAAGAGGGCTTGACCTGGATCTCGGCCTGCACGCCGGAGGATTTTTCCATGGCACTGACCGACAGCAGACCATCCGCATCCACCTGGAAGGTGACGCGAATATGGGCGGCACCGGCAGCCATCGGCGGAATGCCGGTCAGGGTAAAGCGGGCCAAGGATCGGCAATCGGCCACCAGCTCGCGCTCACCCTGTACCACGTGGATAGCCATGGCGGTCTGACCATCCTTGAAGGTGGTGAACTCCTGGGCGCGGGCCACCGGAATGGTGGTGTTGCGCGGGATCACCTTCTCGGCGAGGCCACCCATGGTCTCCAGACCCAGTGACAGGGGGATAACGTCGAGCAGCAGCATCTCGGCATCGGGCTTGTTGCCCACCAGAATGTCGGCCTGGATGGCGGCGCCGATGGCAACCACCTTGTCCGGATCGATGCTGGTCAGCGGTGTGCGCTGGAAGAACTCGCCCACCAGTTCGCGCACCAGCGGCACCCGGGTGGAACCACCGACCATCACCACTTCCAGCACGTCCAGCGGCTCAAGATCCGCATCACGCAGGGCGCGGCGGCAGGCCAGCAAGGTCCGTTTCACCAGCGGGGTGATGAGTTGGTCAAAGTGACTACGGGTCACACAACCCTGCCAGCCTGCAAAGGTGCACGCCACCTGCTCGGCATCGGTCAGGCCGTGTTTAACGGCAGCGGCCACATCCAGCAGCTCGCGCTGCAGATGGGCATCCAGATCGCCGGAGAGGCCAGCCTGCTCCTTGATCCAGTCCGCCAGCAGGTGATCGAAGTCATCACCGCCGAGGGCCGAATCGCCACCGGTCGCCATCACTTCAAACACGCCGCGATGCAGACGCAGGATGGAGATATCGAAGGTACCGCCCCCCAGATCGTAAACCGCGATCACCCCTTCCTGACCGGAGTCGAGGCCATAGGCGATAGCGGCTGCGGTCGGCTCGTTGAGCAGGCGCAGGACGTGCAGACCGGCCAGACGGGCCGCATCCTTGGTGCCCTGACGCTGGGCATCGTCGAAATAGGCGGGCACGGTAATGACCACGCCGTCAAGATCGCCACCCAACGAGGCGGCGCCTCGCTCGGCCAGTTTTTTGAGAATTTCGGCCGACACCTGTACCGGATTGACCAGCCCCTGACGGGTTTGCAGTTGCGGCATGCCATTGTCGGCGGCAACGAACTGGTAAGGCTGCTGGCGGGTATCGATATCGGCCAGCGCCTTGCCCATCATCCGTTTGACCGAGACGATGGTGTTATGAGGATCGAGTGCCGCTTCACGCTTGGCATCAATCCCCACGCGAATGGCGTCGCTTTGATAGTGCACCACCGACGGGAGCAGATCGCGCCCTTGCTCATCGCAAAGGGTATCGGCGTGACCGCTGCGAACCGCAGCGACGAGAGAGTTGGTGGTACCGAGATCGATGCCGACGGCACGTTTGTGCTGATGAGGAACAGCGCTCTGGCCGGGTTCGGCGATTTGCAGTAATGCCATGGGTAATGAAACTTCCAGCGTTAAAGGATCAAGACTCGAGAAGCGAGTCTTCGAATCGTTCCAGCTCTTCGAGGAGCTTGTCGACAAACTTGAGTTTGCGAACGCAATCAGCGGCAACGAGATCTTTACCGGCGGCAAGAGACTCGGTCAGCTGCTGCATCAACAACTGGTGATCATGCCTGATCTCGCTGCGAAAATCCTTGATGGCGCCCTCAGGGTCAGCATCATCTTTCAGATCGGCCAGACGCTCGCGCCACTCCAGCTGCTGCATCAGAAAAGCGGTATCTTGCAGGGTCTGCTGTTCGCCACGGATATCAGTGCCACGCAGGGAGAGCAGATATTCGGCACGGCGCAGCGGCGCCTTGAGGGTGGTGAATGCTTCGTTGATCTGGGAGGCACGTTGCACCGCAGCCAGCTGCTCCCGCTCGGGGGCGGTGGCAAAACGATCCGGGTGGAATTGGGTTTGCAGCTGGCGGTAGGTATCAGCCAACTGACGGGTATCGAGCTCGAAGCCTTCAACCAGCCCAAACAGCTCGAAATGATTCATGCAAACCTCTTGGAAACGTTCGCCATAACAACACGCTCAGGTGCTGGAGATGGCATTGTTGAACTGGTCGATGGCGACCAGTTCAACTGGCAGGACACACACAGTGTCCCGCCTGTTAGACACTGAAACTTTCGCCACAACCACATTCGCCCTTGGCGTTCGGGTTGTTGAACTTGAAGCCTTCGTTGAGGCCCTCTTTGGCAAAATCCAGCTCGGTGCCATCCAGATGGATCAGGCTCTTGGCATCGACAATAATCTTGACGCCTTGCTGCTCGAATACCTGATCCTCATCGGTCAGTTCATCAACGAACTCAAGCACGTAGGCCAGGCCGGAACAGCCGGTGGTCTTGACGCCGAGGCGCAGGCCAATGCCCTTGCCCCGGTTGGCCAAAAAAGAGGAAACCCGTGCCGCGGCGGCATCTGTCATGGTAATAGCCATACTGCTCTCCGGCGCTTAGAGACCTTTCTTCTGCTTGTAATCGGCGATGGCGGCCTTGATGGCATCCTCGGCCAGAATGGAGCAGTGGATCTTGACCGGTGGCAGGGCCAGCTCTTCGGCGATATCAGTGTTCTTGATGCCAGCCGCTTCGTCCAGAGTCTTACCCTTGACCCATTCGGTCACCAGCGAGCTGGAGGCGATAGCTGAACCGCAGCCGTAGGTCTTGAACTTGGCATCTTCGATGATGCCTTCATCGCTGATCTTCAGCTGCAGCTTCATCACGTCGCCACAGGCGGGCGCACCGACCATGCCGGTCGCGATGTTGGGATCATTCTTGTCGAAACCACCGACGTTGCGAGGATTCTCGTAGTGGTCGATTACTTTTTCACTGTAAGCCATATATAACTCCTGCTAATTCTGTTGCTCACTGACCCGGTGGATCAGTGATGAGCCCATTCGACCGTGTTCAGATCGACGCCGTCTTTGTACATCTCCCACAGGGGGGACATTTCGCGCAGACGACCGATGGAGTCACGAATAAGCTTGACCGCGTAGTCAATCTCTTCCTCGGTGGTAAAGCGACCGATGCTGAAACGGATGGAGCTGTGTGCCAACTCGTCGTTCAGGCCCAGTGCGCGCAGCACATAGGAGGGCTCCAGGCTGGCTGAGGTACAGGCAGAACCGGAAGAGACCGCCAGATCTTTCAGCGCCATGATGAGGGATTCCCCTTCCACATAGGCGAAGCTGACGTTGAGGTTGCCACTGACGCGCTGCTCCAGATCACCGTTGAGGTAAACGGCTTCGATATCCTTGAGGCCATCCCACAAACGCTGACGCAGGGTCATCACACGCTCGTGCTCGCTGGCCATCTCTTCCTTGGCGATACGGAAGGCTTCTCCCATCCCGACGATCTGGTGAGTCGGCAGGGTGCCGGAACGCATGCCGCGCTCGTGACCACCACCGTGCATCTGGGCTTCGATACGCACACGCGGCTTGCGGCGTACGTAGAGCGCGCCGATCCCTTTCGGGCCATAAATTTTGTGGGCGGACAGAGAGAGCAGGTCAATCTTCATCGCTTCAACGTCGATCTCGACCTTGCCAACACTCTGGGCCGCATCCACGTGCAGCAGCACCTTGCGGGAGCGGCACAGTTCGCCCAGCCCCTTGATATCCTGGATCACGCCAATTTCGTTGTTCACATGCATCAGGCTGACCAGAATGGTGTCGTCACGCATGGCGTTCTCGATCATCTCGAGGGTGAACAGACCATTGGGCATCGGCTCGAGGTAAGTCACCTCAAAGCCTTCACGCTCCAGCTGACGGCAGGTATCGAGTACCGCTTTGTGTTCGGTCTTGGAGGTGATGATGTGCTTGCCCTTGCTGGCATAGAAGTGGGCAACGCCCTTGATGGCCAGGTTGTCGGATTCGGTCGCACCGGAGGTGAAGACGATCTCGCGCGGATCGGCACCGATCAGCTCTGCCACTTGATTACGGGCCAGATCTACCGCCTCTTCGGCTTGCCAGCCAAAACGGTGAGAACGGGAAGCCGGATTGCCAAACAGGCCATCCATGGTGAGACACTGCATCATTTTTTCTGCGACACGCGGGTCCACCGGACAGGTTGCCGAATAATCAAGGTAAATAGGCAGTTTCATGTTTTTCTCCGTCACAGTCCGGGTCATACAGAGTCCCGCTGTGGAAAGCACGTTTATAGTTGGACTTTCAAGCTCACATCGCCGTGTTCTGCCCGTTCAACCAGGGACAACACGGTCTTCATTTGTTCATCTTGCTTGCCGGCAATCCGGCGCACATCGGCCTGGCGTACCAGCTCGGCCAGGGTGATATCCCCGAGAAAGCTGGAGATCCGCTCGCTCAGATCACGCCACAGGGAGTGCGTCAGACACTGGGTACCGCCGTGGCAGCCGCCCTTGCCGAGGCACTTGGTGGCATCGACCGACTCATCGACCGCGGTGATCACCTGACCGACCGAGATTTCGTCCGGCGCCATGCCGAGGCGGTAACCGCCGCCCGGGCCACGCACACTGCTCACCAGACCATGTTTGCGCAGGCGGGCAAAGAGCTGCTCGAGATAGGACAAGGAGATGCCCTGACGCTCGGAAATATCGGCAAGGGGGACGGGCCCCTGCTCTGCATGCAACGCCACGTCGAGCATGGCGGTTACAGCGTAACGTCCTTTTGAAGTCAGTCTCATGTGCCTTACCGTCTTGCGAAGCAATTTAATGGGGCACATGGTCACATACCCGACCAAATCAGTCAAGTATATGGTTGAGTAAATCAGTCGGATTAATCCGGTACCCGCGTTTTCTGCACCGAGGTCAAAATCCCGCGCAGAATGTTGAGCTCCGCCGCTTCCGGCCGAGCCCGATTGAACAAGCGACGCAGCTTGCTCATCACATGACCCGGATGATCATCGGCAATAAAACCGGTCTTCATCAGGGTTTGCTCCAGATGCTGATAAAACCCTTCCAGCTGGGCGGCACTCGGATAGGCCATCTCATCTTCAGGCTCGGCGGCCTGCCCCTGCAGCCAGCGCATCCGCACTTCGTAACAGAGGGTCTGCACTGCCATCGCCAGATTGAGGGAGCTGTAATCAGGATTGGCCGGAATGGCCACATGGTAGTGGCACTTTTGCAGCTCGTCGTTGGTAAGGCCGGTGCGTTCACGGCCAAACACCAGCGCGACCGGGTGCTTCATCCCCTCGACCACCGACTTCTCACCAGCTTCACGGGGATCGAGCATGGGCCAGCTCAGGGTACGGGAGCGGGCGCTGGTGCCAATCACCAGACCACAATCGGCAATCGCGTCGTCCAGCGTCGGGACGATACGGGCATTGGCAAGCACATCACTGGCACCTGCCGCCAGGGCGAAGGCATTGTCATCCGGCAAGGATTGCGGATCAACCAGTACCAGCTGGGTCAACCCCATGGTCTTCATGGCGCGCGCCGCAGACCCCATGTTGCCGGTATGAGAGGTGTTTACCAAAACGATACGAATTTGATCCAACATGCCCAGTCAATCTTCAGTCAAAAATAGCGCGCAATTGTAACATAAGAGAGCACAATGTTGGCACCGTAAAAGGCGAGCCATTTCAGAACAAAACTACCCGTTTGTATAACAAACCGGCATGAGGGGGTTGGGAAGGGGGGACTAAACTTGACGGATATCCGGTTAACGGCACAGGAGACACCACGCCATGCTTCCTCCCTTTATCTATGAGAGATTGCCCAGCCTCTATCTGCTGACAGCCATTGCCATCATTATGCTGAGTGAACAACTACTGCTCTGGTTTGCAGGCGCTTTGCTGTTTATCGCCGGGGCGGTGACCTGGATGATGCGCTCCAGCTACCGTCGCACCGACCTGATTATCTTTCCGAGCAAACGCTGGCTACAGCCAGAGTGGCTTTATGAAGCCCAGCCCTTTATCTTGCTGGCCATGGGGCTGGCCATATCACAGTTGCCTGCCCCCACCGCCATTATCGCATTGGTCCCCTGCCTGTGGGCCTGCCGCTGCCTCTGGGCACGGCACCATTATCGCCGCCATGCCCACGGGGTAATCGCTCACTTAAGACGGGATCCCGCTCGGAGCCGTCTGCACCGGAGCCTGCGCTGACTCACTGCGGGCGCGTTCGATAAACGTCGCCAGATCCATCAGGGGATACTTCATCAGACTCGGCAAGCCATCGAGATCCAGACTGTCCATCAGGTTTTTCACCTCAAGACCCAGCTCGGTATCCCCTTCTATCTTCAGCTTGCGCTGGAAGAAGAGCGAATCAGGATCCTCTTTGCGACCGGCAATCAGGATCAGGTCGTTGGCGGTACCGCTGAAGCAGACATCGGCCTTGTCACACTCGCGAGCCACCACCAACTGGCCGTTCTGCTCACTGATAAACCAGCACAGCTCCAGATCAGATACTTCGACTTTCAGCCACTTGTCTGCCAGAAACTCGAAATCGCCATCTGCGATGGCCTCTTTGAAGACCCGGGCCAGCAAGCTCTCCATCAGCTGCTTTTGCAGATTGAAGGGAACCAGCTTGAGGGGATGGCGCAAGAAGCGCGGAGCCTGTTCGACCAGGCGGCGTTGCAGTTGTTGAAACACGATAGACTCCCTTTTTTGCGCATTCAAACACAGGGAGAGTGGCAAGATCCTGTTGGAAATCAAACTTGTGCAGGGTTACCTCAAGAAGGGTAAAGCCACACAAAGCTGCCTCAGGTCAAAAAGCGGGAGTGCATGGCTGCATACAATCAGGGCTCGTTTGCCCTTCATATGCACTCTCGGAGCGTACCAATGGAATTACTCTGTCCGGCAGGCAGTTTGCCGGCACTGAAAACCGCCGTGGATAACGGGGCCGATGCCGTTTATATCGGTTTCAAGGATGACACCAATGCCCGCCACTTTGCCGGTCTCAACTTTACCGACAGCAAACTGGAGAAGGCGGTGGATTATGTGCATCAACATGGTCGCAAGCTGCATATTGCCATCAATACCTTTGCCCATCCCGGGGCCGATGCTCGATGGAAACAGGCGGTTGATCGCGGGGTGGCCCTCGGCGCCGATGCGTTAATCATCGCCGATCTCGCCGTGCTGGAATATGCCAGCCGCCACTATCCCGAGATGGAGCTGCATGTCTCGGTGCAGGCCAGCGCCACCAATGCCGCCGCCATTCGCTTCTATCAGCAGCAATTCAATGTCACACGAGTCGTGTTGCCACGAGTGCTCTCCATGCATCAGGTCAAGCAGCTGGCCCGCGAGACCGACGTTGGTCTCGAGGTGTTCGCCTTTGGCAGCCTCTGCATCATGGCCGAGGGGCGCTGCTATCTCTCCTCCTACATGACTGGCGAGAGCCCCAACACCGTCGGCGCCTGTTCACCGGCCAAGTTCGTCCGCTGGGAAGAGACTCCGAACGGCCTCGAGTCACGGCTCAACGAAGTGCTGATCGACCGCTACGGTCCGGGTGAAAATGCTGGCTACCCGACTCTCTGCAAGGGGCGTTTCGACGTGGATGGCCAGACCTACCACGCGCTGGAAGAGCCGACCAGCCTCAATACCCTTGGCCTGTTGCCCGAGCTGTTCAAGACCGGGATCCAGTCGGTCAAGATTGAAGGGCGCCAGCGCAGCCCCGCCTATGTGGAGCAGGTAACCCGGGTCTGGCGTGCGGCCATCGATGCCTATCAGGCCAATCCCGAGGCCTATCAGGTCAAGCCTGAGTGGGATGCTCAGCTCGCCCGCGTCTCCGAAGGTAGCCAGACTACCCTCGGCGCCTACCATCGTCAGTGGCAATAAGGAGTCCACCCATGCAATTTTCTCTCGGGCCTCTGCTCTTCTACTGGCCAAAAGCCGATACCGAAGCCTTTTATCATGCCGCGGCTGACAGCCAGGCCGACATCATCTATCTGGGGGAGACCGTCTGCAGCAAGCGGCGCGAACTCAAAGTCGATGACTGGATTGCGCTGGCCCGGCAGGTGGCCAGCTCCGGCAAACAGGTGGTGATCTCTACCCTCGCCCTCATCTCTGCCCCTTCCGAACTCAAAGAGGTGAAGCGGCTGGTCGACAACGGCGATCTGATGGTTGAAGCCAACGATCTCGGTACGGTACAACTCGCCTGGGAGGCCGGGATCCCGTTTGTCTGCGGCCCAGCCATCAACGCCTATAATGCCGATGTGCTGCGCATGCTGCTTAAACAGGGGATGACACGCTGGGTCATGCCGGTGGAGCTCTCCCGTGACTGGCTGATCCAGCTCAATCAGGATCTGGGCCATACTCGCCAGCAGTTCGAGGTGGAGGTGTTTGCCTACGGCCATCTGCCGCTCGCCTATTCGGCACGCTGCTTCACCGCCCGCTCCCTCGACAAGCCCAAGGACAACTGCGAGCTCGCCTGCATCAACTACCCCACCGGGCGACTGGCCAACAGCCGCGAGGGGCAGCGGGTGTTCAATCTCAACGGGATCCAGACCCAGTCCGGCTACTGCTACAACCTGGGTAACGAGCTGGCGGGTATGGAGGGGCTGGTGGATGTGGTCAGACTCTCACCGCAAGGGAGAGAGACGCTGGAGATGCTGGCCCGCTTCAAAGCCAACCAGCAGGGTCTGGCTCCCCTCCCCCTGCAGCAGGGGAACGACTGCAACGGCTACTGGCGCCAGATCCCCGGCATGAGCCTGGTGGAATAATCCCGCCATTCGCCCAACAAAAAGGCCTCATTATGAGGCCTTTCTTATCTCTGCTATCAACGTACTGCATCCATTCAGGAGGGCTGATCGCTTTTTCCCTGAGCACTCTGGGCACCCGGTGGCAAGGGTTTGCGCGCCATCAGCTCCAGCTCAAGCAAGGCATAACGATGCTCGATGAAGTCGTAGACGTTGTTGGAGAGAGCCAGCTTGAAGTAGCTGATAGCTTCCTTGCGGTTGCCTCTGCCCAACTCGAACTTGCCCAGATAGAAGTAGGTTTCGCACAGGCGCTCGGCAAGCTCCCGGTTATCCTTCACCCCTTTCACCACATTGCCCATCAGCTGGGAGGCTGTGAGTTCACCGGTATAGAGGCGCACCAGATCCCAGTTCCAGGCATCGTCATCGTATTTGTTCAGACGCTCGCGCATCCGGCTCATGGCCGCAGGCGCATCGAGTTTCTGCTCGGCCAGATAGAGCCAGATCACCCGGTAAGGGTCTTCCGGCTGCGCTTCATAAAAGCGCTTCATATCGGCGGCGGCCAGCTCGGGGCGGTTACCGTAATAGAGCGCGATGCCACGGTTGAGATAGGCATAGTCATAGTCCGGCGCCAGCTCGAGGGCAGAATCGAAGGCGTCATAGGCCTCGTCATAATTCTGCTGCTGCACCAGATAGACGCCGATGAAGTTATAAGCTTCGGCAAAATCCGGCTTCTCGCGCAGGGCGCGGTTGAAATCCAGCCTCGCCAGCGAGCGCAACCCGACGCGATCGAACACCACGGCACGCTCATAGAAGAGCTCTGCACGCTGTTCAGTGGTCAACTCCATCTCGCTGAGCATCTGCCCGAGTCGCGCCAACGCCAACTCGCTTTGGTAGGAGACCTGCAGGGGGGTCGCCAAAACCAGTGAAGCAGGCTGCGGCTTGGGAACCTTAGGGGTGTTAACCTGACTGCTACTGCTGCAACCCCACATGGGTAGCAACAACAGGATACCAAGGAGGTATCCAATCCCTTTCCTGACGTTCAATGAACACTCCGACGCTTACGCTTGACCCCGCATATGGTAAAGGTCAACCGCCACTTTGTCATGTAGCTGTGCCCCTCTGCCTCAAATAAATCAGGATTCGACAGGGTATCCGGCCTCCAGCCACCCCCGAAAACCACCATCCACGCTGACAACCCGGCTATAACCCATCTGTTGCAGGTTATCGGCCGCCAGAATGGAGCGAAAACCACCACCACAATAGAGGTAGAGTTCTGTGGCCGGATCCGGGTAACGGGTCTCGATATCCCGTTCAATGACCCCGCGTCCCAGATAGACGGCGCCGGGTAAATGCCCTTTGGCCCATTCGCTCTCTTCCCGCACGTCGATCAGGTGAAAAGCGCGCCCTTCATCCTGCCAGCGCTTGATCTGATGTACATCGGTTTCGGTGACGCGGGAGCGGATCCCGTCAACCAGAGCCAAAAAACGGGGATTGTGTTGCATGACAAACTCCTGTTGCATAAATCCTGTGTGTCAGCAGATGGCACACGGAGAAAAGAAAAGAGCGCCGTGCGGCGCTCTTCACTGTTACGGCAGGATTTCCTGTTGATCCGCGCCCTCTTTCTCTACCTGCGTTGGCAGCATGTGCTCGCGCTTGACGCCGAGGAACATGGCAAAGGCACTCGCTACATAGATGGAAGAGTAGGTACCGAACGCCACACCGATCACCATGGCCACGGCAAAGCCGTGGATCAGCGCACCGCCCTTGAGCAACAGCGCCAGTACCACAATGAAGGTGAGGCCGGAGGTGATGATGGTACGACTCAGGGTCTCGGTCATGGAGAGATCCAGAATGTACTCGGTATCCCCTTTACGCACCTTGCGGAAGTTCTCCCGCAAGCGGTCGAACACCACGATGGTATCGTTCAGGGAGTAACCCACCAGGGTCATCAGCGCCGCCAGTACGGTCAGATCAAACTCGTACTGGAAGTAGGCGAACACGCCCAGGGTGATCACCACGTCGTGCACCAGAGAGAGAATCCCCCCCAACGCCAGACGCCATTCGAAACGCACCGCCACATAGGCCAGGATACAGAGAATGGAGGCCAACATGGCCAGCGCACCATCTGTTGCCAGTTCATCACCCACCGAAGGGCCGACGAACTCGACGCGTTTGAGCACAGCACCCTCGTCGAGCAGCTTGGCAGCGGCCAGCACTTCGTTACCCTGTTGTTCTACCTTGACCCCCTCTTTCGGGGTCAGGCGGAACAGCACGTCACGGCTGGAGCCAAAGTGTTGCAGGGTTGCCCCTTCAATCTTCTGCTCTTCCAGTGCGTCGTGGATCTTGTCCAGGCTCACCGACTGCTGGAACCCCACCTCGATGGTGGTACCACCGGTAAAGTCCAGACCCCAGTTCAGACCCCGATCAAACAGGAAGAACAGGGCCACCACCATCAGCACGGAAGAGAAAACCACACCCGGCTTGGCATAGCGCATAAACGGGATCGGTTTTTCAAAATGTAGAATCTGAAACATTTCTCTATCCTCAGATGGGCAGCTTGTCGATGCGCCGTCCACCCCAAGCCAGGTTGATAATGGCGCGGGAAACCGTGATGGCAGTAAACATGGAGGCGGTCAGACCAATGCCCAGCGTCAGGGCAAAGCCCTTGATGGCGCCAGTACCGATACCGAACAGGATCACACAGGTGATAAGCGAGGTGACGTTCGAGTCGGCGATGGTGGAGAATGCCCGATCAAAGCCCAGATGGATGGCTTGCTGAACACCACGACCGTTGCGGATCTCTTCACGAATACGCTCGTAGATCAGCACGTTGGCATCCACCGCCATCCCCAGCGTCAGGACGATACCGGCGATACCTGGCAGGGTCATGGTAGCCCCCGGGATCATCGACATGATGCCGACAATCAACACCAGGTTCATACAGAGCGCCAGGTTGGCGACCCAGCCGAACGCACGGTAGTAGATCCCCATGAACAGCACGATCACCAGCATGGCCCAGCCGATGGCTTCCATACCGCTGTCGATGTTCTGTTGACCCAGGCTCGGGCCAATGGTGCGCTCTTCCACGATCTGGATCGGGGCGATCAGTGCACCGGCACGCAGCAGCAGCGCCAGGTTGTGGGCTTCGTTGGCGTTGTCGATACCTGTGATACGGAACTGGCTGCCAAGGCGCGACTGGATGGTGGCGACGTTGATCACCTCCTCCTGCTTGCGGAACTTGCGCTTGCCATCCGGACCCGGCTGACCGACCGGCTTGTACTCGATGAAGACGGTCGCCATCCCTTTACCGACGTTGTCCTTGGTAAAGTTGGCCATCTTGTTGCCACCCTGGCCATCAAGCTTGATGTTGACCTGGGGACGGCTGTACTCGTCGAAACCGGACTGGGCACCCACGATGTGGTCACCGGTCAGGATCACCCGCTTTTGCAGTACCACAGGACGACCGTTGCGATCGTTGTAGACCTTGGAACTCGGCGGGACACGACCGTCGGCCGCAGCCTGGATGTCGGCAGTCTCATCCACCATGTGGAATTCCAGGGTCGCGGTTGCACCCAGGATCTCCTTGGCGCGGGCGGTATCCTGAATACCGGGCAGTTCAACGACAATGCGCTCGGCGCCTTGCTGTTGTACCAGCGGCTCGGCCACACCCAGTTCGTTGACCCGGTTACGGATGATGGTGATGTTCTGCTCGAGGGCGTACTTCTTCACCTCCTTGATCTTGGCTTCGCTCAGACCAGCCAGCAGGATGAACTCATCCCCTTTCTGCTCGGTAGTGAAAGTCAAATCAGGGTTCTGACGACGCAGATGAGAAACAGCGCGTTCCTGATCCGCTTCATCACGGAAGATCACCTGCACCTGATCACCGGTCCGGCGCACGCCTGAGTAACGGATCTTCTGGTTACGCAATTCGCTGCGGAAATCCTGCACCATCTGCTCTTGCTGCTTGGTCAGCGCTTCGGCCATGTCCACTTCCATCAGGAAGTGCACACCACCACGCAGGTCCAGGCCGAGCTTGAGCGGCGCAGCACCGATAGCTTCGAGCCATGCGGGGGTAGAAGGAGCCAGGTTGAGTGCGGTAATGAAGTTGTCGCCCAGCTTGTTGGCAACAACGTCGCGCGCCTTGAGCTGCTCTTCCGTATTTTTGAAACGGATCAGGATCAGTCCGTGCTCGAACGCAGCATGTTTGACCGGGATCTTGGCCGCTTCAAGGGTCTCTTTCACCAGGTCAAGGGTATCTAGCTTGACTTCGGCACCACGGCTGGCAGAAACCTGCAAAGCCGGATCTTCGCCGTAAAGATTGGGGGCTGCATATAGAAAACCGATGGCGATCACCAGGACCACCATCAGGTATTTCCACAGCGGATAGCGATTCAACACGCTGTGCTCCTTGGGAGATTAAAGGGACTGGATAGAACCCTTGGGCAGAACGGCAGAGACGAAGTCCTTTTTGATGGTGACTTGAGTCTGGTCGTTCAGGGCGATCACCAGGTAATCGCTGTCAGCAGCCACTTTGGCAATTTTGCCAACCAGGCCACCGGAAGTAAGCACTTCATCACCCTTGGACAAGGAGCCCATCAGATTGCGGTGATCCTTGGCACGCTTGGCCTGGGGACGATAGATCATGAAGTAGAAGATCAGGCCAAACACGGCCAGCATGATGATCATTTCCATACCACCACCCTGTGCACCCGGTACTGCGCCTTCTGCATACGCCTTGGAGATAATGCTCATTTAACAACCTCTTATTGATGTAGATTTGAAAACTTGCTTATATATTGTTGTTATTTAACGTCATTTTCAGCTAACGGAGGCACAGGCTTCCCTTGCCGACGGTAAAACTCTGTTACAAAGTCGTCTAATTTACCCTGCTCGATCGCGTCCCGCAAACCTTGCATCACACGCTGGTAGTAACGCAGGTTATGAATCGTATTCAGACGGGCACCGAGGATCTCGTTGCACTTGTCCAGATGGTGCAAATAGCTGCGGCTGTAGTTCTTGCAGGTGTAGCAATCACACTCGGCATCCAGGGTGCTGGTGTCGTTGCGGTGCTGGGCATTGCGGATCTTCACCACACCATCGGTGGTGAACAGGTGGCCGTTGCGGGCGTTGCGGGTCGGCATCACGCAGTCGAACATGTCGATACCACGGCGCACCCCTTCCACCAGATCTTCCGGCTTGCCGACACCCATCAGGTAGCGCGGCTTGTCGGCCGGGATTTTCGGGCAGACGTGCTCGAGAATACGGTGCATGTCCTCTTTGGGCTCACCCACCGCCAGACCGCCGACCGCATAACCGTCGAAACCGATCTCCAGCAGACCATTGAGGGAGACATCCCGCAGATCTTCGTAGACCGAGCCCTGAATGATGCCGAACAGAGCATTCTTGTTGCCCAGCGCATCAAACTTGTCGCGGGAGCGCTTGCCCCAGCGCAAAGACATCTCCATCGACTTGCGCGCTTCTTCGTAAGTGGCCGGATACGGGGTGCACTCGTCGAAGATCATCACGATGTCGGAGCCCAGATCGTACTGGATCTCCATGGACTTCTCGGGGTCGAGGAAGATCTTCTCGCCATTGATGGGGTGGCGGAAGTGGACACCCGCTTCAGTGATCTTGCGGATGTCGCCCAGGCTGAACACCTGGAAACCACCGGAGTCGGTCAGGATCGGGCCCTGCCAGTTCATGAAATCGTGCAGGTCGCCGTGGGCGCGCATCACTTCCTGACCCGGACGCAGCCAGAGGTGGAAGGTGTTGCCCAGCAGGATCTCGGCGCCACTTTCACGCACTTCTTCAGGGGTCATCCCCTTGACGGTGCCGTAAGTCCCGACCGGCATGAAGGCCGGGGTCTGGAC
>NZ_JRGK01000045.1 GCF_000764645.1 Aeromonas finlandensis
TGAAGATCAGCAGTCGCCCCGGCTCCTTGCCATGAACCGCCTGCCAGCGTCCGACAAAGTCGTCCCCCTGAATGGTGAAGCTGATCTCACCCGCCTCCTGTGCCAGGCAGGGGGCAAGCGGTGGCACCAGCTCTGCCAGTGACTGTCCCTGCAAGGCGTGACGGCCGGGGCCGGGTAGCCGCAACTGATAGCTGGCCGTGCTGTTGATCATGTTGATGTTGCCGCGGCCATCGAGGGCAATCACCCCTTCGGTGATGTGCTCCAGCACCAGATCCTGCAGGGTGAAGCGGCGGACGATCGCCTCCGGCTCCAGATCGAGCAGGGTCTTGCGCAGCAGGTATTGCACCCAGAGCGCCAGCAGCAGGCCGCACCCCAACACGGCACCGATGGCGCAGATGAGCAGGGCGACCCGCTCCATGTAGATGCCCTCCACCTTCTGCATCAGATAGCCGACCACCACAGCCCCCATGGTGCGGCCATCCGCCCCCAGCACCGGCGAGAAGCAGCGGATCGCCAGCCCCATGGTGCCCCGATCCTTGGAGCAGTAGCTGCGCCGCTCCTGCAGCGCGGGCCAGATATCCTCACCACGGAATTTCTGCCCCACCAGCTCCGGCTTGGGATGGCTGAGGCGGCGGCCATGCTCGTCGGTCACCACCATATAGGTGGCGTCGGTGCGGCTGCAGATCCCCTCCACATAGTCCCGCAGTGTCGGGTCGCGCCCATGCTGCAAAGCCGATACCACCCGGGTATCGGCCGCCAGAATGCGAGCCAGATCGCTCCCTTTCTCCTCCAGATTGCTCTCCAGCAGATGGCGGATAAAGAGGGCGAGCAGGCTGCCCAAAATGATGATCAGCAGCAGGGAGAGCCCAAGAGAGAGGGTGACCAGCTGATGGCGAAGTTTCATGCACATACCTTAAAACATCAGGACGCCACCCAATAGTGCGGATGCCACCAGGTCTGGTCAATCAAAGGAGCCGGATCACCGGCAAAATCGGCCAATCCCTCCTCTCTGGCAACCAGTGCCACCGCTCTGGCGACCGCGCGGGCCACCTCTCCCACCTGTTCGATGGGGGGCAGCAACCGACCCGCCAGCAGTGGGTAAGCACCGACCGCCCGCACCGCAGCCAGCAACATGCCATCGCTGATGCGACGCGCCTTGACCGCGCAGGCCCCCAGACCAATCCCCGGGAAGACATAAACATTGTTGCACTGGGAGACCACTCGCCGCTCCCCTGCCACCGTCACCGGCGCAAAGGGGCTGCCGGTCGCCAGCAGAGCGCGGCCTGCGGTAGCCTCCCACACCTGCTCGGGGGTGGCCTCGGCGCTGCGGGTCGGGTTGGAGAGCGGCAGGATCACCGGCTGCGCACACACCTCCCCCATCGCCTGCAGCACCTCGCGGGTAAAGAGGCCGCCCTGACCGCTCACCCCAATCAACACCGCCGGGCGCACCTGGCGAATGGTCTCCAACAGTGAGCTATTGGCCTCGTTCACAGCGCGAGCAAACGGCTGCTGGGCGCGGGTCAGGGTGGGGCGATCATCACAGACCACCCCATCCTGATCAAACAGCCAGACGCCATCGCTGCCCTCCGCCAGCTGGGCCAGCATGGCGGCGATGCCGCAACCGGCCGAGCCGGCACCGACGATCAGCACGGATGCATCGCACAGGGCGGTGCCCGCCTGCTGCAAACCGGCCAGCACGCAGGCAGAAGCCACTGCCGCCGTCCCCTGAATGTCGTCGTTGAACATGCAGAGCTCGTCCCGATAGCGGGTCAGCAGGTTGGCGGCATGCTTGCCAGCAAAGTCTTCAAACTGCAGCACCACCTGCGGCCAACGCTTGCGAATGGCGGCCACCACCTTGTCCATGAAGTGGTAGTAGCTCTCGCCATCGATGCGCGGAGATTGCCAGCCGAGGTAGGAGTCATCCTCCAGCAGCTCGGGGTTGTTGGTGCCCACATCGACACAGAGCGGCAGGGTGCGGGCTGGGTTGATGCCGCCCGCGGCTGAGTAGAGCGCCAGCTTGCCGATGCAGATCCCCATGCCGCCGATGCCGAGATCGCCGAGCCCAAGCACCCGCTCGCCATCGGAGATGACGATCACGTCCACCTCCTGCTCCACCGACTCGAGAATGTCGTCCAGATCGTCCCGGTCGTGCCAGGAGAGGTAGAGGCCGTGGCTGCGCAGATAGAGATCGCTGTGGCGCTGGCACGCCTCCCCCACCACCGGGGTGTAGATGATCGGCAGCAGCTCCGGCAGGTGGTGGCGCACCAGATCGTAGAAGAGCACCGGGTTGTCCTCCTGCAGCTGGCGCAGCAGCAGATGCTGGTCAAACGGGCTCTGCATCGCGCTGACCAACCGGTAGATCCGACGCCGCTGCTGGGAGAGGGACTCCTCCTTGTGGGGCATGCGACCGCGTACACCCTGACGCTTGCGTTCTGCATAGGGCAGGCTGGTGCCCATCATGATGTCGTTCATCTTGTTTGTTCCTCAATCCGGTATCAGGCAAGCAGGGAGATAAGGGCGGTCGCCAAAATCAGCATCACGGCGCCGCCAAGGCGAGAGGAGATCTGGGCAAAGGGCATCAGCTTCATCCGCTGGGCCGCCGAGAGCACCGCCACATCGCCGGTGCCGCCCATGTTGGCCATGCAGAGTCCGCCAGTGATGGCCGCCTCGATGGGATAGAAGCCGATCATCTTGCCGACCAGCGCTGCGCCAAGGGCGCCACCAATCACGGTCACCAGCACCAGCACGAAGTAGCTGATGGAGAAGGCGCTGATCAGCTCGGGAATACTGGTGTAGGCGACGCCGATCCCCACCAGCAGCGAGGGGGTGAGGTTGCTCACCACAAACTGATACCAGTCGGCCGCCGCCTGCTCATAACGGCGCGGCAGCAGGCCGCTCACCTTGATAAAGGCGACCGCCAAAATCATCAGGGCAAAGGGGTGCATGGGGATAAAGTTGCCAAGCAGGGAGCCCAGCACAAACATGCTGGAGCTGATGAAAAGTCCCATGCCGAGACTCTGCAGGGTCGGCGCTTCGGCCTGCTCGTCAGCAATACTCTGGCTATTCTCTTTGACCATCAGCTTGCCGTTGCCGGTCAGGGAGGGGTAACGGCGACCAAGGCGCGCCAGCAGGGAGCCCACCAGAATCGCCAGGGTGTTGGCGATCACCACCGCTGGCACCATGCGTGACAACAGGTCAGCACTGGACATCTGCATCGGGCCGGAGAGGATCTCCACCAGTGGCACCGCCCCCGCCCCCATGCCGCCACCCATGATCGGCAGGCCGATCAGCAGCACGGCATTCTTGAAGCCGTAACCCATCAGGGAGCCGACGAAGCCAACACTCAGCAGTGCCAGCGCTACGCCACCGAGGATCACCGGCAGATAGCGCATGGCGGCGTTTTTCAGCAGGGCGCTGCTCATGCCAAACACCGAGCCGGTCACCAGACTGGCGATGAAGAAGTTGAGAAAGCCCCCCTCCTTCATAAAGTTGGTGATGACCTGCCCCGCCTGCACCGGCAGCAACTGGTACTCGAACAGGGCGGCGCCGCCGAAAATGGCAAGGATGGTGCCGCCACCCAGATATTCGCGGATCGGCATGATCCGCTCACCCAGCTCGGTCAGCAGAGTGCCCAGCACGAACATCAGCGCCAGCGCACCGACCATGCCCAGCGGCAGCGAACCATTCCAGCCGGAAAAGAGGACGCAGGTCGCCAGCCCGAGAAATATAAAGAGCGGCATACCGGCAATTTGGTGGCCGCCCATAAAAGCGGCCTTTTCTTGTGTGGTTTGTAGGGGTGAGAGGTTTTTCATTGTTATGGACTCTGCGTGTGATTGTGGCCGCTACTTTATTGATCCCCCGTGCCCCTGTCGGTTAGCCAGACTGCAAAGCCATATAAAAACATTAAAAACTTAAACATCATGGTGTTGCCAAAGTGCGCAGCGCAATAGATCACCACGCCATCGATACCCGACTAGGCCAGGAAATCGGGCTATAAAACGAGCGAGCCAAATAGCAGATATTTGGGTGATCAGCAGTAATAGCAACGTGATGATCTCTCGCCTTTTGGGAAATAACAGAGCCAGATGACAAACCCTGCGACCATTTATCCTCACAGATTCAGTGAGTGATAATCAGCGGGTAACATCATTACCATGACGTGAGCGCCACGGCAGGCCACATAAGGGTTTGTGCAAGCACACCAGAAGCGCACACGATGAAAAATGGTGAGAGGAGAGATGCAAGGAAGGGGGATGAAATAGTGATGAGTCAAGCCAGCGAATACCAGGGCACTGGCTTGAACTCACAAGGATCACACTCGGTCAGGTCTATTCTGCCAACAGCAATGGAATATTGGCGGGGTCAAAATCATGGCTGATATCGTTATTCTTACCGGGATGTTGACCACTGCTTCCCCGACTCGCACCATAATGTGACTCGGCACCACACTCCCCATCACTCAACAGCGTTTCAATTGCCAGATACACACATCCACTGTCATATCCATCCACAACCAGTTTCCCCCTTGTTTTATAACCCCATCAATATTAGCGGATAAAAAAAGAGCTGCTGGCTGAACCTGAAAATTTTATGAAAATAACCGCCAGATATCATCCATTCACGGCGCCATATCCAGAGCAAGGGGAAGAGATCCGATCAAGTCAATCTCGCAAATAATATAAAGGCTTCGAATGACACTCGCTCGTTCCCACGAAAGAGCCGACCAGAAATACGACGCACATCACACTATTTACTTAGCCTGCTAAACAAGTATGATGCTTAGCATGCTAAGTACATTGAAAATGAGACGAAGATGACGGATCTGGAAAGGTTGCGCGAGCTGTCGCTCGCCGAGCAGATAGCGCGGATGCACCGGCTATGGCGCACCGCCGCCGATCTGGAACTGGCGCCCCTTGGCTTGACCCATCCCCGCTGGACCGCGCTGTGGAAGCTCTCCCGCATGGGAAACCATGTCAGCCAGAAAACCCTGGCCGAAGCCCTAGAGATAGAGCTCCCCTCCCTGATGCGCACTCTGGGCCAGCTGGAAGAGCAGGGGCTGATCGAACGTCACTGCTGCAATCAGGACAAACGAGCCCGCATCGTCTGCGTGACCCCGGCCGGCCAGACCCTGCTCGATCAGATCGCCGACCGCATCATGAATATCCGCAGGGAGCTGCTGGGGGGCATTGACGAACAGACCCTGCAACAGTTTGAAGCCACGGTACAGCGGATCTCGGCCAATGCGCTCAACAAAATCGAACAGCACCACGACCGACCAGCCGGAGGCGATACAAGCCCTTCCGAGTCCAGCACAGAGAGAGAATAAGATGACCCCGGATCAACAATTTGCCCGCTGGATCAAATGGTCCATGGCAGGTTTTATCGCCCTCTTCGCCTACTTTATGGTCGCTGACCTGCTGATACCACTTACCCCCCAGGCGATGGCAACCAGGGCGGTGACCAAGCTGGCCCCCCAGGTCAACGGCAAGGTGATCGAGGTCGCAGTTCACAACAACCAGCGGGTCAAGAAAGGGGATCTGCTGTTTACGCTGGATCCGGTTCCCTTTGAACTGGAAGTGGAGCAAGCCCGGCTGGCATTGGCCCAAGCCGAACAGCAGAACCACGAACTGGATGCCGCCTTGACGGCCGCCGCTGCCGATATCAACGCCAAAGAGACGCTGGCCAGCCAGAAGCGACGGGAAGCGGAGCGGACAAATGCGCTGTTTCAGCGCCACATGGCCTCATTGCAACAAAAAGATGAGGCTGACAGTGCCCTGCACAGCGCGCAGGCCAACCTGCACGCAAGCCAGGCCAAGCTGGCCCAGCTCAAGGCTGGCCGTGGTGTGATGGGCGATGACAACCTGCTGCTGCGCCAAGCCCGCAACAAGCTGGCGCAAGCGGAGCTGGCGCTCACCTACAGTCAGGTTCATGCGGATCAAGACGGCATCATCACCAATCTGCAGCTCAAACCGGGCAGTATCGCCAGCACAGGCAGTCCGCTGCTGGCATTGGTATCGGAACAAGTCGATGTAATCGCCGATTTTCGAGAAAAAAGCTTGCGCCATGTTGGCGAAAACACCCAGGCACTGATTGCCTTTGATGGCGAGCCAGGCAAGCTCTACTCTGCCCGGGTGAGCAGTCTGGATGCAGGAGTAAGCGCCGGTCAATTTGATGCCAACGGTCGGCTGGCAACACCGGTGGAGTCGGATCGCTGGGTACGGGACGCCCAACGAATGCGTGTGCATCTGGAACTTGAGACGGTTCCGGATCATCTGCCGGCCGGTGCACGGGCGACGGTGCAACTGCTGCCCGACAATGCCCTGACCGCCATGTTGGCCCGTGCCCAGATCCATCTGCTCAGTCTGTTGCACTATGTCTATTAATTCGTCAGACAGTGCCAAAGTGGCGACGTCCACTACCGACGGGGTAGACCCACATCTCTGGTACAGACCCCTGACGACCAATGAACTGCGCAAGTGCCTGCGCATTGCCTTTGGCTGCACGACCGGATTTCTGCTCTGCAAGTTATGTGGCTGGAATTACGGTGTCTTCTACACAGTCACCCCGGTATTGCTACTGGGAATGGTACCTGTCATGAACGGGCATGCTGCGCGGCAAATTGTGGCAGCAGCGGCTGTGTGTGGTGTGGAGGTCGGTCTGCTGGGGGGTCTGTTCGGCACACACCCCACATTGATCACCCCCATCGCCTTTCTGCTGTTTTTCTATCGCTTTGCCGCCATGTCGCGAGGCAGCCTGTTTCTGTTCGGCGCTAACGGGGTGCTAAGCCTCAGCATCATGCTGCACTTTGCCAGCTACCAGCAAACCGACCTCAACGCGCTCGTCTTCAACAACATGAGGGCCAGCGTCCTGTCTGTGTTCATCGCCTACCTGATGGTCGCCCTGTTCCCCGATGTTGAAACCAAGTCAAAACCGGTGGCGCATGTCAAACAGCTCGCCCACGGCAAACATATCGTCCACAACAAAACACCTAACCGTATGCGCCATGAGGCACTACTGGGCGCCACGGTTGCCACCCTTTCATTTCTGGTCTTTCAAGTGCTTGATCTGCGCGACTCCATGTCTGCTCAGGCGGCTACCTTGCTGGTGCTGTTCCCGATGCACTGGAATGGGGCTCTGGGTGATGCCCGAAAGCGGGCGATGGGCACGTTGCTGGGAGTGGCCTTCGGCCTGTTCGGCCAGCTGGTGCTCTATGACTGGTCCGGTCAGCTACTACTGGTCGCCCCGCTGCTCTGGTTTGGCGCCATGCTGTTCGGCCATGCCCATGTCAAAGAGGCAAGGGGCTCCGGGGTCGGCTTTGGCGCCCTCACCACCCTCGGCATCCTGTTTGGCCAATACCTGGCTCCGGGCAACGATCTGGTATTCAGCGCCCTCTATCGGGTGAGCAGCATCCTGTTTGCCATCGTTGCCACCCTGCTGGCCTGCTATCTCGTACATCGGTTGCTTAACCGCTTTGAGGCAACCCGCTTCGGTCATTGATCTGCCTGGAACGTTACGCCAGTTGCGATGCGGCGTCGGCCATTTAACGACAGGCCGCCATGCCAACCAGGCATACCGTTTGGGGTAGCGGCGCTCATCCCGTTAACAGCGCACTCTATATTGCCCCGACTCATGGTTATAGAGCCCTCTTATCTCGTTGCGCAGCCACATCACCTTGGCATCCTGATTGTGCCGTTTGTGCCAGAGCAGAATAAAGGCGATCTCCAGTTGTTCATAGAGCGACTCGGGCAAAGGCAGCGGCATGGCGATCAGGTTGGGGTGGTGTTTGGCCGCATAACTGGCGCAATAGGAGGGAGCCACCGCAATCAGCTCATGGCTCGACTGGGAGGCAATATGCAGCGCTTGCTCGAAGCTGGATACCATGATGGGCACCTCCCGCTTCAGCCCTTCATCCTCCAGCAGACTGTCGAGGGCCCAGGTATCGTTCGCTTCCCACACCATGCTGATCTGGGGGCTGGCCAGAAAGTTCTCCAGCGACCACTTCTGCTGGAGCAATGGGTGATCCTTGCGCAGAAAGACCACCGGGCGATCGGTAAACAGCACCTCGTGATCGATGTAGTAGGGCAACCGGTTCACCTTGGCCCGGGAGCGGCCATGGGTCTCACGGGCACAAAAGCCGAGATCCGCATCGCCGTTGACGATGTCGTTGAGAGAGTGGTGATCCCATCCCAGCATCCTGACCACTGAGTTGGGGTACTTCTGGTAGATGGTCATCGGCAGATCGCTCAGGAAACTGATGTAGAAGGGGGACTCCATCACCAGACTGAAGCGGGCACCGTCAGGAATCGCCTCGCTATTGAGCGAGGTGATGCTGTCGGTGAGCTGGAACCAGACTTTTAGCTCCTCTTCCAGAGTCAGGGAGAGATTGGTCGGCTGCAACCCCTGCCGCACCCGTACAAACAGGGGATCGTCAAACCACTCCCTCAGCTTGGCGAGGGATTTGCTCACCGCAGAGGGGGTAACACAGAGCTTTTTGGCCGCCCCTGCCACACTGCGCTCCTGCATCAGGTACTTGAAGATCACCAGCAGGTTTAAATCGAGTTCACTCAGGTTGCGCATATCCCCTCTCATTGTTCGTTATCCCCGCGACCGCGTTTCGCGAAGCGCAAGCCATGGTACCAGCCCTTTGACGGCCAGGTAACTGAACAGGGCCAGCAACAGGGCATAGAACAGCATCTCGGACGGGGTGAAGCCAAGGTGGCCCAACAGCCAGATATAGAGACCGGAGAGGCTGATCTGCATGATGCAGAGCACGGCGCTGGCGAACGCCACATTGTGCTGGCAACCATCGAGCGCCTCCCCCATCGCCACCCCGAAACCGCAGGAGAACCCGACACAGACCAGGGCAAATCCCGGCAGCAGCAAGTGGACATCCCCCCCCACTTGCCAGCTGCCGAGCAGGATGCACGCCGCCAGCAGATAGGCCAGATGGGATACGGCCAGCACCTTCTGCTTACCCAGCCAGCGCAGCAGCAGCGGCGTCAGGAAGGAGGTGGACATGCTCACTCCGGCCATCACCATCATCACGATGGAGTACTGCTCGGGGGTGAAGCCAAACTCCTTCATCAGGATCAGCGGTGAGACGCTGACATAGACCAGAATGGCGGTCACACTGGCACTGGTCAGCAGGGAGAGCAGCATAAAACGCGGCGAGCGCAGCAGGGCAAACGGCAGCGCCGCACCACTGTCCGGTTGCCGGGCAGGGCGGGTCTCCTTGAGCAGCAGCAAGTTCACCAAACCGCTGACAGCCGCCACCAGCGCCATCGCCATGAAGATCCCGCGCCAGTCGAAGCGGGACAGGATGAGATAACCAAGCACCGGCGCCAGCACCGGGATCACGCAGATCACCCCGTTGATCATCGAGAGCGCCATCGCCAGCCGCTCCTGACTCAACACATCCCGCAGCACGGTAAAGGTCATGATATAGAGCGCCCCCGCCCCGACCCCCTGCCAGAAACGGCCGAAATAGAACTGGCTGATCCCCGCCGCATTGGCCGCCACCAGCGAGGCTATGACAAAGATGAGCGCGCCTCCGAGCACCACCCAGCGCCGCCCGTAGCGATCCGCAATGATCCCCCCCAGCAGCACGGTGGCCGCCATGCCGAACAGATAGATGGAGAAGGCGGTGTGGATCTGCGCCTCGCTCGCCTGCAGGGTATCGGCAATCTTGGGCACCGCCACCAGATAGAGATCGATTCCGACCGGATAGAGGATGATCATCAGAAAACTGCACAACAGGAAGATACGCATGGATGCTCCATAACAGATTGGCCCGACAGCACTGGCCAGATGGTGGCAACAAGCGAAAAGTGTGGGCGGGGCCAAGGTGGTCACAAAGGTAGCAACGCAGCGCGTTGCAATGGGGGCAACTATATGGGCGCCCACCGGCCGTACCTAGTGAAGAGATGGCGATCGGTACATTCCTGCCAGGAAATATCATGTTGAGTCACGTGCCTGAGCGGCCATATTGAATCGACCAGACACAGCAATAAACCGGGTCGCCTCCCGCTCATGGCCATCACTTTTACCGCCCGTCAGTTATCCGCCTTCGCCCTTGCGGGCGTATAAGCTGTAGGGGCGACGGATACAGGGAATATGTATGAAGGGAATGAAGAGAGAAGAGCAGATTGCCGGGCTGCTGGCGGCACTGGAGCGAGTCATTCTGGGCAAGCCGCTGCAACTGAAAATCGCGCTGGTGACGCTGCTGGCGCGCGGTCATCTGCTGATCGAGGATCTGCCCGGCATGGGCAAGACCACTCTGGCACACGCGCTGGCGCAGGTGCTGGGGCTGGCATGCAGGCGGATGCAGTTCACCGCAGATCTGCTGCCCGCCGACCTGTTGGGGTTGCAGATCTTCGACCCCCAGCAGCAAACATTTCGCTTTCACCCCGGCCCCATCTTCACCCAGGTGCTGCTGGCGGACGAGATCAACCGCGCCAGCCCCAAGGTGCAGAGCGCCCTGCTGGAGGCGATGGCCGAGGGCAAGGTGAGCATCGAGGGCCACACCCATCCCCTCCCCGATCCATTTTTCGTCATCGCCACCCAGAACCCGGCGGATCAGGCAGGCACCTATCCGCTGCCGGAGTCCCAGCTTGATCGCTTCGCCGTGCGGCTCTCTCTTGGTTTTCCGCCACGAGAGGCGGAGCGCCAGCTGCTGCGCGGCCACCAGCCGAGTGGCCCATTGCCCGCCATGCTGGATGCCGCCGGACTCGCCGCCTTGCAAAGCGAAGGGGATGCCATCCATGTTTCAGAGGCCACCCTCGACTACCTGCTGACGCTGGTGCAGCAGAGCCGCTTTGATAGGGATCTGCCACAGCCCCTCTCCCCCCGGGCGGCCCAGACCTTGCTGGCGGTGAGCCGGGCCTGGGCGCTGGTGGCGGGACGGCGCTTCGTCACGGTAGAGGATGTGCAGGCAGTCTTCCCCTATGTGGCCGAGCATCGGCTGCGGGGCAGCTTCGGGGTGCAGCACGGCGAAGCCTGTCCCCTGAGCCAGCGGCTGCTGGCCAGGGTCGATCCGGACAATCCCTGATGAGCACCTTGCTCACCCGCTGGCAGCAGTGGCGAGCCCGCTGGCAAGGGCGCTGGCTCGATCGCCGCATCCCCCCGGCCCGCCAGATCACGCTGGGGACCCACAGCCTCTTTATCCTTCCCACCCGCATGGGACTGCTCTATCTGCTGGTGCTGCTCGCCATCTATCTGCTCGGCACCAACTACCAGAACAATCTGGTGCTGATGGTGGCCTACTGCCTTGGCAGCCTGTTTATGGCCGCCATGTGGCTCACCCATCGCAACCTGCTGGGGCTGGAGTTGCTGGGGGGCACGCTGGTGCTGGGGGAAGCGGGCAGCCAGTTGCCCATTCGGTTTACGGTACAAAGCCCGCGCCCGGTGCTGGCACTGCGCTTTAGCCTCAACGAAGGCACCCTCTGGCTGGCCCGAGCCGACTCTGTGCCCCGTACCTTGATCCTGCCGGTATTGGGCTCGCGCCGTGGGCCACTGCCCCTTGGCCGAGTGCGGGTCGAGAGCCGCTACCCCCTCGGCCTGTTTCGCTGCTGGTCCCTGCTGGATCTGCAGTTGGAGGGCTGGCTTGCCCCCAAACCGGAGTACGGAGCGCTGAGGGGGGAAGCGTCGGGTGACAACAAGGGTCATCAGGGCCAGCCCGCTCCGGCCCCCCTCGGCGACTTCGATACCCTGCGGGCACACCAAGCCGGCGAGCCACTGAGCCGCATCGCCTGGAAGCAACTTGCCCAAGGGCGTGGCCTGCTGACCAAGCAGTTCAATGAACCGCAACAGGATGACAATCACCTCACCTTGCCGCGGGTCGCGGGCGGGGATCTGGAGCAGCGGCTGGCGGTGCTGGCCTGGTGGTGCACCGATTACGGCAAGCGGGGCATCCCCTTCACCCTGACGCTGGCCAACCAGACACTGGGGCCCGATAGCGGCGCCGCCTTTGTGCAGCGCTGCCTGCTGGCACTGGCCCGATCCGATGCCAAGCCACCGAAGAGCACGCCGGATGCTACTCGATAACCGCCGCCTGCTGCCGCTCATCGCCCTGCAACAGCTGCTGCTGGTCGCGGTGCTCTGGCCCCAGTTGCAGCTCTGGGTGGTGACGGTGGGCGCCATCACCCTCGGCGTCCGGGCCATGATGCTGTGGCGCGGCTGGCCGCCCCTTCCTGCCCGCTGGTTGGCGCTGCTGGCCATCACTACCGTGGTGTTGCTGGGGTTGCAGTGGCGCGGCTTGGGCACCCTGCCTGCCCTGATCAATCTGCTCTGGCTCGGCTATGGCCTGAAGATGATCGAGGTGCGGCGCGAACGGGATATCGAGCTGGTGCTGCTGCTCGCCTTCTTTCTCATCGCGCTGGCGCTGGTGCAGCGACAAAGCATCGGCTGGACGGCCGGGATGGCAGTGGCGCTCTGGCTGGCAGTGACCACGCTGGTGGCCGCCATCGCCCCCGAACAGAAACGGCCGTGGCGCAGTGCGGGCGGCGCCCTGCTGCTGGCGCTTCCCCTGCTTATCACTCTGTTTTTGCTGCTGCCAAGACTCCCGCCCCTCTGGCAGATGCCCACCACCAGCCGCGCCCTGTCGGGGCTGGCGGAAGAGGTTGCCCCCGGCGATATCAGCGAACTGGTCAACTCATCGGAACTGGCCTTTCGCGTTACCTTTGCCGATGGCCCGCCCCCTGCCCGCGAGCGCTACTTTCCGGTGATGCGGCAGGAGGTTTTCGATGGCCAGCGCTGGCTGCTGAGCCCCGAGGTCAAGGCATGGCAGCAGACTGTGCCGGTGCAAACCGGGCTCACCCTTCTGGCGTCATCTTCACAGGCAAACAATCAACGGGCAGATAGCCCGTTGCCAGCCGGAAGCTACGAGGTGATCGCCGAGCCCCAGCGCCACCGCTGGGCCTTTGCTCTGAGTGAACCGCGCCTGCTGGCGGGCCCGGTGCTGCTCACCCCCATAGATACCCTCTATCGTCAGGGGAGTGGCGAGGTGGCGATCCGCTATCGCATCGCCCAAAGCGAAGCGCAGCCAGAGGAGAACCGCCAAGCCGCTCAGCGCAACCTGCAACTGCCAGCCGGGGGCAATCCAAGAGCGCGAGCCTATGGCCAAGAGTTGGCCACGCGCTATCCGGATCGCAGCGCGCTGGTCGCCGTCCTGCTCGAACAGTTTCGCAGCCAACCCTATTACTACACCCTGACCCCGCCACGACTTGGCAGTGACGGGGTGGATGAGTTCCTGTTCGATACCCGGCGCGGCTTTTGTGGTCACTACGCCATGGCGACCGCCTTCATGCTGCGCGCCGCGGGCATTCCGGCACGGCTGGTCACCGGTTATCTCGGCGGCGAGTGGAATCCCACTGGCAACTATCTGGCGGTACACCAGTTCGATGCTCACGCCTGGGTGGAGTATCTCGATGAAAGTGGCGCATGGCGGCGAGCCGATCCCACCGCAGCGGTGGCGCCGGAGCGCATTGAGGGTGGGGTGACAGAGGCCCTGAACGACGAGTTTACCGCTGCCGATCCCCTCTCTTTGCAGCGTTATCGCCAATGGGCCCTGCTCAATCAGTTGCGCTGGTGGGGCAGCAATATCGACTATCAGTGGAGCCGCTGGGTGATCGGCCACGATGCCGGTCAGCTTTGGCAGCAAATCGGCCTGCGCTGGCCTGCACTGGCGGGGCATACCCACTGGTTGATCCTCGCCAGCCTGATGCTGGTCGCCCTGCTGGTGAGCCTGCCCCTGCTGTTGCCCGCCCGTCTGCCGCCAGAGCGGCGCATCTGGCAACCCCTGCTCAAACGGGGTAAACGCAGCGGCTATCCCCCAGAGCCCGCCGAGAGCATGGGGGCATGGTGCGAGCGGCTGGCACAGCTGCGCCCCGACCTTGCCCACGCCTTGTTGCAGGCCGCCTGGCTCTATCGACTCTGGCGTTATGCCCCCCTCAGCGAACGGCAACAACGGCGCAGCTGGCGCCAGTTGCAACGGCGTATCAGACAACTCGTGCAGCGCTGGGATCAACAGTCAAAGAGCGCACCATAAAAGAAGGGGGGAGCCACTGGCTCCCCCCTAGGTTTGACTCAAGAGGTTTGACTCAAGGTCTGACTCACCACTTGTTATTTTTTGGTCGGATTGTCCCAAATACCCTCTTCCAGCTGGGAGCGGATCTCGGGGTACTTGTTGGCATCGAAAGTAGGCACCTTGCCCAGCTTGAGCTGATCGTTGTAATCCTTGGCCAGTTTGATGGCGACGCCGGAGAGCAGCAGGATCGCCACCAGGTTGACGATGGCCATCAGCCCCATGGAGACATCCGCCATCGCCCACACAATCGGCAACTCACCCACGGCACCGAACATCACCATCCCCAGCACGAACACCCGGAACAGCATCAGGCCGCCCTTGTGGTTGTGCTCGAGGAACACCAGATTGGTCTCGGCATAGGAGTAGTTCGCCACGATAGAGGTGAAGGCGAAGAAGAAGATGGCCGCAGCAATGAAGATGTTGCCACCGCTACCAATCTGGGAGGAGAGCGCCCGTTGGGTCAGCTCGACACCGGTCACACCGGAGCCCGGCTCAAACTGACCGGACATCAGGATGATAGCAGCGGTACAGCTACAGATAACAATAGTGTCCATAAAGACCCCCAGCATCTGCACATAACCCTGAGAGGCGGGATGGGGCGGATAAGGGGTCGCCGTTGCGGCTGCATTGGGAGCAGAACCCATCCCCGCTTCGTTGGAGAAGAGACCGCGCTTGATACCGTTGATCATCGCTTGGGAGATAGCGTAACCCAGCGCACCGGAGCCAGCCTGCTCAATCCCGAAGGCGGACTTGATGATCAGCATCATCACGTGAGGCAGCTCGGTGATATTGATGGCCACGATGACCAGCGCCAGCAAGATATAAGCCAGCGCCATAAAGGGCACCACCAGCTCGGCAAAACGGGCGATGCCGCGAATACCGCCAAAGATGATGAGGCCGGAGAGCGCCACCAGCGCCAGACCGCTGACCCAGTCAGGAATACCGAAAGCGACCTTCATCGCCAGGCTGATGGAGTTGGCCTGCACCGCATTGAACACCAGACCAAATGCCAGGATCAGGCAGAGCGAAAACAGCACCCCCATCCAGCGCATGCCAAGGCCTTTTTCCATGTAGTAGGCGGGGCCGCCACGGTAGTTGCCATCCTCATCCTTGACCTTGTAGAGCTGGGCAAGAGTGCTTTCGACGAAGGCGGTCGCCATGCCGATAAAGGCGATCAGCCACATCCAGAAGATGGCGCCGGGGCCACCCAGATAGATGGCGACGGCGACACCGGCCAGGTTACCGGTACCGACACGGGCAGCAAGACTGGTGCAAAGTGCCTGGAAAGAGGAGATGCCCGCGTTGTCCGATTTGCGGCTGTTTCTCAGCACGGAGAACATGTGGCCAAAGTGACGGATCTGGATAAAACCCAGTCTGAAGGTGAAAAAGATCCCGACCCCGATGAGCAGGTAGATGAGCACGGCTCCCCACATCAGGTCGTTTAGCATCGCAATCAAGGTGTCCATAATTCTCTCGTTGTTATTCACATCCATGGTCAGTCTGCGCTGACCGTTTTCTGTCTGTCGTTTAATTAGCGTTTCGCTAAAGGGGCGGAATCTAGCACAGCGGAAGAGCCCGGAATAGTGATCCCGATCACTGCGGACACAAAAAACGAACGGCAAAAGGCCATAAAGCTCCATTTAAATCGCAAACTTTCAACAAATCCAATAATTTAATCAAACCAGCCACTATAAAGCTCCATAAGAGAACCATTTTGGTATGCACCTGATGCGTTATCCAAAAACGCAAACGCTTGCATGAAATGGGTTTCAAACATGGTTATTTCGCCAAACGTTTTCGCTGTAATTAAATTTCAAGTGTGTATCAGGATAATTTATGTGATCGATGACTCAAATATGGATATTGGCTAAAAAAGTTGAGCAGGAAGCAAACCGGAAAAGTCTTGTTGAAAAGGATAAAAACCCTTATTAATCATATAGTTTTGTCTGTTAGAACGGAATAATTCGAGAGTCTGAATATTTAACAGCCAAGTGCCCCTATTGCAGGATGCACCACATAAGTATTAATTAGGCAGGCAATGACGATGGGCCACCCCCATCGCGCTTTTCTGAGCCTGAGGCACCAAGATCCTGTAATTTTATTTCAGAACCACCGTCTCAAGCCCGCAACCCAGGGATGACTCCCTCATTAAGAGATGATATTCGCTATGGCCGATAAATTAACCCAGCTGAAAGCCCTGACCACTGTTGTTGCCGACACCGGTGATATCGAAGCCATCAAACGCTATCAGCCCATCGATGCCACCACCAACCCCTCTCTGGTTCTGAAGGCCTCCGAGATCCCCGAGTATGCTCCGCTGATCGAAGACGCCATCAACTGGGCCAAAGCCCAGAGCCAGGACAAGGCACAGCAAATCATCGACGCGGGCGACAAGCTGGCCGTCAACATCGGTCTGGAAGTACTGAAGATCGTTCCGGGCCGTATCTCTACCGAAGTGGATGCCCGCCTCTCCTTCGATACCGCTGCCAGCATCGCCAAAGCGCGCAAGCTGATCCGCCTTTACAACGAAGCAGGTATCAGCAACGACCGCATTCTGATCAAGCTGGCCTCCACCTGGGAAGGGATCCGTGCCGCCGAGGTACTGGAGAAAGAGGGTATCCAGTGCAACCTGACCCTGCTGTTCTCCTTCGCCCAGGCCCGTGCCTGTGCCGAAGCCGGTGCCTTCCTGATCTCCCCGTTCGTGGGTCGCATCCTCGACTGGTACAAGGCCAAACACAACCGTGACTACACCGCCAGCGAAGATCCGGGCGTGGTCTCTGTCACCGCCATCTACGACTACTACAAGCAGCACGACTACCCGACCGTGGTCATGGGCGCCAGCTTCCGCAACACCGGCGAGATCCTGGAACTGGCCGGTTGCGACCGCCTGACCATTGGCCCAGCCCTGCTGGAAGAGCTGAGCAAAACCGAAGGCTCCGTGGTACGCAAACTGGACTACACCGGTGAGCGTAAAGCGAAACCGACCCCGATGAGCGAAGCCGAATTCCGCTGGGAACTGAACCAGGACGCCATGGCTCACGAGAAGCTGGGCGAAGGCATCCGCATGTTCGCCATCGACCAGGGCAAGCTGGAAACCATGCTGGCAAGCCGCCTGTAATCGGTTCTTTTTTCTGATAAAAACCGGGCCCCTACCAAGGGGCCCGGTTTTTTTTCATGGGCTTTTTTAGCTTTGTCATAGAGTCGTCACGAAAACGTTTTAATTTCGAATTCGTTATGTTATACGGGTGGTGAAAACGATAAAAACCAAGGAGGGAGCCATGGAAATGTTCAACTTCGATTATGACGAGGTGGTTGAACTCGGTTCGCGTAGCCGCGGGACAACGGGAAAAAAACGTAAATGGCGTGAAATCGAGGCGTTGAAAGACAAACACCGCCTGCAGAAGGAGCTGCAATCCATCGATATCGCCTATGAAGGTCTTACAGACGAGATTGAACTGTAATACCACCAGACACCTGTAAAAGCGCCCCGCACAGCCGGGCGCTTTTTTATGCCTCAAGCTAGGTGATAAAGCGGCTGCTCATGCCGCCACGAGCGATGCCACGGGATGCTGAAGACAAGAGACAGACAGGCTACAGACAAAGCGTCCACACTCCTCTTCCAGCCCCCTGACAGCCATCGCCAACAGCGTGGCATACCAACCCCTCCCCTCACCCGCCCATGCAGAGCTGCGCCGTTTCAGGGCGCGTCAGGGTAATCACCGCAAGACAGGTGATCAGCAATAAAAAGCCCCCGTCGATGACGGGGGCCTGAATGCTCGGGGTTGACGGCTGCGCTTAGCAGTAGCCGTAACCCAGCAGACGCTGGTAGCGCTGCTCCAGCAGTTGCTCGGTATCGAGCGGACGCAGGGCGTCCAGATCCTGCTTGATGCGGGCCTTGAGGTTTTTGGCCATCTTCTCCACATCGCGG
Organism: Aeromonas finlandensis; assembly: GCF_000764645.1. Taxonomy (GTDB): domain Bacteria; phylum Pseudomonadota; class Gammaproteobacteria; order Enterobacterales; family Aeromonadaceae; genus Aeromonas; species Aeromonas finlandensis. The sequence goes on from NZ_JRGK01000045.1 coordinate 18,012, forward strand.
TGGGCACCACCGAGGGGCTCGTCGATCACGTGGTCGATCAGCTTGAGCTCTTTCAGACGCTGGGCAGTGATCCCCATCGCTTCGGCCGCCACAGAAGCCTTGTCGGCGCTCTTCCACAGGATGGAGGCACACCCTTCCGGCGAGATGACGGAGTAGGTGGAGTACTGCAGCATGTTGACGCGGTCACCCACGCCAATGGCCAGCGCACCACCGGAGCCGCCCTCACCGATCACGGTGCAGACCACCGGCACGGTCAGACCTGCCATCACTTTCAGGTTGCGGGCAATCGCTTCGGACTGGCCACGCTCTTCGGCACCGACGCCCGGGTAGGCGCCCGGGGTGTCGATAAAGGTGATGATCGGCATCTTGAAGCGCTCGGCCATCTCCATCAGACGCAGGGCCTTGCGGTATCCTTCCGGACGCGGCATGCCGAAGTTGCGCTTGATCTTCTCTTTGGTCTCGCGACCCTTCTGGTGACCAATCACCATCACCGGCTCACCGTCGAGACGGGCGATGCCGCCGACGATAGCCTTGTCATCGGCATAGGCGCGATCGCCAGCCAACTCGTCGAAATCGGTGAAGATATGCTCGATATAGTCAAAGGTGTAGGGGCGCTGGGGATGACGCGCCATCTGGGATACCTGCCAGGCACCCAGATCACCGAAGATCTTCTTGGTCAGCTCTTCGTTTTTCTTCTCCAGCCGGCGGATCTCGTCTTTCAGATCCACGGCGTGATTGCCTTCACTCACATGTTTGAGTTCATCAATCTGCGCCTGCAACTCAGCAATCGGCTGTTCAAAATCCAGAAAAAGACTCATAGGGCCTTAGAACCTCTAATCAAAAACCAATTCAACCCGCTCTCGTCCAAGCAGGACTCGCAAGTCATCTATCAGTTGATCGGTGGGCGTCACCCGCCACTCGGTACCGAGCGTCAATCGCACCCGGGAGCCGGGGCGACGATAGTTTACCTGAACCGGACAGACTCCGGCACGGGCGGGCTCCAAAATCTCGCATAAACGCGGGAAAAAGCGATCATCTATCCGCTGTTCATCGAGGGAGATGCGGATTGCTCTGGCAAAACGCTCCCTCGCATCGTTGATATCCAGCAATTCTCGAGCCGACATTTTAAGGCCACCGGAGAAGTCATCAAAGCTGACCTGTCCAGAAACCACCAAAATGCGGTCTTTTTGCATCAATTCTTCATATTTTTCCAGCGCTTCACTGAACAGGGTCACATCGAGGCGACCGGAACGGTCGTCCAGGGTGAAGATCCCCATCTTGTTGCCACGCTTGGTCACCATGCTGCGGGCCGCAATCACCAGCCCCGCCGCCGTGGTCACGGTATCGCGGGAGGTGGGATGCAGATCGCACAGGCGACCCGAGGTATAACGACGCAATTCGCCGCTGTACTGGTTGATGGGGTGACCGGTGAGGTAGAGCCCGAGGGTCTCGCGCTCCCCTTCCAGCCACACCTTGTCAGGCCAGTGCGGCACGTTGGCAAACGCCTTCTTGACGTCGTCAATCTCTTCGGTGAGCACGCCGAACATGTCGACCTGCCCCACCGCCTGCGCCTTGGCGTGCTGCTCGGCGGCACGCATCGCCTCCTCCAGCGTCGCCATCAGGGCGGCGCGGTGGGGACCGAGCCGATCCATGGCGCCCGAGAGAATGAGCTTTTCCATCACCCGCTTGTTGAGCTTCTTGATGTCGACCCGGTTGCAGAAATCGAACAGGTCGCGGAACGGGCCGTCCTGATCCCGGGCGCTGAGGATAGCGTCGATAGGGCCTTCACCCACCCCTTTCACCGCCCCGATCCCGTAGACGATATGGCCATCTTCGTTGACCGAGAAGCGATAGCGACCGGTGTTCACATCCGGCGGGATCACGGTCAGCCCCATCCGCTGGCACTCGTCCACCAGGGTCACGATCTTGTCGGTGTTGTCCATATCGGCGGTCATGACCGCCGCCATGAACTCGGCCGGGAAGTGGGTCTTGAGCCAGAGGGTCTGGTAGGAGACCAGCGCGTAGGCAGCGGAGTGGGATTTGTTGAAGCCGTAGCCCGCAAACTTCTCCACCAGATCGAAGATCTTCATCGCCAGCTCGCCGTCGACGCCATTCTTGATGGCGCCCTCCTCGAAACCGGCCCGCTGCTTGGCCATCTCCTCGGGCTTTTTCTTACCCATGGCCCGGCGCAACATGTCCGCGCCACCCAGGGTGTAGCCCGCCAGGGTCTGGGCGATCTGCATCACCTGCTCCTGATAGAGGATGATGCCGTAGGTCGGTTCCAGAATCGGCTGCAGGCTCTCGTGCTGCCACTTCTCGTCCGGATAGGAGATGGCTTCATTGCCGTGCTTACGGTCGATGAAGTTATCCACCATGCCAGACTGGAGCGGGCCCGGTCGGAACAGGGCCACCAGTGCGATCATGTCTTCGAAGCAGTCGGGGCGCAGTCGCTTGATAAGATCCTTCATGCCGCGGGATTCCAGCTGGAATACCGCGGTGGTCTCGTAGCGCTGCAGCAGGTCGAACGACTTCTTGTCATTGATGGGGATGGCGGCGATGTCCACCGGCGGCTTGCCCTCTTTGGCAAGACGCGGGTTTATCATGCCGAGCGCCCAGTCGATGATGGTCAGGGTCCGCAGACCGAGGAAGTCGAACTTCACCAGACCGGCATATTCCACATCGTTCTTGTCGAACTGGGTCACCGGGTGATGACCCTCGTCATCGCAATAGAGCGGCGCAAAATCGGTGATCTTGGTGGGCGCGATCACCACGCCACCAGCGTGTTTACCGGCGTTGCGCACAACCCCTTCGAGGCGGCGGGCCATGTCGATGAGGTCTTTGACCTCCTCATCCTGCTCGTAGAGCTCGGGCAGCTTGGGCTCGGCCTCGAATGCCTTGGCGAGCGTCATGCCCGGATCTGGCGGAATGAGCTTGGAGATGCGATCGACAAAGCCGTAGGCATGGCCCAGCACCCGACCCACGTCCCGCACCACCGCCTTGGCCGCCATGCTGCCGAAGGTGATGATCTGCGAGACCGCATCCCGGCCATACATCTCGGAGACGTGCTCGATCACCTCGTCGCGCCGATCCATACAGAAGTCGACGTCGAAGTCGGGCATGGATACCCGCTCGGGGTTGAGGAAACGTTCGAACAGCAGGTCAAATTCCAGCGGGTCGAGGTCGGTGATCTTGAGGGCGTAGGCCACCAGCGAACCCGCACCGGAGCCCCGGCCCGGGCCAACGGGAATGCCGTTGTCCTTGGACCACTGGATAAACTCCATCACGATGAGGAAGTAACCCGGGAAGCCCATCTGGTTGATCACTTTCAGCTCGATATCGAGACGCTCGTCGTACTCCCCGCGCTTGGCTGCGCGCACGGCTGGATCCGGGAACAGAAATTCGAGACGCTCCTCCAGACCCTCTTTCGACTTGGCCACCAAAAAATCTTCGGTGGTCATGTCGCCGGTCGGGAAGTTGGGCAGGAAGTATTCACCGAGGCGCACCGTCACGTTGCAGCGCTTGGCGATCTCCACCGTGTTCTCCAGCGCCTCGGGGATGTCGGCAAACAGCTCCGCCATCTCCTCCTGACTGCGCAGGTACTGCTGCGGGCTGTAGCGACGGGGGCGGCGCTTGTCCATCAGGGTATAACCATCGTGGATGGCCACCCGGATCTCGTGGGCGTCGAAATCATCGGCAGAGAGGAACACCACCTCGTTGGTGGCAACCACCGGCAGCTCGAATTCGGTGGCAATCGCCACCGCCATGTGCAGGTAGACCTCTTCATCGAGTCGACCGGTGCGCAGCAGCTCGAGGTAGTAGGCATCGGGGAAATGGGTCTGGTAGAAGGTGAGACACTGCTCGGTCATCTGCCGGTTACCCTTGAGCAGGAACTTGCCCACATCCCCCTCGCGGCCGCCGGAGAGGACGATCACCCCCTTGGCATGATCGCTAAGCCAGCTCTTGTCGATAACCGGGCGTCCCTGCACATGGCCGCGCTGGTAACCACGAGAGATAAGCAGGGTGATGTTCTGGTAGCCGTCGTTGTCCATGGCAAGCAAGGTGAGGCGGAACTGCTCGTCCCCCAGCTCGTCGCTCTGCACCCAGAAGTCGGCACCGACGATGGGTTTAATACCCTTGCCGTGGGCCGAGCCATAGAAGCGCACCAGACCGCACATGTTCATCTGATCGGTCAGCGCCAGCGCCGGCATGTTGTTGGCCGCTGCGGCCCCGACAATGGGATTGATCTTCTGCAGGCCATCGACCATGGAGAAGTCGGAGTGGACTCGCAGGTGGATAAAACGGGGTTCAGCCATCGTCATCTCCTCTCGCAGCTCAAACAGAATGGCATGGTCTACTCGATCCCCAGTGCACGGCGCACCGGTTTGAAGCTCTTGCGATATTCGGGCAGCGGGCCTCGCTCGGCCAGAATGGCGAGGTGCTCAGCGGTCGGATAGCCCTTGTGACGGGCAAAGCCATACTCGGGATGACGGCTGTCCAGCTCGGTCATCTCCGCATCGCGGGTTACCTTGGCGAGGATCGAGGCGGCACTGATGGCGGCCACCAGGCTGTCGCCCTTGACCACGGCGCGCGCTTCCATCGGCAATGCCGGGCAGCGGTTGCCATCGATAAAGACCAGCTCGGGGGTGACCTTCAGTCCCGCTACGGCGCGCTGCATCGCCAGCATGGTGGCATGCAGGATGTTGAGCTCGTCGATCTCCTCCGGAGTGGCGCGACCGATGGCCCAGGCGAGCGCCTTCTCCCTGATCTCGTCAAACAGCGCCAGCCGTTTCTTCTCGGAGAGCTTCTTGGAGTCAGCCAGCCCGACAATGGGGTTGGCGGGATCGAGAATGACCGCAGCGGTGACCACGTCACCCACCAGCGGGCCACGGCCCACTTCGTCCACACCGGCAACCAGCTTGTCGTCAGGAATATCGATCATCATCTTGTAGCCTTGAATCAAAACAGGCCCCACGGGGCCTGACAGGGGGTCGACTGGCGCGGCATCACCGCTCGAAAACGGATTAACGGGTGGCGCGGCGCAATCGACGGTCCGGAATTGCGTTATCTGCCGAGCAGATCAGCCACCGCGTCGGCGGCCTGCGAGTCGGCATTGCAGCGGATCAGCTGGTGCAACTCGGTGAAGGTATTGACCAGCGCACTGTTGTCGTGCTCGAAGTACTTGCTCACCTCTTCCACCAGATTCTCCGGGGTGCACTCGTGCTGGATGAGTTCCGGCACCAGCATGCGACCGGCCAGCAGGTTGGGCAGGGAGACAAATTCGGTCTTCACCAGTCGCTGGGCCAGCCAGTAGCTGAACGGTTTGAGCTTGTAGCCCACCACCATCGGCTTTTTCACCAGCATGGCTTCAAGCGCCGCGGTGCCGGAGGCCAGCATCACCACGTCGGCAGCGATCATCGCCTCGCGCCCCTGCCCTTCCAGCAGCACCATGTCGAGATCCGGCGCCACCTCGGCCTTGATGGCCATAAACTGCTCGCGCCGTTTCTGGTTGACCAGCGGCACGATGAAACCGAGATCCGGATAGCGCACCGTCAGGTGTTTGCACGCCTCGAGAAACAGGGGGGACATAAAGCCCACTTCCGCGGTGCGGCTGCCCGGCAGTACCGCCAGCCAGCGGCGGTTGGCATCGATGCCCAGCTTGCGGCGCACGGCAGCCTGATCCGGCACCAGCGGAATGTCATCCGCCATGGTGTGGCCGACAAAGCGGCAAGGGGCCTCGAAACGGTCGTAGAAAGCTTTCTCGAACGGCAGGAAGGCGAGCACCATGTCGGTGGCGGCCTTGATCTTGTGAATACGGTTCTGGCGCCAAGCCCACACAGAGGGGCTGACATAGTGAACCGTCTTGATACCGGCGCGGCGCAGTTTCAGCTCCACTCCGATATTGAAATCCGGTGCATCCACGCCGATGAAGATATCGGGCGGATTGGCGATAAAGTGGCGCAGCAGTTCGCGACGGACCTTGAGGATGCGCGGCAGACGGCCCAGCACCTCGGTGATCCCCATGACGGAGAGCTCTTCCATCTCGAACAGCGCCTTGACGCCGAGGGCCTGCATGCGCGGCCCGGCGATCCCTTCGAACTGCGCATCCGGGTAGCGGGCTTGCAGCTCGCGCACCAGACCAGCAGCCAGAATGTCGCCGGAGACTTCTCCGGCGACGATACCGATACGAACCGGATCAGGCACGGATGATCCCGCGCTCGTTGTCTTTGAGGAAGTCCACATAGAGCTGGACGGCCGGTTCGGCTTGCGCCATCTCGATCAGCACTGGCAGCACCTCTTCGATGGTCTTGCCAGAGCGGAAGATCTCTTTGTAGGCGCGCTTGACGGCAGAGATGGCCTCGGGCGTATAGCCGCGACGACGCAGACCTTCGGAGTTGACGCCAAACGGCTTGGCGTAGTTACCGGCAGCCATCACGTAGGGCGGCACATCCTTGTTCAGGGCAGCGCAGCCGCCGACGAAGGCGTGGGAACCGACACGGCCGAACTGGTGAATGGCGGAGAGACCACCAAAGATCACGAAGTCACCGATCACCACGTGGCCCGCCAGGGTCGCGTTGTTGGCGAAGATGCAGTTGTCACCGATGATGCAGTCGTGGGCAACGTGGACGTTGACCATAAACAGGTTACCGCTGCCCACCTTGGTCAGGGATTGATCCTGAATGGTGCCACGGTGGAAGGTGCAGTTCTCGCGAATGACGTTGTTGTCGCCAATCTCGAGGAAGGTGCGCTCACCGGCATACTTCTTGTCCTGGCAATCCTCACCGATGGAGGTGTGCTGGAAGATCTTGTTGTCGCCACCGATCTTGGTCGGGCCCTTGATCACCACATGGGAACCAATCCAGGTGTTGTCACCGATTTCCACCTCGGCGCCGATGACAGAAAAGGGGCCGATTTCAACCCCTTTACCGATCACGGCAGACTCATGGACGATGGCAGTATCGTGAATGATGGCAGTCTGGTCGATCACGTGTGTTAAACCTCGCGTTTGGCGCACATCAGCTCGGCGGTACAGACCACTTCACCGTCGACGGTGGCGACACCGGTGAACTTGGCAATACCGCGACGCTCTTTCAGGAACTCCACATCCAGCACCAGTTGATCACCGGGGCCGACCGGGCGCTTGAAACGAGCGTTGTCGATTGAGGCAAAATAATAGAGTTCGTTGGGAGACGGCTTGCCCACCATGGTAAAGGCCAGGATACCGGTGGCCTGTGCCATCGCTTCCAGGATCAGTACGCCCGGGAACACCGGCTTGGCCGGGAAGTGCCCCTGGAAAATCGGCTCGTTGAACGAGACATTCTTGATGGCACGCAGGGTTTTGCGCTCATCGCTGATCTCGTAATCGTCCACACGATCCACCATCAGGAACGGATAACGGTGGGGCAGCAGATCCATGATTTCCTGGATACCCAGGCTCTTCTTTTCAGTAGTCAAAACAGTACCCTATACCAATCGTGATTATTCTTGATCCAGCTTCTTCTCAAGCTTGCTTAACCGCTTGTGCATCTCTTCGATACGCATCACCCGGGCGGCGGTCTTGCGCCACTCTTTATTGGTTTGCAGAGGGATGCCGGAAGAGTAGACACCGGGCTCGGTAATGGGTCGCATCACCATGGCCATACCGGTGACGGTGGCCTGGTCGCAGATCTCCATATGCCCGTTAAAGACGGAAGCGCCGCCAATGATACAGTATTTGCCGACCTTGAGACTACCCGCCATCACGGTTGAACCCGCCACGGCGGTGCCGTAACCGATCTCCACGTTGTGGGCGATCTGGCACTGGTTGTCGATGATGACGTTGTCAGCGATGCGGGTATCTTCCAGCGCACCGCGGTCAATGGTGGTACAGGCACCGATCTCGACCCGGTTGCCAATGGTCACACCGCCGAGCTGGGGGATCTTGATCCACTCGCCACGCTCGTTGGCATAACCGAAACCATCGGCACCGATCACTGTGCCGGATTGCACCAGACAGTCGGTACCCATGGTCACATTGTGATAGAGGGTGACGTTGGCCCACAGCCGGGAGCGCGCTCCCAGCCGGGTATGCTTGCCAACAAAACAGCCCGGGCCAATGCGCACATCGTCACCCAGCACGACGCCGGATTCGATCACTGCATTGGCGCCGATGGCCACTCTCTCGCCCAGTTGCACGTCAGCCGCGATGACGGCGCTCGGATGGATATCCGTGGCCGGTTGCGGGGTGGTGTCCAGCAGTTGGGCTACCCGGGCAAAGCCCACATAGGGGTCTTTGAGCACCAGGGCATTGGTGGGACAAAATGGCAGATCCGCTTCTGTAATGAGCACGGCGGTCGCCTTGCTCTGCTCCAGATAATGCCGGTACTTTTTATTGGACAGGAAGGTGATATCCCCCTCCCCGGCCTTTTCCAGTGTCGCTACCTTGCGGATTTCCAGGGTTCCGTCGCCATGGACCTGGGCCCCCAGTTGCTGGGCCAGCTGTGCGAGAGTGAATGCCATCAATTAGTTGCTCTTGCTTACCTGAGAAATAACCTGGCCGGAGATGTCCAGCTTGCTGGCGGCATACGGGGCGGCGTTGCGCTCCAGCACCAGATCGTAACCATTGCTCTTGGCGATGGAATCGATGGCAGCCTGCACCTTGGTCAGGATCTTGTTGCGCTCTTCGGACTGACGACGACCGTTGTCCTGCTCAAAAGCTTGACGCTTCTGGTTGAACTCCATCTGCAGCTTGGCCAGCTTCTCCTGGTTCTGCTTCTTCTGCTCAGCGCTCATGAAGGCTTCATCCTTGCGGAACTTTTCGACCAGCTTCTGGCCTTCCTGTTCCAGCTTCTGCAGCTCGCGCATGCGCGGCTCGAATTCGCCTTTCAGCTTGGCGGCAACGGCTTCACGCTGGGGCAGCTTTTGGAAGACTTCGCCCATGTCGACCACGGCGATCTTGGTCTCAGCGAAGGCAGAACCCATGCCGGCAGCCATCAGTGCAAAGCTCAAACCAGCTACTTTCAACGCTTTATTCACACTTACTCCTTGTTCCCTCATGGCGAGGGCTACCTGATTTACCTGATTATGCAAGCGGCGTTAGGGCCATCTTGTTACCTGGTGAGGCACGCATACTGCGCGTCCCATCATTAAATACCCCCACCGGACGGGTGGGGGCAAAACACTGAATTAGAAGGTTCGACCGATATTGAACGAGAAGAACTCGGTCCGATCCCCTTCATATTGCTTGATGGGCTTGGCCAGGGCGAACACCAGCGGGCCCATCGGCGAGAGCCACTGCAGGGAGACACCGGCAGAGACCCGGATGTTGCCCGGATTGGAGTAGTCCTGACTCAAGTAGTTGCAATCTGCGCCTGCGGCACAGGGGTAAGCACCATTGGCAAAGTCGGTGCTCCAGACGGTACCGGCATCAATAAAGGCGGTAGAGCGGATCTGTGGACGGTAGGTCTCGGAAACAAACGGCGTCGGGAAGACCAGTTCGAACGAGGCAACCGCCAGCGCATTGCCACCGACCGAGGTGTCAGAGCCTTCGTAGTAGCCGGTTTCACATGGCTGAGTACCAGTACAAGCGCCTGCAC
>NZ_JRGK01000046.1 GCF_000764645.1 Aeromonas finlandensis
ACCTTCGATGATCGCAAGCGGGTGGAGGCGATGCTGGCGCTGATCCGCGAACTGGCGGGGGAGCTCAAGGTATTGGTGCGCACCCGGGATGACAGTTTTCTGGAGCAGTACAAGCAGGCGGGGGCGTTTGAGGTGATCCCCGAATCCCAAGAGGGGGCCCTGATGCTGGTCTCCCACCTGCTGCTCAACTGCGATATTCCTATCGGCCGGGTGATCCGGCGGATGGAGCTGGAGCGCAGCAGCCAGTATCGCTTCCTGCACGGCTTCTACTGGGGGGATCAGAGCGCCAGCAATCTGGAGGCGGATCAGCTGCTCGAACGTCTCCACCCGCTGTTGCTGCACGATCAGGCGTGGGCGGTAGGCCATGAATTGAGAGAGCTGCCGCTCGATGAGGTGCGGATCAAGGAGGTGCAGCGCGGGGATCAGAGTCTGGAGCCCAGACCCGAGCTGGTGCTGGCGGCTGGCGATCGGCTGATCCTGTTTGGTACCGTGGTGGCGATGGAGCAGGCGGAGCAGCGTCTGCTGGAGGGGCACTGAGTCCCCTCGCACTCATCGGCCGCGCCCCTTTACTCACGCTCTTTTGGTAGCCCTTCGATATCGAGGAAGGCGGCGACCCGCTCCCGCTCCCTGAGAGTGTCCTGATAGCCCAGCTTGATCAGCTGCTGGCAGTAACCCGGATAGAACATCAAAAAGCTGGCCAGACTGCTGGTCTCATCCCCCTTGACCCCGAGCACCCGCAACAGGCGGCGCAACTGCAGTGGCAGCTTGCGCAGATAGGCCAGCGCCATGGTGTCGAGATCCTGACTCGGCTTCAGCACGCAGGTATCCACCCGTTTCAGTTGCAGGCGGTTGCGCTCCCGCTCCGAGATCAGGTCCAGGGTCTGGTTGATGCGCCACAGCCGTTCCAGATCGGAGTTGAGGGTGTCGGTAAAGACCGTATCGAGCAGATGGCTGGCGATATTGGAGCTGGTGAGGTGGCCATGGTGATGGGTCGGCGCCGAGTGCTCAGGTGGATCGAGGGTGATCAGCAGGATCCGCTCCGCCCCCAGATGGATGGCGGGGCTGAGCGGGCTCAGCTGGTGGATGGAGCCGTCGCCGTAGAACTTCTCACCGATCCGGGTGGCCGGAAAGACGAAGGGGAGCGCCGAGGAGGCGAGCAGGTGCTCCGATGTAAGAAGGGTGCGTACCCCGCGCCGTCTTGCCCGCTCCCACGGATGGTGGTCGGCCCGCCCCTGGAAGAAGGTGGTGGAGAGACCGTCATCGTAATCCGACGCCGTGATGGCCAGCGCCTCCAGACTGCCGTAGAGGATGTTGTCATCGATGCGGTGATAGTCGATGAGCTGATCCAGCAGGCGGTGCAGCGGCGCGTTGTCAAAGAGGTGAAAGGCGTGGTTGGTGTGAGGATTGATCAGCCCCGCTGACCCCTCGTACATCAACCGCCACAGCAGTCGACCGGGGTGAAAATCGAAGATGTGGTGAGTCTCGAAGCGGCGCCAGACCCACTCCAGCTTGCGCACCCCCAGATGAAAGCAGGAGGCGTAGCAGGCCAGCGCAGTGACATTGATGGCCCCTGCCGAGGTGCCGCACAGGATGGGAAAGGGGATGCCGAGATTGCGCGGGTAGAGCTCCGCAATCGCCTTGAGGGCGCCGACCTGATAGGCGGCGCGAGCACCGCCACCGGTGAGCAACAACGCTGTATTGGGTCTGGCCATATGCTGGCGCCTTATTGTTGGCCCGAGAGGGGCGTTCCCACTGACAAGTTAACTATAAGGCGCTGTATCAAATATAAAAACGGGCGCTCGCCCGTTTTTTTCATGGCCCCCTGTCAAAGGGCGCGATGAGGATTTTCCGGCCGCGCCAGCTGATCGAAGGCGGCAAAGACCGGGGCGCTGGCGAGGATGCGACCGTGGCCCAGTCCCCGGGTGCTCACCAGCCGGGTATGACCATCCTGGCTGGCCCGCAGGGAGTCGTCATGAGGGGCAAACCTGTCCTCCTCGTCATGCACAATCATCGCCGCGCCGCTGCGATTGGCGAGTCGGCCCAGCGGGTCGACCGTGCTCAAGGGGTGCTGGTACTCCTGCTCAATATCCTTGACCACCGCATCGAACAACCGGATGGAGTAGCCGGAGCGCGCCACCATGCCGTAGAGCTGGGGCACATAGTCGAGCACCGGCGAAATCAACAGCAGCGGCAGGGTATCGATACTAGGCTGACGGCTGGAGAGTGTGACGGCGCCCCCCATGCTGTGGGCGATGACCCCGTGCAGCGGACCTACTTCGCTGGCCAACTGGGTCGCCAGCTCGTCAAAGGCGCGTACGAAGCGGGGCAGATGGCCGGTGTTGCCTGCACTATGGCCGTGGGCCGGATGATCGTAGGCAATGGCGGTGAAACCCTGCGCGGCGATATGGCTCATCAACGGATAGAACTGGCTGGCGCTGCCGGACCAGCCGTGCATCAGCAGCCACAGCGGCCCCTGACCGAGCCGATAGCTCATCACTGCCCCTTCGCTGGTATTGACGGCCTGTTTCACCAGACCGGCAGGTTCGCTGCCATCCCGCTGGTTGCGCTGGGGGGTGAGCAGCAACTTGCTGGCGGTGCGCTTGGCATGGCTGGGGGCGAGTCTGTGGTGCAACCGGGTGCCGATCCCCAGCAGCCATTTGCTCGGGCTGAAGCGGCGGGTGTTGAAGTAGATCTTGCTGCTCATGGTCATCCTGTGGTTTTTATGTGCGAACGGTCGTGCTTTTTTATCGGTTTTTAAAAGTTCGTGTTGAACGGATGCCAAAACATCAGCGCCAGCTGCTCAGCAGAGCGTCCACCTCGGGCCAGAAGTGGCGGGCCGGATCCTGACACAGTTCGAGATCGTTGAACACCTGATCCGCCAGATAGAGGCCATAGAGACGGTAAACGGCGCGCCAGGGATCCATCTCCCGTCGCCACTCACCAGCGGCCTGCCCCTGCACCACCTGACGGGCCAGATAGTCGAGCCAGAAGCGCACCAGTTGCCGGGCGGCTTGCTGCACCTGGCTCTTCTGTTCATGGCCATCCTGCGCCGAGGTCCAGGCATCGAGAAACATGCAGCGTCCGGCAAAGCAGTGGTTCCACGCCTGCCAGGCGCGCAGCAGGGCGATCAGCTTGTCGTGCTGGCTCTGGTGCTCCTGCTTGCGTACCGGCTGGATCACCCGCAGCCGAAACACTTCGGCGGCGTACTCCAGCACGGCGATCTGCAGATTGTCGCGGGATTGAAAGTGGGCAAACAGGCCGCTTTTCGACATTTCGCAGGCGCTGGCCAGCGAGCCTATGGTCAGGCTCTCCAGCCCTTGCTGGCTCGCCTGCTCAAAGGCAGTCTGCAAAATGTTTTCCCGGGTCAGGCGCCCTTTGCTCATCCTTCTCTCCTCGTTGGCGCTGGCAGCATAAAGTACGATCGTGCTAATTGTCGAGCAACAAATAGCCAGCATGGCTGGCTATATCGTCTCGCGCGTGTCACTGCGCGCGGGTTTCAGCTCTCCTTGATATCGAGCTGTTGCAGGGCGATGACTGCCTGAGTGCGGTTCTTGACCCCGAGCTTGCGAAAGGTTGTGGTGATATGGACCTGATGGGAGGGCTCAGCTCTCCTTGATATCGAGCTGTTGCAGGGCGATGACTGCCTGAGTGCGGTTCTTGACCCCGAGCTTGCGGAAGATGGCGGTGATATGCGCCTTGATGGTGGCCTCGGAGACGTTGAGCTCCCAAGCGATCTGCTTGTTGAGGCTGCCGTCGCGCAGCATGATCAGCACCTTGTACTGCTGTGGGGTGAGGCTGGCCAGCTTGCTGGCGAAATCGGGGCCATCTTCCGATTCGGGATGGAGCGAGATGCCTTCCGGCACCCAGTTATCCCCCCCGATCACCGTATTGAGGGCGTTGACCAGCTCCTTCATCGGCACCGATTTGGGAATGAAGCCGAGCGCCCCGAGCCGCAACACCTGCTGGATGATGGCCGCATCTTCCGAGGCTGAGACCACCACGATAGGCAGGTCGGGATATTGGCCGCGCAGGTGGGCCAGCCCCTCGAAGCCATTGGCCCCCGGCATCTTGAGATCGAGCAGCAGCAGGTCAACTTCGGGGTGCTCCCCCAGCAGACTGGTCAGGCTGTCGATGGAGTCAGCTTCCAGCAGTTGGGCGTCGTTGATGGCCATGTGCACCGCTTGGTAGAGGGCGCCCCGAAACAGGGGATGGTCATCTGCGATGACGATGGTAAATTGGCTGTCCATATTTCGGTTAATGGCTCACATTGTTGCTAACTGATTGTTTTGAAAAATCAAACTAGCATCGCTCACCAAGAGGGTCAAACCCGCCGGTGCGCAAATGTGAAGCGACCATCGGATGTGTTGCCATCAGGGCAGATCGGCTGGGCGCAGGCAACTCATGCAGGAGGCAAGAGATGAAATCCTTGGTATTGGCGGTGGGCACCGGCTCCACCTGGGCGATGCGGGCGGCACTGGTCCTCGCCATGAGCGGGTTGACGTGGCAGGAGCAGGTGTTCGATCTGGAGGATGACAAGTCGCTGGCGCGACTCAAGCGGCTGGCACCGGCGGGTCTGGTGCCCTGGCTGGAGCATGACGGGGTGCGGGTCCACGACTCGCTGGCCATCGCCGAATATGTTCACGAACTCTCTCCCGACCGTCAGCTCTATCCGGTTTCGCTGGTCGAGCGGGCGCTGGCCCGCAGTCTCTGCGCCGAGCTACACGCGGGATTTCGGCAGATCCGTTCTCTGCTCCCCTTCTTTCTTGGGGCGCCAACCCGTATCGATCCCCCGGTGGCGGCGGTCGGTGAGCTGGCCCGTTTGCAGGAGATCTGGTCGCAGGCGCGGGGCCCCTTCTACTTTGGCGAGGCGGGCATTGTCGACGCCTTCTATGCCGTAATGGCCTACCGGCTGGCCAGCTACGGCATCGTGCTGCCCGGTCAGGCCGGAGCCTATCAGCAGGCGCTGCTGGCCTGGCCCCTGTGGCAAGAGATGTTGGTCAAGGCGCGGTTGCAGTGGCCGGTGGCGGCGCGCCAGTCACAGTGAGTCGTGGCAGATGGATAAACGAGAGAGGGGAGCCAGTGGCTCCCCTTTATGTTGCTGGTGAAGGTGGCTTCGGGGTTACTTCTGCCGACCGGCAAAGACCACCACCACCTTGTCATCCCCCTTCTCCCGCACGAAGGCGTAGGGAGCATCCGAGAGTTTCTTATGGCTGCCTGCCGCAATGGCCGGATGGGCGGCGCGGAACTGGCCCAATTGCTGCCAGTGTTTGACCAGCTCAGCCTTGTCTCCGCTAGCCAGATCCTGCCAGTTCATGTCGGAGCGCAGTGCCTGATCGAACACCCCGCCATCCTTGGCCAGCCCGCGGCCGGACTCATCGCCGTAGTAGAGCTGGATGCCGCCCGGCAGCAGCATAAAGCTGTTAGCGACCCGGCGCTGCAGCGACACATCTTGATAGTCGCCAAAGAACAACTTGGTGTCGTGGGAGCTGATGTAGCTCAGCACGTTGAACTCGGGATCTTGATTGATGCGGCTGGCGTAGCTGGCATAGGTTGGCTCGGCTCCCGCCATGCACTGGGCCTGGGGCAGGGCGAACTCGCGCTGATAGTCGAAGTTGATCAGCGAATCGAAACCGTTCTGATACCAGAAATCCTTGGCCACCCCGTGATCCCACACCTCGCCCACCATGTAGAAGGGCAGATCGTCGAGTGCCTTCTCCGGGTTGGCGGTCTTCCACTCCTTGAGCGCAGTGGTGCCCGCCTGTTTGAGCTTGGCCCACACCTTGGGCTCCAGATGTTTGACGGTGTCGGCCCGAAAACCGTCGATGCCGAAGCGGCGCACCCAGTCGGTGTGCCAAGCGATGAGATAGTCACTAACGGTCGCGTTGGGCAACGCCTTGGCCCTGGTATCTTTTTTCGCCGCCAGCAGCAGCGGCAACCCTACCGGTTTGGTCGATTCGGTGAGGAAGTCCGGTAGCCCCGCCACCGAGCCGGTGACATCGTCGGTGCCGGGCTGTGGGTAGCCGGGCAGACCGGCGCGCACCCAGTCACCGCTCCACCACTTGTTCCACGCTGGCGATTGATAGTCGATGAACTGGTTGTAGCCATGCCAGTTGAGGCCGCCGCTCGGGCGCCACTGGTTCCAGGTGGTCGGCAGTTTGGCTGTGTTCTGGGTCAGCTCGGTGAGCCCCAGATCCTGCAGATCGGCGAGGGTGGCGTAACCGGCGTGGTTCATCACCACGTCGAGGATGATCCGCATGCCGCGCTTGTGGGCTTCGTCCACTAGCGTCTTCAGGCTCTCTTCATCGCCGTAGTTGGGGTCAATCTTGGTGAAGTCGAGCGCCCAGTAGCCGTGGTAGGCGTAGAAGGGGAAGTTGCCCTGCTCGCCACCGCCGATAAAACCGTGCACCTGCTCCACCATGGGAGTGATCCAGATGGCATTCATGCCGAGGCTCTTGATGTAGTCGAGCTTCTCGGTCAGCCCTTTAAAATCGCCGCCGTGCCAGGTTGCCACCTCATCCTGCCCATCCTTCTGGCGGCCGAAGCTGTGATCGTTGGCAGGATCGCCGTTGTGGAAGCGATCGGTTAGCAAGAAATAGACGCTCGCCTGATCCCAGCTGAAAGGTGCTTGCTTGGCTGCCTTGACCGGTTCGAGCAGCAGCAGGCCGCCGCTCTCTTTACTCGGGGTCAGAGTCAGTTTGCCCTGTTTGACTACCGCCTCTTGTTTTGAGTAGCCATCCCGCAGCCGGGTGCCGTCGGGCCAGACCCCTTGCAAGGATACCGTGACCGGGCCGCCATCCCAGCTGATGCAGGGCTCCTCTGGCGGCTGGCGCTTGAACTCGCTCTTTTTGGTCGCCCGCAGCACCTTGAGGCTGGGGGTATCAGGGTTGAAGGTGAACTGATACTCCCCTGCCAGCATCACCCGCAGGTTAAAGCTCTGATCCTTGCTGCACTTGTCCATCGGCTGGGCGGTGCCGAAGGGAAGCGGTTTGCTCTCGCTCGGGCCAAAGCTGGTGCCACAACTGTTGCCTGCGTCGCTGATGCGGATCTGGTGGCTCCCCTTGGCGAGCGTATGGGTCAGCTCCACCGTGCCCTTGTCCAGCACGATCGGGGTCGCCACCGGTTGACCATCCACATAGAGGTGAACCTCGGGGGCGGCTATCGCCTGTTGGGTGAACAGCGGGGCTGCCAGCAAGGCAAGCCAGAGGGGGGATAAAAGGGGAGCGCGACGCATAAGCCATTCCTTGAGCAGGGCAGTTCGGACAAGGGCCCATTCTAGGAGGCCATAAGGCACTGTTGGATCGGCAAAATACCGATTTGTGAACTCAGTGCAAATGGTTACGTTTTCAAGCCGTGGAAAGTGTGACGGAGACGGGAGTGAGATGAATCTGGGGATAAAAAATGCCGGTCAGGTGACCGGCATTTGGGGTGTCAGGCATCGTCGTCACATCAGACGGTGAAGAACTTGAAGTTGACGAAGGCCACCGCGATGAAGGAGGCAACCATGCCGCTGATGCAGAGTACCGCAGGACGGATGGCGGGCCAGCGATGGGTCAGCAGAATGATGGCCAACAGGGTCGGGTAGAGCCCGAACATGTAGCGCGGCATGGCGTTGAGGCCGGTCATCAGCGGAATGGTGCAGCAGATGAACATCAGAGTCGCCTCGGCCCAGCGCTTCTGACTGAACAGATAGAGGTTCAGGCACCAGCCAAAGATCACCATGATGGAGAGGTAGGCCTTGCGACCGCCCAGCTCGAAACCGCTCAGCCACCAGTCCAGCGGGCTGTCCATGTAGCGACCCCAGGCCACCTGAATATGCTTGAATGCCAGCGCATCACCGGTCAGGTGATAGAGGTAGAGCATGTAGGCAAACAGGCCAAAGGGGATCATCCAGAGGGTGAATACCACCTTGAAGGCCCGCTCGGTGAAGCGGAAAAACTCCCGCCAGCCGTAGGCTTGCAGCGCCAGGATCAGCACCGGGAAGACCATCATCACCCCCAGGTTGCGGGTACCGGAGATACAGACCCCCAGCAGGGCAACCATCAGCCACTGCTCCCGATAGGCGAACAGGAACATCCCCAGCATCAGCGCCATAAAGGTCGACTCGGTATAACCGGAGACGAAGTAGGCGGAGAAGGGAGAGAAGGCGAGCAACCAGACGCCAAAGCGGGCGGTA
Organism: Aeromonas finlandensis; assembly: GCF_000764645.1. GTDB lineage: Bacteria > Pseudomonadota > Gammaproteobacteria > Enterobacterales > Aeromonadaceae > Aeromonas > Aeromonas finlandensis. The sequence goes on from NZ_JRGK01000046.1 coordinate 8,174, forward strand.
TCATCCCCCAGCTTGAGCTGACGCAACACCAGCAACATCAGCGGCAGGCTGGCGAAGAAGGAGGCGTTGGCCACAATGATGAGGCCGATCAGGCTCTCGACATTGAACAGGTTGGAGATGGCGCCGGAAACCATCGGATAGAGCGGCATAAAGGCCCAGTTGGCCGCATTGCCCTTGCTCAGCCAGCGCGGGTAGAGGTCGTAGCCGTTTTCGATGATGCGCTGGAACCAGACGCAGTCAAACTGGCAATAGGCCTGCAGCGGGCCGATGTCGGGGGAGCCATAGAGCTGGACACCGAAGTAGCCCATGCCATACAGCGCTACCCGGCTCAGCATGAAGGCGGCGATGATCATCAGCCAGTCACGACCGCTGATGCGCAGTGACGGGCGATAGGGGAGTGCAGCCCCGGTTAGCGGGGCAGTATTGGTCATATCATTCATCAGGCAAAAACCCAGACGCGAGAGAGAACGTAAGTGAGGACGGTAACCGTCAGGGTGGCGATGACCACCGGCAGCAGACCGGAGAGCCCCGCAAACAGCAGGCCGCTCAGGATCAGGTTACGCACCGCCAGCGAGAAGAGGGCGACCAGCAGAAACTTGCTGGCGGCTCCCTGCTTCTGGAAGGTGATGTAGCGGTGACCAAAGAAGGAGAACCAGAACGCGATGGCAAAAGCCAGCGTGGTAACCAGATGCTCCGAGATGGTTGGCCAGGTATGAAACAGTGCGATGGAGGTGCCAAGATCGACGAGGGTAGCCCCCCCGCCGACAAAACCGAAACGTACCAGCCGCCAGAATTCCTCGCGGGAGATCATTGAGGCGCTTGCTCCTGCTTATCTTGCTGTTCTTTTACATCATCCGGCTTTTTATTGGCATCCCGCTTGGCGTACTCGCCATAGATACCTTCGATGAGGTAGACGGGACGCTGCTTCACTTCCACAAACATGCGGCCGATGTACTCGCCGATGATGCCCAGCGACAACAGCTGGATACCGCCGAGGAACAGCACCACGGACATCAGGGAGGCGTAACCGGGCACGTCGATGCCGAAGAAGAGCACCTGAGTGATGATTTTCAGGATGTAGAGGAAGGCAACCAGCGAGACACTTACCCCCACATAGCTCCAGACTCGCAGCGGCCAGCTGGAGAAGCTGAGCAGACCATCGAGGGCGAAGTTCCACAGTTTCCAGTAGTTGAACTTGGTTTCACCGGCGTGACGGGCAGGGCGCTCGTAGGGGACGCCAACGGCACGGAAACCGGCCCAGGCGAACAGACCCTTCATGAAGCGGTTGCGCTCGGGCAGTTGCTTGATTGCCTCGACCACGCGGCGATCGATCAGGCGGAAGTCACCGGCATTCTCCGGCAGCTTGGTGCTGGTGGAGAGGGCGTTGAAGAAACGGTAGAAACCTCCGGCAGTCAGGCGCTTCATCGGAGTATCGGCGCTGCGATCGACCCGGATGCCGTAGACGGTGTCATAGTCACCGGTTTGCCACAGTTTGACGAATTCCAGGATCAGGGCGGGCGGGTCTTGCAGATCCACGTCCATCGGCACGATGGCATCCCCTTTGGCCTGATGCAGGCCTGCGGTCATTGCCGCTTCCTTGCCGAAGTTGCGGGCCAGGTTGACCAGGGTCACGCGCGGGTCGCGGGCGATGGCCTGCTCGACCACCTCACGGGTGCGGTCACGGCTGCCATCGTTGACGAATACAATTTCAAGCTGGTCTTTCAGCGGGGCGAGTTCATTGTCTATCGCGTTGATGAAGGCATCGATGCTCTCTTCCTCGTTGTAAACGGGAACGACCAGAGAGAGTCGAAAATCTGGATGCGACATAAGAACGTCCTTATTTGGGATAGTTGTTTTTATTAAATGGTGTTCGGGTCAAGATTCACTGGGCAACGGTCAAGCGCACCGACTGCACATTGATGGGGGTAGGTGCCGAGAGCGCCAGAAAGTTGGGGCGCTTGGGATCTGCAGTGAGCGAGTCACCCGGCAGACTGAGACGGATTTCATTGATACCCGCTTTGGCCAGCTTCACCGTGGTGGTGAAGTCGTGACCCAGCGCCACTTTCAACAGGGCCCCGGCTTCCGGGCTGTTGATGCGGGCGTGTACGGTGAGCTGATCCGGATTGGCCGACTGTTTGGGCAGCACGAAATAGAGACCGCCCTGACCGGTGAGCAGGGTTCCTTCATCGCTCGGCTTCTTGGCCCAGCCTTCGCTGGAGAGGAAGCGGCTCGGTTTGGTCAGATTGAGCTCGTTACCCGGCTGATAGGTCATGCTGGAGTTGTGTTCCCAGAAGCGGGTCTTGCCTTCCAGATAATAGAGCTTGTAGGCCAGGCTCACGTTGGGGTGAGCAGCCAGATAGAGGGTGTAAAGATAAAAACCGCTTAACGCCATAATGGCTGTCAAAAAACCGAACTTTTTGTACGTCATATCACTCTCTAGGCCTGACAAAAAATGGGTAGGCTGATGTCGCGCATATGCTAATCCAATTGCAAAAAAAGCATAGTGGATCACAAAAAAATATTTGGTCACATATTAACCCCTTTTGTCCTCGGTTCCAAATATTGCGCTCTTTATTGTTAATAATGCCAACAAGAGATAAGTCTCTGATGACACAGGCATGACGATACCAGATCGCAATCAGACTCATGCTATTGGCAGCGTCATATTCTTGCGGATACGTATTGTGATGCGGGCTCTATCGCCATTTTGCAGGTGCCGCTTTATGATGGCGCATCTTTCTGTCAAGGATGACTTATGAAGTGGATATTCCATGTCTGGCTGCTCGTCTGCTGGGCTCCGCTCGCCTCTGCCGCCAGCCTCTGTCCCACCCCCATCAAGGTTGGCTTCGATAACTGGCCCCCCTATCACTATCACGATGCTGATTCGCCCAAGCAGGTGCACGGCTATGCGGCCGAGGTGCTCTCTGCCGTGCTGGCTAAAATGGGCTGCAAAATCGATTATCTGGAGTTGCCATGGAAACGGGTGCTTCAGGAGATGGAGTTCGGCGGGGTTGATATGGCGATGGAGGCCAATATCAACCAAGAGCGCAGCCGTTATGCCTATTTCTCTGACCCCTATAATCCGGGACGGACCTTGCTGTGGGTCCGCAAGGGCAGCAACTATCAGGAGCAGGATCTCGCCAGCTGGCTTGCCAAGGGCTACACACTGGGGATCACCAAGGAGTATTTCTACGGTGATGAGGTGATGGCCTTGCTGGGGCGTTATGCCAAGCAGGTGAGTGCGGTGAGCGATAAGCAGAATTATGAGAAGCTGGCCCGGGGACGTATTGACGGATTCCTTGGCGACATGCTGGCCACGCCCAGCGGGCTTGCCAAGGAGGGGATGGGGGGGCAATTCTCCTATCACCCTATGGTGGTATATGAATCGCCAAGCTTTTTTATGATGAGCAAGCGCAGCCTGTCCCCTCAATTTTTGCAGCATTTCAATCAGGCATTAGCGGAATTCAAGGCCAGCGACGAGTATGACATTATCTGGCGACGCTATGCCCCGGGGAACTAGCAAAGTGATCGCCATTCACGCATCATGAGCGGCCTGTTGATCAGGTCTGACAGAGTGCATAAACCGTTTCGAGGTGTCCATGGGGATGAAGTATTGGCTGGCTCTTGCCAACCTGGTGTGGCTGGGATGTTTGCCCGCCGGCGTGGTACATGCAGCCGAATCACACGTTGTGATGGCTGCCAGCGAAACCCGGCATGACTGGTATCAGGGCAGTCAGGCCGAACAGGCCCGTATCGAGTTGGAGCAACAGTTGCAAGAGGCTGTATTGGCCCAACTCCATCCCGATTTCTTCACGTTGTGGAAACGCCTGCAGGCGGCTCCGGCTGCCAAGCGGGGTGCCATCTATGACGAGGCATTTACCAAACTGGCCCGTTTTCAGCATGCCTGGCGGGGGATGGATCTGGTCTCTCGCGAGCAGATGAAGACCCTCAAGCTCGATTTGAACCGCCCCGTGGTAAACAAACCCAGCGAGGAGGACCTGCTCACTCAGGTGAAATCCTTGCGTCCCCAGGTAGCGGAATACGAAGCGGTACGGGCAAAAGTACACAAGCTGCTGGCGATGCCGATGGCCAGCAAGTGGCCGACGCTCGATATGCCGACCCTGCGTGCCGGAGATAGCTCTGCTGCACTGGGCCAGCTTCGTGCCATGCTCAACGAGCTGGGCGACAGCGCCCCGAGCCACGGTGACCTGATTTATGATGGCGATACCGAGCAGGCCGTCAAACAGTTCCAGCGTCGTCATGGCCTCACCGCGGACGGTATCATCGGCCGCCAGACCCGCTCCTGGCTCAATACCGGCCCGCAGGTGCGCGCCAGCTTGCTGCTGCGCAACCTGTGGCGCCGCGATCTGGTGGATCAGCTCGCCAGTGGCCGCTACGTACTGGTCAATATTCCCGACTACCGCCTGAGTGTGGTGGAGTCCGGCAGCGAGGTGTTCACCAGCCGGGTCATCGTCGGCAAGGAGCAGCGGGCCACCCCCATTCTGGCCAGCGAGATCCGCTCCATCGTACTCAACCCCTCCTGGCATGTGCCGCGCTCGATCCTGAGCAAGGACATTCTGCCCAAGCTGGGCCGTGATCCTGCCTACCTCAATCGCGAGCAGTTCGAGGTGATCGATAGCGAGGGCAACCCGGTGCAGTTCACCGAAGAGGGGTGGCATCAGGCGCTGGCCGCCGGTTTCCCCTATCGCCTGCGGCAAAAACCGGGTGATCACAATGCCCTGGGTCGCTACAAGTTCTACCTGCCCAACAATGACGCCATCTATCTGCACTCCACCCCGCGCAAGGCGCTGTTCGAGCAGGGGGCGCGCGCCTTCAGTTCGGGCTGCATCCGGGTGGAACATGCGGACGATCTGGCCGAGCTGTTGCTGGCAGATTCCCGCTATCAGCCGGACAAGGTGGCCAATATCCTCAAGGAGAGCCAGACCAAATGGTTGCCGCTCACCACGCCGATCCCGGTCTTTACCGTCTACTGGAGCAGCTGGATCGACGAAAATGGTCGCCAGCAACTGCGCAACGACATCTACGGATTTGATCGGGTCAGCTTCCAGAGCCGCCTGCTGTGATCCCTGCCACAGAGTGAAAAGCCCGGCCTGTGCCGGGCTTTTCTATGGGCGATTGAGGTTTGACAGGGCCCCCCGCCGGAGGGTAGTTTCAAGCGCCTGTATCAAATTCACTCAGTGACCTTATTCACAACTATTTTCGCTTGAATCTGCGATGGACGAACCCCTTATGCTGGAACAAGAGATAAGTCGACGTCGCCTGTTGTTGGGAGCCGGTTGCCTGCTGGGCAGCTCGCTGATCTCCTTCCCTGCACTGGCAAGCCGCAGTACCACCGGGCGTGAACTCAGTTTCTTCAATCTCAATACCGGCGAGCGGGTGCGTGCCAGTTATTGGGAGAATGGCCACTATCTGAGCGACGGGTTGGCCGAGCTCAACCACATCTTCCGCGATTACCGGCGCAACGAAGTGTTCAACATCGACAAGAAGCTGTTTGATCAGCTGTTCCTGTTGCAGCACAAACTGGGTCGGCGCAGCGAAATCCAGCTGATCTCCGGCTATCGCGCCCCGGCGACCAATCGTCAGAAGCGCCACAAGAGCCGCGGCGTGGCCAAGCACAGCTACCACACCCTGGGGCAGGCGGTGGATGTGCGGATCCCCGGCGTACAGCTGGCCCATCTGCGCAAGGCGGCCCTCAATCTCAAAGTGGGTGGGGTCGGTTACTATCCCCGTGACAACTTCGTTCACCTCGATACCGGCCCGGTCCGCAGCTGGTAAAGGGGTTGGCAAGCTGCCAAGCTCTTCCCACCAGTGAGGAGATAGCGATGAAAAAGATAGTGATTGGCGGCCTGATCGCCCTGTTGTTGACCGGTTGCAGCAAGCTCAACCGCGAAAATTACGACCAGTTGAAGATGGGGATGAGTTACGCCGAGGCCAGCACCATTCTGGGCAAGGCGGAGCGCTGTGATGATGCGCTGGGCACCACCAGCTGCCTCTGGGGCGGGGAAGGGAAGAACATCAAGATCCGCTTTATCGCCGACAAGGCGACCTTCTTCAGCTCGGAAGGGATTAACTGAGCCGTAACTGGGTTGCTCAAACAGCACAGCCATGAAAAAAGCGCCACCCGGGCGCTTTTTTGTTGTTCGCAATTCATGCCACCTGGCCAGAAACTGGCGTACTCAGTGGGTGGCGTACTGATAGTTGAAGGTGGGTAGTCCCCACTTGAAGCGTACCGCCAGCAGTCGCAGTACAAAGCCGATCCCGATGGAACCGAACGCTGCCCAGTTGGTCGGCAAGCCCTGATCCAGCGCCAGACAGTAGAGCGCTGCGGTGATCAGCGAAATGGCCGCATAGAGCTCGCGACGAAACACCAGCGGAATGCGCTGGCAGAGCAGGTCCCGCAGCACCCCGCCAAACACCCCGGTCACCACCGCCATGATGCAGGCAATACCGGCGCCGTGGCCCATATCCAGTGCACGGGCCGCGCCAAAGATAGAGAAGACCACCAGTCCCAGGGCATCGAGGGCCATGAACAGCTTGCCGAGATAGCGCATCAGGGGGGCGGAGACCACACCCGCCATCGCAGCAGCGGCAACCAGCAGCACATATTCCGGATGCTCAATCCAGAGCAGCGGATAGTGGCCCAGCAGCACATCGCGAATGGTACCGCCACCGATGGCCGTCGCCGAGGCGATGATTACCACACCAAACAGATCCATCCGTCGCCGACCCGCAGCCAGTGCGCCGGTCATCCCTTCGGCCACCAGGCCCACCAAGAAGAGTGCATGTAACATGAGATATCCCAGGGAACGAGAAAGGCCCGCATCCTACCAACTCGTGTTATATGGGACAAGCAATCGAATGCATGCATTAATTTAATTCATGCTAAATGCGAAAAAGGCACCGTTTCGGGTGCCTTTTTCTAATCAATGTTCAAGGGTTAGCGCCCCAACTGCTCCTGCCGGTAGTGATCGACCCACATGGCGGTGGCGCCACAGATGGCGACCGGCATCACGAAGAGGTTAACCACCGGAATGGCGGAGAAGAGGGTGACCAACGCGCCAAAGCTCAGGCACTTGCCGCGGCGTTGCTTCAAGGCATCGCGCATGGTGATGAAGCCGATCTTGTGGTTGTCGAACGGATAGTCGACGTACTGGATAGCCATCATCCAGGCGCTGAACAGGAACCAGAGCACCGGCGCCAGGGTCTGGCCCACCACCGGGATCAGGAACAGGATCAGGCAGCCGATGGCCTTGGGCAGGTAGTACTTCAGCTTGGTCCATTCACGGCCGAAGGTGCGCGGCACATCCTTGACGATATCCAGCATGCCGCTGTCATTGGCGGGCTGGCCGGTGAGGATCTGCTCCACTTTCTCCGCCAGCAGGCCGTTGAAGGGGGCTGCGACCCAGTTGGCGACCGAGCTGAAGATAAAGGAGAAGACCACCAGTATGGTGATGAGGGCGATGGGCCACAGCAGATAGTCCAGCCAGTCGAGCCAGGCGGGGATCTGCTGATGGAGCCAGGCGAACAGGCCGTCCAGTTGCAGCAGCAGGGCATAGAAGGCCCCGGCAAACAGCACGAAGTTGACCAGCAGGGGGATCAGCACAAAGGTGCGGATGCCCGGTTGGCGAATAAGGGAAAACCCGCGCAGGAAGTAGTCTGCACCGCTGATTGAATCTTTGACCATATGGGGTGATTGGCTCATGTGAGCTCCATCTATGCATGGGAGAACTGCCAGCATATTACAAACAAGCCTTTGATTTGGTAAAGTCGCCGACTATTCCTTATTTCTTGCCGATGTGGCTGAAAACCGGGCATTGATGGGGATGATGCCTGCATATTACAAACAAAGCCGGGTCTGGATTTGGTAAAATCGCCTGCCCGCCTCCTCTTTATTTAGCCACTGATACAGGTCGCCATGCGTCTGAAACTGATCAAACTCGCCGGCTTCAAGTCGTTCGTCGAGCCGACCCGCATCGAACTGTCGGCAGACATGACTGCCGTGGTGGGCCCCAACGGCTGTGGCAAATCCAACGTCATCGACGCGGTGCGTTGGGTGCTGGGGGAGAGCTCCGCCCGCCATCTGCGCGGCGAGAACATGACTGATGTCATCTTCAACGGCTCCATCAACCGCAGTGCGCACGGGCGCGCCTCGGTCGAGCTGGTGTTCGACAATCCCCATAACCGGGTGCCCGGCGAGTTCGGCCGCTTTACCGAGATCTCGGTACGCCGCGAAGTGCTGCGCGACGGCTCCAACCACTATCAAATCAACGGCCAGAAGTGCCGCCGCAAGGATGTGACCGACCTCTTCCTCGGCACCGGCCTTGGCCCCCGCAGCTACGCCATCATCGAGCAGGGCACTGTCAGCCGACTGGTGGAGTCGCGCCCCGCTGATCTCAAGCTCTTTATGGAAGAGGCTGCCGGGGTTTCCCGCTATAAGGAACGGCGCCGCGAGACCGAGCAGCGTATTCGCCACACCCAGGAGAATCTGGAGCGCCTCGGCGATATTCGCGGCGAGCTGGGCTCGCGCCTCGACCACCTCAAAGCCCAGGCCGAGACCGCCGAGCGCTACAAACAGCTCAAGAGTCGTTCGCGCGCAGCCCGCGCCGAGCTGATTGGCTCCGAGTTGTGGGCGCTGGAGACGCGCCTTGGCGAGGCCAAAACCGAGCTGGCGCAGGCCGAGCAGGCGCTGGCGGCGCTCGATGCCAAGCGCACCGCCGATGAGGGGCGCCACGTCACCCTGTCGGTCGCCAGACAAGAGGCGCAAGCCGAACAGGCGAGCCGTCAGCAACAGATTTTTCTCGGCGGGCAAGCCATCGCCCGTCTCGAACAACAGCAGCTGCACCAGAGTGAACTGGGGCGCGACTGGCAGGCCCGTGCTCAGGCGCTGGGCGAGCGGATCGCCACCCGCAAGGCGCAGCTTGCCAGCCAGCAGGATCAACTGACCGAAGGGGTATTGCGCGCCGAGCAGGAGAGCGCCCGACTGGAGCAGTGTGAGCAGTTGCTCACCGAGCAGCAGGAGGCCCGCCAGCAGGCCAGCGAGGGGCTGGAGCAGGCCCGCCTGCGCCAGCAGCAGTGGCAACAGCAGTTGGCCGGGTTGCAGGGCCAGCTCAACCAGACCCGCACCCGGCTGGGTGGCCTGCAGGAGCTGCAAGCCAAGACCCGGCTGGCCCGCCTCAAACTGGAAGATGAACGCGCTGGCCCCCTCGGCACAGAGGCTGAGGGTCTGCAACCGGCCCTCGATGCCTTGAGTGGCGAGCTGGAGCTGACGCGGGCTGCCACCGGCGAGCTGACCGAGCAGCTGGCGCAGGCAGTCGATGCCCATGAACAACTCAAGCAGCAGCATGGCCAGCAGTTGAGCCTGCAACGGGAGTTGGAGGCGCGGCTGGCGACCCTGGATCAGATCCTCGGGGAGCAGATGGAGGGGGCGACCCTGGCCGATCGGCTGCACGTTGCCCCCGCATGGGCACCGGCGCTCGACAAGGTGCTGGGTCGCTGGCTCACCGCAACCCCGGCGGATGAGTGCAATCTGGCGCAAGAGGGACTCTGGATTGGCCCGGCGCAACCGGCGGTTGCCGGTACGCTGGCGGCGCAACTGGGCGGTGAGCACATTCCCGCCTTCCTCAATGCCATCTGGCTGGTGGAGAGCCGGGAGGCCGCATTGGTCCGCCAGCCGAGCCTTGCGGCCGGTGAGTCGGTACTGACTCCTGCTGGTGACTGGCTGGGGCCAAACTGGGCAGATCTGGGGCAGGGCGCGGCGCTCGGCACCATGGCGCTGCTCGGGGAGCGCGAGCGGCTGCACATCGAGCAGGAGAGGGTTGCCGCGGGGCTGGCACAGCTGATTGAGCAACTTGTCGCAGCCGATGCCCGGCGTGCCCAGCTTGCCAGCGCGCAGGAGTTGTCGCAGCGAACCTTGCGCGAGCAAGAGCAGAAATGGCAACAACTGCGCGAAGCCTGGAGCCTGCAACAGGGTCAGCGGCAGGAGCGGTTGCAGCGGCTCGGCCAGCTCGGCGAAGAGCTGATCCGGCTCGATCAGGAGCAGGCCGAAGAGGCAGAGCGACTGGCCAGCGCCCGTGAACAACTGGAACTTGATGAGGCGCGCCTTGCCGAGTTGCAGGAGCAGGGGGAGCCGCTGACGCAAGGGTTGCAGGCTGCTCAGGAGCAGGTAACCCGGTGCGAGCGGGCGGTCGACGAGGCCCGTGTGCGCCGCGAGCAGCAACAAGTGGCCTGCCAGCGTTTGCAACTGGAGCTGGGCAATCTGCGCCAACTCATTACTTTGGGTGAAGAGGAGCTGGCGAGGCTCGGGCTGGAGCTGGCCGGGCTGAAAGGGCCGGATAGCGAAGCGGTGCCGGATCTGGCGCCACTGCTGGCCGAGCAGCGCAATCTGGAGGCGCAGCAACTCGCCTGCCATCAACGGCTTGCGGAGCTGGAGCGCCAGCTGAGTGAGCTGGAGCAGGCCAGAAGCGCCGATCACAAGCAGCTGGTGACGTTGCAGGAGAAGCTGGCGACCCTGCGCCTTGAGCGCGAACGCAACCTCACCCGCCGACAGGGGCTGCATGAGCAGTTTGAAGAGCTGGGGGTTCGGCTGGTGGATCTCGATCAGGCGGTGCTGATCGCCGCAGATCGGAGCAAACTGCGGCAGGAGATCCAGACCCTGGAGGCGCAAGTGGAGGCGCTCGGCGCCATCAACCTGGCGGCGCTGGCGGAATACGAAGAGGCGAAAACTCGGGCAACCTACCTCGAAAATCAGTGCCAGGATCTCGAGCAAGCGCTGGAAACCTTGAGCCAAGCCATTAAAAGAATTGATAAAGAGACACAAATACGGTTCCGGGATACTTTCGATAAGGTCAACGAAGATTTAAAATCCCTGTTTCCGAAAGTGTTCGGTGGGGGCAGTGCCTGGCTTGAGCTTACCTCCGATGATCTTTTGGAGGCCGGAGTGAGCATCATGGCGAGACCTCCGGGTAAGAAGAATGCTACCATTGCCCTGCTTTCCGGGGGGGAGAAGGCGTTAACCGCGCTTGCGCTGGTTTTTGCCATCTTCAGACTCAATCCAGCACCTTTTTGTCTGCTGGATGAGGTGGATGCACCGCTCGATGAAGTGAACGTCGGTCGCTTCTGTTCTCTTGTCAAAGAGATGTCGAGCACAGTACAGTTCGTTTACATCAGTCATAATAAGGTCTCCATGGAGATGGCTGAGCAGCTGGTTGGCGTCACGATGCAAGAGCCCGGGGTTTCTCGCATTGTGTCGGTCGATATCGGTGAAGCCGTCGCTTTGGCTGAGCAAAACTAGAAAGAGAAGCAGCTAATGCAGGAATTGCGTTACATCTTGGTTGCCCTGGGCGGTATTGCTATTGCGGCATTGCTCATTCACGGGTTGTGGAGCAACAAAAAGAATCGTCAGGCACCGATCAAAGAGAAACCGATTGGACGGATGGACTCCAAGTCGCGGGATCGTGATAACGACGCCTTCGACAGCGATGGCATCGGCCAGGTACGCGTGGTCACTGGTGGCCGTCGCGCCGAGCCCAAGCTGCGTAACGAAGAGAGCCGCCAGCCGGAACTCGCTCGTCGCCCTGCCGTCCCCGCCTTTGATGATGAAGATGACGAGGACGATCTGCCGCCGCCCGTAGTGCGCAAGCCTGCTGCCCGCCCGGTTCCGCCGCCTCCTCCTGTCTATGAAGAAGAGGAAGCGTTCGACGAACCGTTGCCCGAGGAGATTGACGAGGCGCCCGCCGCGCCGGTGCGCAAGCCTGCTCAGGTAAATCGTCGTACCCCGGTCTACCGTTCCCGTCCCCAGCGTGAGCCCATGATGCAGTCACTGGACGATGAGCCGCTGGTCGAGCCCGCCTATGCGACTGCCCCGACCTTTGGTGCCCCTGTCGAGACTGTACGTACCGAGGCTGTACGTACCGAGAGTGCCCGCAGCGAAAGCGTGCGTGTCGAGCCGGTGCGCGCTGCCGAGCCGGTATACCAGCCGCAGCCCCGTCATGTGGCCCCCGAGCCTGTTTACGAAGAGCCGGTCTATGTTGCCCCTGCTCCCGTAGTGGAAGAGCCGCGCATGGCGCCCAAACCGGTCGAGAAGATCTGGCAGGATGTCTATGTCATCAACCTGATGGGCCGTCCTGGTCACGAGCTGCAAGGGGCTACCCTGATCGCTTCCCTGATGGCGCTGGGCTTCAAGTTTGGCGAGATGGATATTTTCCACCGTCACGAAGATCCCAGCGGCAAGGGTGAAGTGCTCTTCTCCATGATCAACATGGTCAAGCCGGGCACCTTCAACCCGTACCGGATGGAGCAGTTCTCTACCCCGGGTGTCTCCCTGTTCATGCAGCTGCCACTGCGCGGCAACGCCGCATTTGCCTTTGAGGACATGCTGCAGGCTGCCGATCAGCTGGCCAGTGATCTGGATGCCATGTTGACTGACATGGATCGCAGCCCGCTGAGCGACGAGACCATTGCCCGTTACCGTCACGAACTGGCTGCCTACGAGGCCAGTCGCGACTAATACGCCATGCGGGTCGAATGAATAAAAAGTGCGGTACCCTGGTACCGCATTTTTGTTTCTACCCCTGGCCGGATGTTCAATCACACTTCGAGACTTTTTCATGAGCGAAACCCTCTCCCGCCACCGTCAATTGTGTGAACTGCTTACCGAATATGGTCATCAGTACTATGTGCTGGATAACCCCACAGTGCCGGATGCCGAATACGATCGCCTGATGCGCGAACTGATTGCGCTGGAAGCCGACCACCCCGAGCTGAAAACCCCGGCGTCCCCCAGCGTGCGGGTCGGCGGCCAGCCGTTGACGGCGTTCAGTCAGGTGCGCCACGAGATCCCCATGCTCAGTCTGGATAACGTCTTTAGCAGTGAAGAGCTGCAGGCGTTCGAGCAGCGGATGAGCGATCGCCTCAAGCGTGAGGTGCGTTTCACCTTCTGCTGCGAGCCCAAGCTCGACGGTCTGGCGGTGAGCCTGCTCTATGTGGATGGTCAGCTGGTGCAGGCGGCCACCCGGGGCGATGGCGCCACCGGTGAGGAGATCACCGAAAACGTACGTACCATCAAGGCCATTCCGCTTGCGCTGCGTGGCGATGGCTGGCCTGCCCGGCTGGAGGTGCGTGGCGAAGTCTTTATGCCCAAGGCCGGTTTTGAGGCGATGAACGCCAAGGCGTTGGCTGCGGGCGAGAAGGTATTCGTCAACCCGCGCAATGCCGCCGCTGGCAGCCTGCGTCAGCTCGATTCACGTATCACCGCCAGCCGTCCCCTAAGCTTTTACGCCTATGGCGTGGGGGTGGGGGGCGAGCTGTTGGGTGATTCACACTTCGGTCGTCTCAACCAGCTCAAAGCGTGGGGCTTGCCGCTCAGTCCCGAGGTGAAACTCAAAGAGGGGGCCGCCGGTTGTCAGGCGTTCCACGACGATATTCTGGCCCGTCGTGGCGAGCTTCCTTACGAGATCGACGGTGTGGTCTACAAGGTCGATGCCATCGCTCTGCAAGAGGAGCTGGGCTTTGTGGCCCGCGCGCCGCGTTGGGCCACCGCCCACAAGTTCCCGGCTCAGGAGGAGATGACAGAGCTTGAGAACGTCGAGTTTCAGGTCGGTCGGACCGGCGCCGTTACCCCGGTGGCCAAGCTCAAACCGGTGTTTGTCGGCGGCGTCACCGTCTCCAACGCCACCTTGCACAATGCTGACGAGATTGAGCGCCTTGGCGTGATGATCGGCGATACGGTGATCGTGCGTCGGGCGGGGGATGTGATCCCGCAGATCGTCGCCGTGGTGGAGGCGCAGCGACCAAGCGATGCCCGCGCGATCCTCTTCCCGACCGAGTGTCCGGTTTGTGGCTCGGCGGTCGAGCGGCTGGAAGGGGAGGCGGTTACCCGCTGCTCCGGCGGCCTGTTCTGCGAGGCGCAGCGCAAGGAGGCGATCAAGCACTTTGCCGCCCGTCGCGCCATGGACGTGGACGGCCTTGGCGACAAGATTGTCGAGCAGCTGGTGGACAAGGGGTTGGTGAAGACCCCCGCCGATCTGTTCAGCCTCAATGCTATCCAGCTGGCAGGTCTTGAGCGGATGGGGCAAAAATCCGCCCTCAATCTGGTAGCGGCCATCGATGCGGCCCGCAGCACCACCCTGCCGCGCTTCCTGTTTGCACTGGGGATCCGCGAAGTAGGGGAGGCGACTGCGCTCAATCTTGCCAACCACTTCCTCACCTTGGATGCCCTGCGCGCCGCCTCGGTGGAGCAACTGCTGACGGTGGCCGATGTGGGCGAGGTGGTGGCCAAGCATGTCTACTACTTCTTGCGTCAGCCGCACAACGTGGAGGTGCTGGAGGCCCTGCTGGCCGCCGGTATCCACTGGCCGGCCATCGAGAAGAAAGAGGCCGCGGAGCAACCCTTTGCCGGCAAAACCTTCGTGCTGACCGGCACCCTGACCACCTTGTCGCGCAACGACGCCAAGGCGGCGCTGCAGGCGCTGGGTGCCAAGGTGGCGGGCTCTGTCTCGGCCAAAACCGATGTGCTGGTGGCGGGGGAAGCGGCGGGTTCCAAGCTGACCAAGGCGCAGGAGCTCGGTATCACCATCTGGACCGAAGAGGAGTTGCAGCAGGCGCTGCAAGGCCAGAGCTGAGTTCGTCTCTCTGATAAAAAACAACCCGGCATTCGTGCCGGGTTGTTTTTTATTCCCCCGCTATCACCATTTTTGCGGGAGTGCAGCAAGCGCTTGAGCAATATTTCCCGAGCGCTCAGTTTGCTCAATCTCTACAAGGCCACCTGATGCATCAAGCCGAAGGGTGTGTGCATCCTCCCTCTAGGCTTATTCCTGTGGCTTGAGGAAGTTGCGATAGAGCATGTAGAGGTGGGCAGAGCTCCAGCTGAAGTTGCTGGCCCCCTGCATGGCACCGGTCTCCGGGTTGTAGTTTTCGCGGATGGGGCCGCTGCCCGCCAGCCCTTCGGCGTTGTTGAACAGCTTGTTGACCAGTGCCTCGGCATCGCTGCGGTAGCCGTAGTTTTCCAGCCCCTTCACCCCGAAGTAGAACTGATCGAGCCAGACCCGACCGCGCCAGTAGATATTGGGGTCGTAGGCCGGGTTGGTCAGCGCCGCGGTGCCCAGCGGGATCTTGGTGTTGAACTCTTGGGCGTTGAGCATCACTTCGCGTACCCGCGCCGCTTTCTCCTTGTCGGCAACTTCAGCCCAGAGCGGGCTCCACCCTTCCGGGCCTCGGCCGCGGGCGGTCAGCAACTTGCCGATGCAACCGTTGCTGTCAGCGACATCCCCCTGTCCAATCTGGCGATCGTAATAGAAGCCTGACGCCTCATCGAACATACAGCTGTTGATGTAGCCAGCCAGTTGGGTCGCGCCATCGCGGTAGCGGCTTGCCTCATCCGGTTTGCCAAGCAGGTCGGCCATATCGGCCAGAATGCGCTTCTCCTTGGCGAGGAAGGCGTTCAGCTCCACCGACTCCTGATCGATGGAGAAACCGATCAAATCGCCATTGTCCTGATGGTTTTCAAAGAAGGCGACGTTCCAGTCCTGACGCGCCTTGGCCAGATCTCCGCCATAGGTCTTGTCGGCATAGCGTTGCAGCTGGCCCGGTTCGATAAAGCCGAAGCGGGCGGCGTTGTCCATGCCGGACTCCCAGCCAGCGCCGTGCTGGGCGCCAATATCCATGTCGCTGTAACCGCCCAGGTTCAACACTTGTTGATAGAGCGGCATGCCGCTACAGGCAAACCAGTTTTTAGCCTCGGCAGTACAGGCGTTGGTGAGGGCTGGCGGGGTGCTGTTGGCGTACTGCACCTTGAAGGTGATATTGCCGTACTCGTCGTTGTGCTCCACATGCTTGGTGGCGCCATATTCGATGATGCCGTTGCGGTTGTTGTCCCGGGCGCGGTACCACCAGTCGTGATAGGCCTGCAGCTTGGGATACATCTCGGCGATAAAGGCCTTGTCCTTGGTGGCGCTGTAGATTTCCCAGATGGCCCAGGCGGAGAGGGGCGGTTTGGTATCCCGCTCGTTCCAGTTGCCACCATCGCCACCGCGATCCGATTGCTTGTTGTAGAAGACGGCGTCGATCACCATGCCTGCATCCTGCGGACGAACCGGATCATCCGGTTGCACCTGATAGTCATACATGGCGCGCACGTTGTTCTTGGCCACCTCCGGGTTGAAGTGGGCCATGGCGTAGGCGTGCTTCCAGCTGTCCCAGGCCCAGACGCCGTCGAACCAGCGGGCGGTATTGGAGGGGGTCACCCCATCGTGGAGGATGGCGCCAGCCGGGGATCGCCAGTTGCCGTTGAGAGTCTCCATCGCCTTGACGGCGATGCGACGCTCCGACTCGGGGATCCCCTGATTGGAGAGACCGTTGGCAAGGTAGCCCTCCCAGCGGCGGATTGAGTCGGCAAAATAGTTGGCCGGGTTGGCCAGCAGCGCTTGACGGCTCTGCTGGTAGCGGCTGGCGTCATCTGCGGAGTGGAGGTAGCTCTGCAGGGTATAGATATCCTCGCTCCCCTTGGCGGCCAGGGTAATGCTGGCCTCGCTTTGGTAGCCCAGCGTCTTCTGGTCGAGGGTGGTGCGGCTTGGCAGGGTGCGGTCGATGCGATAGCGGGCGCTGCCGCTCTGCATGATGTTCCAGGTGCTGCGCAGTTTGCCGAACTGGAACTCGATCCCCTGTTCGTGCTGACTGATGGTACGGGTCCAGTCAGGATACTGCTCGGCGATGGTGTGCTCGGCATCCCACTGGTTGAGCAACTCGCCCTGCCAGTTGAGGTTAAGGGAGAGCTGCGCATCGGTCTGGTTGATGAGTCGGGTGCGGATAAGCGCCGTGCGGGCATCGCCATAACGCAGCTCCAGCTCCAGCGTAAAGGGCTCGAACTCGAAGCGTTGCACCAGTGCGCCCGGAATCGCGTACACCTCCTGCTTGCAGGCGCTGGTGAGCGGGAACTGGCGGCCGCTCGCATCGCTCAGGGTGAGCTTGTCGAGCTCACGGGCAAAGAAGAGGCTGTACTCCTCCGCGATCACCATGGGGCCGGTGAAGCCACCCCACTCACTGTCCTTGGCGGGCAGCAGGAAGCCGTGCCAGGCCCCCAGATCGAGCAGCGGGTTGTATTTGAGGTTGGAGTAGCTGTCAAAGTCGCGGAATTGGGTCGGCGTTCCCCGGCGGTCGATCACGTCCCGATATTGGGTTGCCTGCTCCGGCTTGGCGACGGTGCTCTCTTCCGTCTGGTTGTCGTTGCAGGCAGTCAGTCCAAACAGGGCGGTGCTGAGGGCTACCGAGAGTAAAGTTTTACGAAACATTTCTCGCTCCAATTCCATTTTTGTAGGTTAAAAAGAAGACTTTTTACGCTTATTTTTAGTGAAAAGGTTTTCAGTAGCCATTGTATGGCAAGGGGAAAGGGATCTCTGGCGCGAGATCACACTCTGAAGAGGTGGCAATGTGAGCGGGATCACCGGGTTACATCAGGTTACATAAGATTATTATTTAGTAATGTTTTTACTTGATATTGCTCGCCAGTTTGGTGGGGCAGGTGTGCAGATATTGGTGGGGCGTCAGGCCGAACTCCTGTTTGAAGCGGGCGGCAAAACGGCTGGGGGAGTCATAACCGCAGGCGAGAGCGACCTCCAGCGGGGTGAGGCCCTGTTGCAACAGGTTGAGGGCGTGACTCATGCGCACCTGAGCCAGCAACTGGCGAAAGCTGCGACCTTCGGCGGACAGCTTGCGCACCATGGAGGCGCGACTCATGGAGAAGTGGGGGGCCACCGCCTCCAGGGTGTGGTCGATGCCGGGTTCTACCGCCAGGTAGCGTGCCAGCCGCTCTGCGAGGGTCATGGTGCTGGCGGGAAAGAGCAACCCGAGGGCGTTGGCGGTCCGCAGCTCGGCATAGAAGCCGCGCAGCAGTTCGGCTTGGGTCGCTTCACTCAGCCCCCGCTCGGCCATGGTGCTGATGAGCTCGAAGCAGAAGGTAAGCCCGGAGGTGACCTTGACTGCAGGTTCGTCCAGATCGGTGTGGGAAGGGGCTGACTCTGCCAGCCATTCTGGCGGCGGCGGGGTGAGCAGTGTGATGGCGTGGGAGCGAAATTTTCCCTGCTCCGGCTGATTGACGAAGGTGAGCTGGTGGCCTGCCGGGATCAGCAGCCAGCGCTCCCTGTCAAACGACAGACGCCGCTCGCGCCACCACAGTTGCTTGCTCCCCTGGGTGACCCAGATGAGGGTCGGGGCATAGATGAGCACCCGATGCAGGGGCTGCTGGCGGATCCCGAGATAGTGGCTCTGTTGCAGCAGGGGCGTGCTCATCCGGTTGGCTCCTAGGGGGTGACGAAGGTGGCGGTCAGGGTGGCCTTGCCGAGCGCCATGCTGTTGAGCATGTAGCCTACCATAGCGGGCGGGGTATCGGCCTTCACCTCGAGATTATGGGGCAGGGCCCAGGCGGTGAACTGATAACGGTGCATGCCGTGGCCCGCGGGCGGGCAGGGGCCGCCGTAACCCTGACTGCCAAAGTCGGTGCGGATCTCCAATCCCTGCTTGAGCTTGCCGGAGGCATTGCTGGCCAGCTCGCTCTGGGTGGCAGGCAGGTTCACCACTAGCCAGTGCCACCAACCGCTGCCGGTAGGGGCATCGGGGTCATAGGCAGTAATGGCGACGCTTTTGGTGCCGGCTGGCAGATCCTGCCAGCTCAGCTGGGGCGAGCGGTTGTCGCCACTGCAGCCAAAGCCGTTGAAGCTGAACTGTTTATCCATCAGCTGGCCTTCGTGAATATCCGTGCTCTTCAGGGTCATGGCAAAGGCGGGCAGGGCCGTCAGGCAGAGCAGTGGCAGCAGGGCACTCTGTTTGAGCAATTTCATCGGGTGACTCCTCGTGTGGTAACGGGATCACTTTAGCGAGGGCGGGGCAGAATATTGTTGCAGAACGGCTCAATACTACGCCGTTTGGTGAGTTACTTGAGCCTTTGGGTGATTATTATGGTGAGAGGGTAAATGTCAGCCATAAAAAAACCGGCATCTGGATGCCGGTTTTTTGTTTGACGATGAGAGGTGCGGCTTAGCGCAGGATCATCTCGTCACGGCCCGGGCCGACGGAAACCATCGGAACCGGTACGCCGAGCAGCGCTTCGATACGCAGCACGTACTGCTGGGCAGCGCGCGGCAGCTCTTCAAAGGTGCGGCAACCGGTGATGTCTTCGCTCCAGCTTTCCATCTGCTCGTAAACCGGCTTCAGGGCAGCGGTTTGCGGCCAAATCGGGTTCTCGGTGTGGGCACCTTCGTAAGCGACGCAGATCTTCAGATCCGGCAGACCGGTCAGGCAGTCCAGCTTGGTCAGGGCCACTTCGGTAGCGGCTTGCAGCTCGACACCGTTCTTGGTGGCGACAGCGTCGAAGTAACCGACATCCCGGGGACGGCCGGTGGTGGCACCGAACTCGTTGGTGATCTTGCGGAACTCGTCCTGGTTCTCCATGGCGGTCAGCAGGGTGCCGGTACCGACAGAGGAGCTGAATGCCTTGGCCACGGCGATGACGCGCTCCGGACGCAGTGCCGGCAGACCGCCACCGATACCGGCGTAGGCGCCAGATACGTGGGATGAGGTGACCCAGGGGTATTCGCCATAGATGAGATCTCGGCCCGCGCCCAGCTGTGCTTCGAACAGCAGGGTCTTGCCTTCCGCCTGCAGCGCTTTGAGCGGCATGCTGACGTTGCAGACGGCGTCGATCCAGGGTGCAGAGACTTCCAGCAGCCAGTCGGCCATCTCCTGGGCAGTCTGGGTGAATTCGAAGGAGGGGTAGATAGCCTTCATCTGCGGCAGTTTCCAGTCCAGCATGAACTGGATGCGCTCGACCAGCACTTCCGGCTGTTTCAGCCAGCCGACCAGGATCGCTTTCTTCATCACGCGATCGCCGTAGGCAGGGGCGATGCCCTGACGGGTGGAGCCATAGGCGCCGTCACCCAGACGTTGCTCTTCCAGGGTATCTTCCAGTGCGTGCAGCGGCAGGCAGAGGGTCGCGCGGTCAGAGATGGCCAGCTTCGGAGTCACGCCGGAGGCTTTGACTTCGTCGAGCTCGACGGTCAGTTTCTCGGGGCTGATCACCATGCCCGGGCCGAGGACAACCAGGCAATCCGGGTTGAACACGCCACTTGGAACCTGGTGCAGCTTGAAGGTGCCAAGGTCGTTGACCACGGTGTGGCCAGCGTTGTTGCCGCCCTGGAAGCGAATGCTGGCGCCAGCTTGACCTGCCAGATAATCAACGATGCGGCCTTTGCCTTCATCACCCCAGTTAGCACCTACGACTACGATAGACGACATGACTCTTTCTCCTAAGACGTTAGGCGTCCATCCTAGGAGCCTGATGCGGATTAGAAAAATTAATTATATTTATAATTCCGATAAGAAAACCATATAATCAGGGCCGATTAAGCGGCAAGCCGCCCGATTTTGCCGGGCAAGCCCCGCACATCACGGGTTGAGGGACTCTTATGCTGGATATTCACTGGCTGCAAACCTTTGTCACCCTGGCCAGATTGCAACATTTTGGTCAGACCGCCACCGAGCTGCACATGACCCAGCCCAATGTCAGCCTCCATATCAAGCGGCTGGAGCAGGCGACCCGGGTGCGGCTGATCGAGCGCAGCCCGTTTCGTCTGACGCAGGCGGGGGAGCGGCTGTTGCAAAGCGCCGAGCGCACCATCGCCGAGTTGCAGCTCTGCCAATCCGACCTCAATGCTCTCAACCAGCTCAGCCAAGGGACGCTGGCCATCGCCGCCAGCGACATCATCTCCCGCCTGTTGCTGATCCAGCCGTTCCAGCGCTTCAAGCGGGAGTTCCCCGGCATCGATCTCACTCTGTCTAATACCACCTCGGATCAGGCGGCAGAGCTGGTCAAGGCGGGCAAGGCGGATCTGGGTTTTGTCATGGCACAAAAGCGCAGCGAGCCACTCTTCTATACCGAGCTGCAACAGGTGACCTGGTGCGCGCTGGGTCACGGCCTCGCCCGCTGGCAGGCGCGGGCGGTAGCGGGAGAGAGCGACCCCCTCGACGAGCCAACCCTGATCCTGCTCGGTCACGATACCCGTACCCGGGCGCTGATCGATCCGTCCTTGCCGCTGCTGGCCTTGCCCCCCTGCCGCATCATGGAGGTGGGTAGTGTCGATGCTCAGCTGGATTGGGCCGAGGCGGGCTTCGGTGTCGCCATCGTGCCGGACTTCGCCCTGCATCCGCGCCTCAACCTCACCGCGTCGGTGACCAGCCTGAGCGACTTTCCCGGTACCAGTCTGGGCTATGTGGTGCGCCAGAATCAGGTGTTATCAAGGGCCATCAAGCAGTTGCTGCACTGGGTGGAGGAGGAGATCCAGAAGCCCAATCCCTATCTGACGAGGGGAATGGAGCCGTAGCGGGGTGGCAAGGTGAGCAGGCCAATCAGGGTGACTGCGCCGCCATCAATTGCGTCACTATCGAACGCGCGTAAACAATCAGGGCAGCCGAGGCTGCCCTGATGCGTTTGTTGGGGCTGACCACTCAGGGCTGTAGCGGCGTGGCTGCGCTGGCTGCAAGGGAGGGAGGCGTGTCGGTTTTATCCTGTGGCGGGGTTTCATCAGCAACCGCGCTGCTGGCAGGCGGAGTTTCCTGCTCTTGCGGCGCAGTGGCGGCAGAGGCGCTCTGTGGTAACTGAGTCGAAACGGCTGCCGATGTCGATGGTGCTGGCGTCGTTGACGTTGCGGCAGAGGGGGCCTCGCTCTCAACCTCGCTGGTTGGCGCAGTCAGCTCGGGGGTGACCTCGAGCGCCTCTTCGGGCAAGGGAGTGGCCTCTGTGGCGTCTGTCGCCACGGCTGCACTGTTGGTGGCGATCCCGTCGGAGGGTACCTCAAGGGGCGTTGTCGTCCCGTCGGCGGCACTCACCTGCTCTGCCGTTGGCGCCGCATCTGAGGTCGATGATTCAGCTGCTAACTGCTCCGGCGTTAACTGTTCCGCTGTTAACTGCTCGGGGGTCAGTGGCAAGGGGGCTGGCGGCTGATCCGACATCCCCGCATGGAGGGGCAGTTCGGTTTGTGCCTGCAACTGTTCGGGAGTTACCTTGCTCAGGGCAGGATGCAACCGACTGAACTGCTTGACCCGGGCCAGCAGGGTATCGCGTACGGTACGAACGATGGGATCCGGCAGACTGGCCAGTGCCACCAGTTCGGCACTCATCCCGATATTGTTGATGGAGGTGGTCTGCCCCGGATAGAGGTTGGCCGCGATGCGGCTGCGCTGGTAGTAGGGATGTTGCTTGAGCAGCTTGTCGATCTGCTCCCCTTCGATGGGGATCAGGCGCACCTTGCAGCGGCTGACCAGATCGCCGACTGCCTGACTGGGGTGACCGGCTACCACAAAAGCGGCATCCAGCGAGCCATCGCAGAGCCCTTCCAGCGGTTCGCTGTTCGATGTGATCTGATAGGCAGCAAACCGCCCGGGTTGCCATCCCATGGCCGCCATCAGGGCCTGGCTGGTGATCTGCTCACCGGCTCCATTGTTGCCCGGATAGACCCGTTTCCCCTCGATATCTGCCAGGGTGGTGATGCCGCTATCGGGGGCGGCCAGCAGGGTCAGCGACTCCTGATAGAGGCGAAACAGGCTGCGTAGCTCACTGTTGGCCCCCTGCCCGCTGAAGGGGCCGGTACCGTGCAGGGCGTGGTGCAATACATCGGACTGCACCAGCGCCAGCTGTACTTCACCCTTGTTCAGCGCCTTGAGGTTGGCCATCGAGCCACGGGTGCTCTGCACGGTGCAGCTGTCCCCATGCAGGGCATGGCCGGCATTGAGCACCCGGCAGATGGCGCCACCGGTCGGGTAGTAGACGCCGTTGAGCGGGCCCGTTCCGATGGTCAGCGCCTGACTGCTGAGGGGGATCAGTGCGGGCAGTGCACAGAGGGGAGGCAGGAGGTGACGCAAGATCCGTAGAGACATAAGTGACCGTTGACTGAGTTGATCGCTGGCTGATGACACAGGGTAAAAGGGATGGGGCTTGCCCATCCCGTTACTGGCTGATTAGGGCTTGCTGTGGCCGAGAATTGCCCGCTCCATCCGCGCCAGTGCGTCGGTCAGCCGTGCCCTGGTGCAGCCGAAGTTGAGCCGCACGAACTGGCCGTTGCCAAACTGGGCGCCGGGGGAGAGACCGACCCCGGCCTGCTCGAAGAAGGCGATGGGGTCGGCAAGGTCAAGGGCGCTCACATCGATCCAGGCCAGATACGTCGCTTGATGGCTGGCCAGCTTGACGCCAGGCCAGCGGGCTACCGCCTGCTGGATCAGGGCCAGATTGGCCGCCAGATAGTCGAGCTGTTCGGTCAGCCACTGTTCGCCACCTTCATAGGCTGCTTCGGCAGCCACGAATCCCAGCAGATTGACATCGGCACTGATGCCGCGCATCGCCTGTTGCAGCCTAAAGCGCAGACGGGGGTTGGGGATGATAGCGAATGAGCAGCAGAGACCGGCGATATTGAAGGTCTTGCTCGGGGCCATCATCACCGCGCAGCGTTCGGCCGCTTGTGCACTGATGGCGCCGTAGGGAATGTGGTGGGCGTTTTTATCCAGCAGCAGATCGCAGTGGATTTCATCGGAGCAGATCACCAGATTGTGGCGCGCGGCAATGGCATCGATGGCCAGCAGTTCGTCACGGGTGAAGATGGTGCCGCCCGGGTTGTGAGGGTTGCAGAGCAGCAGCAGATCCGCCGAGGGGGCCTGACGCTCCAGCTCGGCCAGATCCAGCACCCAGCGACCCGCCTCTTCCACCATGGGGACGGTGAGCAGGGGGCGGTCATTGAAGCCCGGCGCCTGCAGAAAGGGGTAGTAAACCGGCTTGGGGGTGATGATGCCGCGGCCTTGCTGACTCCACGCCTTGCAGGCAAGGTTGAGCCCCGGCACCACGCCGGGCAGGAACACCAGCCACTCCGGCTGAATGGCCCAGCCATAGCGGGTAGCCATCCGTTCGATAATGAGTTCGATCAGGCGGGGCGAGGGGCGTGAATAGCCGAAAATGCCGTGGGCGACCCGTTGGGTGAGTGCTTCAATCACGGAGGGGGGGGAGACAAAATCGGTATCGGCAACCCACATGGGCAGCACGTCCTGACCTTTGTACTTGTCCCATTTCAGGCTCATGGTACCACTGCGGTCTACTTCCTGATCAAAATCAAACATGCGAACTCCTTGTGCTGGCAGTATGGGTGTTCACTCTACGGGGTCGCGGCCTCCCTCGCAAGGCGCACACCTGCTTATGCCGTCCTTGAGCCAGCTCTTGATAATGACATAAGATAAGCGCCGAAATTTCATACGGCTGCCGCCCGTTAGTCCGTATCTTCCTTCCAATCAGTGGTAACCCTATGAGCTTGTCGATAGCGGCGGTCAAACGCCCGGACCCCGTATCTCTTTCGTTTCTGGCCGTGACCTTTATGACCGGCGTTGCGGTGGCGTTGCAGGTGCCTACCTTAAGCCTGTTTCTGGCCGAGGAGGTGCAGGTGCGCCCCGTTCTGGTGGGCTTCTTCTACACCATTAATGCTGTGGTAGGCATTCTGGTCAGCCAGTGGCTGGGCCATCGCTCCGATAACAAGGGGGATCGCAAACGACTGATCCTGCGCTGCTGTTTTGCCGGGGTGGCGCTCTCTTTGCTGTTTGCCTGGAACCGCAACTACTGGCTGTTGGCGAGTCTGGGGGTCATGCTGGCAGCGCTGGCGGCCACTGCCAGCCCTCAGCTGTTTGCGCTGGCGCGAGAGTATTCCGATAGCCGCAACCGGCGGGCGGACATGTTCAGCTCGGTGATGCGGGCCCAATTTTCGCTGGCCTGGGTCATAGGCCCACCCATCGCCTTCGCGCTGGCCATCGGCTATGGCTTTGAACTGATGTACCTGGCCTCGGCACTGGCTTACCTGCTCTGCGCTCTGGTGGTGTGGCGCTGGCTGCCCTCCCTGCCGCTGCCCAAGATGGATGAGGAGGCCCCGCGGGTCAGCAGCTGGCGGGATCCGGCGGTGCGGGCGCTCTTTATCGCCTCCACCCTGATGTGGACCTGCAACAGCATGTACCTCATCAATATGCCGCTCTACATCACTCGCGAGCTGGGGATGGATGAGAAGCTCGCCGGTATCCTGATGGGCACGGCGGCGGCGCTGGAGATCCCCTTCATGCTGCTGGCGGGTTACTACACGGCCCGCTTTGGCAAGCGCCCCATGATGCTGTTGGCGGTGCTGGCTGGCGCGGCCTTTTACACCGGTCTGGTGACTCTCACCGATCAATACGCCCTGATCGCCTTGCAGCTGTTCAACGCCATCTTCATCGGCATCGTGGCGGGGATCGGCATGTCTTACTTTCAGGATTTGATGCCGGGGCGGGCCGGGGTGGCGACCACCCTGTTTGCCAACAGCATCCGCACCGGCTCCATCATGGCGGGGGCCATCGCCGGTGTGGTGGCGGAGGTGTGGAGTTTCCACGGGGTCTTTATGGTGGCGCTGGGATTGGCACTGGTGGCACTGGCCGCCAGCTTGCGGGTACCCAACGTCTGACGAGGTAATTTGGCTGTTATTTGCTGTGCTGGGGCTGGGCGTGCGGGATCGGTGATGATTCGCTCTGATACTCCTTGCGCAGGCAGCGCAGCAGCAGCTCGGTCGCGGGGCCGAGGGCCTCGGGGGAGAGGGTCAGCAGATAGGTATAGAGGTGGCGCTCGTTGCCGCTCTCCAGATCCAGCTGTATGAGCGAGCCTTCTGCCAGCTCCCGCTCCACCAGATGGCGCGGCAGCCAGGCATAGCCGAGGCCAAGGCGCAGCATGGCGATCACTTCATGGTAGTGGGTGGCCTTCCAGCCGGTGTCATCTGCATCGTTCCAGTCCACCGAGCGGTGAATGGGAGGATGGAGGCTGATCTGGTTGTAGCCGGTCAGCATATCACTGCGGATCGCCCCCTCCTCCTGTGCCAGTGGATGGCTGGCGGCGCAGAGGGGCAGCAGGCACACCTCGTCCAGCAACAGGCCGGTGCGATCGCCGGGCAGGTGCTCGGAGAGCATCAGATCCCCCGGTTGCAGGGCGTTGAAGTGGCAGTGAATGCGTTCGTGCAGATTGACCCGGCAACCCCGGCTGCGGGGATAGAAGCAGGCGAGCGCCCGATAGAGGCGATCTCTTGGCTGCAATGCGGATACATAGAGGTTGATCTGCGGCTCCCACTGCCGCTCCAGGTTGTTGGCCAGATTCTCCAGCTCTTCCACCTGCTGGCTCAACTGACGGGCCCGCTTGAGGAAGATCTCTCCCGCCGGGGTCAGCACCGCCTTGCGACCGCGCACCTCCAGCAAGGGCACACCCAGACTCTGCTGCAACTTCGCAACCGCATGATTGAGGGAGGACTGGCTCTTGTTCAGTGCCTCGGCCGCTTGGGCGTAGCCGCCGCAGTCGACCACCGCCTGAAAGATCCGCCATTGCTCAAACGTGCTCTTGGGACGAAACATAGTTCAACCTGATTGGAGATAGGATGGTCAGGGGTTCGAACAGAGAGCTTTTGCTCCCTATTCAATTTAACCCCTGCCGCACAACACTCTGGGTATTTTATTGATTTATTTGGGCTGAGCCACGCAACTTGTTTATTTGGGCTGCGCCACCTGTTTATTTTGGTTGAGCCACAAAGGTCTGGCCGGTTTTGCCACGGCTGTCCGGCCCCATCAGGTAGAGGTAGAGCGGCATCAGGTCGGCCGGGGTCTTGAGGTTCATGGGATCTTCCGCCGGGAAGGCGCTGGCGCGCATCTTGGTGCGGGTACCGCCCGGGTTGAGGGTATTGACCCGCACGCCGGTGTTCTCCAGCTCGTCGGCCAGCACTTCCATCATCCCCTCGATGGCAAATTTGGAGATGGCATAGGTGCCCCAGTAGGCACGCCCCTTGCGCCCCACGCTGGAGGAGGTGTAGACGATGGAGGCATCGCCATGTGCCTTGGCGGTCTGGCGCAGCAGCGGCAACAGCGCCTGGGTCAGCAGGAATTCCGATTTGACGTTGACCTGCATCACCTCGTCCCACTCTTTCTCCTGAATGTGTTCAAACGGAGATAGGGTGCCAAGCAGACCGGCGTTGAACAGCACGCCGTCGAGGCGGCCAAACTGCTGGGCGAAGGTGTCGGCCATGCCGCGGTAGTGGGCGGCGGTAGCCCCTTTCAGATCCACCGGCACGATGGCGGGCAGCGGATAACCGGCAGCTTCAATCTGGTCATACACGGCTTCGAGTTTGGCGCTGGTGCGGCCGAGCAGGATCACGGTGGCACCGTGGGCTGCGTAGGTGAGGGCGGCTTCGCGGCCGATCCCGTCGCCGGCACCGGTGACCAGAATGACTTTATCCTTGAGCAGATCGCGGGGTGCCTGATAATCGAGCATGACAACTCCTGTTAACAAATTCTGGCCATAAGGGTATGGCAATCGGCGCCAAGTGTACTGATCCGTGCGCCTGTTTGACCAGCGAGCGGCAAGAAAAATGTGAAGAAAATAGAGAGGTTGTGATGCTCGGGTTGGTTTTTCCGGGCTCTGGCTGCGATTTTTTGCGCGCATCCGTCAAACTCCCTAGAATGTGACGAAAACCGATCCATTCTGGAGTCCATCGTGACATTTTTGACCGAATATGGCCTGTTTCTGGCCAAAACTGTGACCTTCCTGCTGGCTATCGGCGCCATCATCCTGATGATCGTCAGCACTCGCCAGCCGAAAGCGCGCAAGGGTGAGCTGGTGGTGACCGATCTCTCGAGCGAGCTGGAGCAGGGGCAGTTTGCGCTCAAGAGCGCGCTCGCCAGCAAGGCCGAACGCAAGGTGCTGGAAAAGCAGCAGAAAGAGGAGCAGAAAAAGCGTGCCAAGGCGGGTGATGAGCGCAGCCGCTTGTTTGTGCTCGATTTCAACGGCAGCATGGATGCCAAAGAGGTGGCCTCTCTGCGCGAAGAGGTGAGCGCGGTGATCGGTGTGGCCCAGCCCGGCGACGAGGTGCTGCTGCGGCTCGAATCCGGTGGCGGCGTAGTCCATGGTTACGGCTTGGCTGCTTCCCAGTTGCAGCGGCTGCGGGATAAGGACATCACGCTGACCGTTGCTATCGACAAGGTGGCGGCGAGCGGCGGCTACATGATGGCCTGTGTGGCTGACAAGATCCTGGCTGCCCCCTTTGCCATCGTCGGCTCCATCGGGGTGATCGCCCAGCTACCGAACTTTAACAAGTTGCTGAAAAAGCACGATATCGAATTCGAGATGCACACCGCCGGTCAATACAAGCGCACCATCACCATGTTCGGCGAGAACGACGATCTGGGGCGCGAGAAGTTTCGCGAGGAGCTGGCGGCGATCCACGAGCGCTTCAAGGCCTTTGTGGCCGAACATCGCCCGCAACTCGATATCGATCAGGTCACGACCGGTGAACACTGGCTGGCGAATCAGGCCAAGGGGCTGGGGCTGGTGGATACCCTCTGCACCAGCGATGACTACCTGCTGGCGCAGGCCAGCCACCACAAGGTGGTCGGCATCAGCTATCGCAAGCCAAAAAGCCTGACCCAGAAGCTGGGGCAGCAGGGCGCGCAGGCGCTGGAGGCGGGATTAGGGCGGCTGTGGCAACAGAGCCCCTGGCGCTAAGCCCGGCCCTCTGGCGTTAGTCCGAGGGACGTTCCGTGATAAAAAAGCCAGCCGGTGCCCACCGGCTGGCTTTTTTGCATCCGGTTGCACCTTGATGGTGAGCGAGCGTTGTTTCTATTGAAGCCCTCTGTTACAACTGAATGCTTTCCCCCCGTTTATGGCAGGATCTTGTGGTAAGAGCTGCGGGGGTATGGAGCATAGCTATGTCATGGAGCACCTTCAGGCAATTTACCCCACTGGTCTGGATCGTCATTCTGGGCACCTTCATGGTGCGCACCAGCTACTACATGGTGTGGCCCTTCCTCTCCATTCTGCTCTATCGGGAGTATGACCTCTCGGCCACCCTGATCGGCCTGCTGCTGGGGGGATCGATGGCCCTCTCCACCCTGGTGAGTTTCTACGGCGGCTGGCTCTCTGATCGCTTCGGGCGGCGCAGCATACTGCTGGCCGGTTGTCTGGTGGCGATGCTCTGTTTCGGCCTGCTCGGTTTTTCGCACACTGTGTTCTGGCTCGGGGTTGGGGTGATGGGCAGTGGCCTCTCGTCGGGGCTCATCGATGCCCCCGGCAAGGCGCTGATGGCTGACAGTCTGGCTTCGGCCAAAGCGCGGGAGCTGGCACTGCACCTGCGCTATTTTCTGCTCAATCTGGGGGCGGCGCTGGGGCCGCTGCTCGGGGTGACCCTCGGGATCAACGCCCAGCAGGAGACCTTCCTGTTTCTGGTGGTGAGCTATCTGCTGCTGGCGCTGGCCTTTGGCTGGGGATTTCGCCAGGCTGGCAGCACTGGCAAGTCGGGTGCGGCTGGCCCCGGGCTGCGGGATGCCCTCAAGGTGTTGCTGGCGGATCGGGCCTTCCTGCTGCTGGTGATGGCCAACCTGTTGATGGTGCTGGTCTACTCCCAGTTTCACTCGCCGCTGGTGCAATACCTGACCCGCGCCGGTATGCCGCAGGTGGCCGAGCTGATTGCCCTGCTGGTGGCGACCAATGCCCTGACCGTGGTGCTGCTGCAATTTCCGCTGCTGCGGTTGTTGTCGCGCTGGCCGGTGCGGGTGCGGCTTCATATCGGTATGGCGTTGTTTCTCGCGGCCCAGCTGCTCTTCGCGCTGGGGGACCCGACGGTGCGCAGTCACTGGTTTGGCGCCGTGCTGCTGCTCAGCATCGGTGAGAGCATTCTGTTTCCGCTGCTCAACGTGCTGATCGACCAGATGGCCCCCGCTCATCTCAAGGGGAGCTACTTTGGTGCCAGCGCGCTGGCCGGGTTGGGAGGGGCCGCAGGCGCCCTGCTTGGCGGCTGGATCCTCGAGCAGTGGAGCGGCCAGCTGCTCTATGTGCTGATGGCGCTGCTCTGTGTGGTCACGCTCGCGCTGTATGAGTCGGGGGCCCGTTATAGCGCTCGGCACAAGGAAGGGGTTGGCAAGGCGGTGTGACAACCGTGCCACCTATGATGGAGTCCCTCACGTGCTGAATATCAGCCCGGAACGGGGGGACCCGCTGTCAACAAGGCCACTCAGACTGACCTGGTGTGTTGAGATGTTTCTGGGGAAACGCCGGGCAGCTTGTCCCGCGCGGATAGCGGTTGCCTCGATGGAGGCCTTCCGTTGCGGTTAACCCCTTTCTATCACTGATTATCTGGCCCACGCGCCACGGAGTCTTGCTATGCCATGGAATACCCTCAGGCAATTTCCCCTGCTGGTCTGGATCGTCATTCTGGGCACCTTCATGGTGCGCACCAGTTTTTTCATGGTCTGGCCCTTTCTCTCCATCCTGCTGTATCGGGAGTATGACCTCTCCGCTTCCGGCATCGGGATGCTGCTCGGTGGCGCGGCGGTGCTCTCCTGCCTCATCGGCTTCTACGTGGGGTGGCTCTCCGACAAGATTGGCCGCCGCGCCATATTGCTGCTGGGCTGCGCTGTGTCGTGGGTGGCTTATCTGCTGCTGGGATTTGGCCACTCCCTCTGGCTGATCGCGCTGGGGGTGTTTGGCTCCGGTCTCTCCTATGCCTTTATCGACATCCCGGGCAAGGCGCTGATGGGGGATCTGCTGCCCGAGAAGGAGCAGCGCGAGCTGGCGCAGCACCTGCGCTACTTCCTGCTCAACGTAGGGGCGGGGG